>JBLFWU010000131.1:0-3202 GCA_047610985.1 Nitrospinales bacterium | reverse complement strand
TGTTAAAACTAGATACAATTACATCTTCATCGATAGCGTCACCGCCTGTGGTATTTCAAAAGCTTCAGGATGCTATTAATGATTCTGACAGCACTTTTGAAGATTTTGCAAATGTCATCAGTCTTGACCCTGGCCTTTCTCTTCGGGTTTTGGGTTTCGTAAATAGTTCGTTTTATAACTTTCCTAATCGGGTAGATTCGATACTCCAAGCTGTGAATATTTTGGGTGTTGATCAAATAATGAATCTTTCTACAGGCACGCTTGTTATGAACAGGTTCAAGTCAATCTCAAAAGAGTTGATCAGTTTGGAAGCATTTTGGAAACATAGCGTTGCTTGTGGATTGGCTACCAAAGAAATTGCTGTTTTATTTGGGGAAACCAAAAATCTTGAACAGTATTTCCTATTAGGTCTATTGCATGATATTGGGAGTCTGGTTCTTTTAATTGAAAATCCAACAATTTCACAGGCGTGTTTTAATAAAGCAGAAGATGAAAGTAGACGACTTTATGAAGTGGAAAAAGAAAATATTGGATTCAGTCACCAGGACTTGGGGGGGGAATTGCTGAGAAAGTGGGGGTTAGCTGATTGTTTTTTTGAATCGGTCAGTTTTCACCATAACCCCTTCAAAGCTCCTAGGAAATACCGTAAAATTGCTTGCTGGCTCCATATAGCGGATACTATTGCCTATGAAATAGGTTGGGGAAATAGTGGCGAACCCATTGTTCCCTGCTTTGATCAAAAAGCAGTGGAGTTTCTGCTTTTAAATGAAGAAAAAATCACTGAAATAAGAGAGTCCTTAAAACATTCTTTTGATGATATATTTAAGTTATTTTACAGTTAATTTACACTTTCAAATGGTTTTGTCACGTTAACTTTTTTTGACACAATTTAACTGGTGTCGAAGTTTTTTCATTATCCCTTAATAGTTGTGTATACGCAAATATCGAACGCCTAATTCCTCAATATTCTGTAATGCGGCCCAGACAGCAATTACAGTTGTTTGCGACATAAATATTTACTAGCCCGTGAAATGATAAAAAACGGTGCGCTTGGCCAGCTAATGGAATACCTCCACCCGATTGTTTCCATATTGTTTTTTGACATACACCAAGGATGGCACAATCTTCCGTAGAGCGGTGGAATAGCTTCTAAATTTATCGGTGATCACTTTCCAGGAAAGAGATCTTTGACCTTACGAGCAGTTTTCTGAAAAACCGCAATGCGGCACGTTTATCCATATGGCTTTGGACTATAACATCTCCATTCTGATTATAAGTTCACTTCAGGGTAGAAAGCTTAGCGTAACTGGTACACTTTTATTCTGCCATTGGCAGTCATCCCCAACCGGCCGCTATTTTTTGTATTAATTTTGAGTAGTGGGCAGGGAACTTTAGGCTCCAGCGACGGATCGTTTCATACGAGGTGTAAATATCCCTCTAATAGCGAGGAGCTCTTCAATATCACGGAAACTGAGGGAAAACGGAGTTATAGCCAGACGGTATGACTAATTACTTCAGGCGAATAACGATTATGAATATAGGGATTCTTTGAAATTTCCATGCATTATTACCCCACGAATCGATAATTAAAGTGACAGTACCCTAAATACAATTCCTAGCACACATTCGTTTGAAGATGTACAACAGTAAGTATCTCTTAGCTTTTAACCTCAAAATGTCCACATTCGGCTGACGGGGAAGACTTCCTCGTAAAAAGTATTAAATTTACAAAAACTGTCTACTTAGGTCGAACAATTCACAGCTATGATTTGAAGGACTACTACTCAGACCAGTCAGGCGGAACAGTACTAGCCGCACATGTATTACTTACGTCGGTTCCTGCGGTTGGATCAAAATTGAGTACGGAATCATTTTTAAGATGTAATTTGTCGTTAGACTGAACCCAACCCTCAAGATAGGCATCATCCTTAAGGTCAAAATGATCATCACAGAAAACGGCACCATAAAATCTCGCATCGTCCTTGATTTCGACATCTTTTTCGCCCTTAAGAATTACGTCCGACGATTCCCCTTGCGATGCATTAACCTTTGAATCATCTTCCATTTTAAATTCATTAGCCGCTTCAATGACCAACGTTCCTTTAACTTTAATCTCTCCTTGATCCTTTAATTTAAATTCCTTGTACACGATAATTTTAGTATCTTCATTTGTATAAGGCGAGAGAGAATCATAACTGAGATTCAGTAATCCGTTATTCTTGATTTCCAATTTTTTTGCAACATAGATATTGTTATCCGCAGTAGTACTCACTGAAGTCCTCACCTCAATGTTATCAATCTTAAATTCGCAAAATTTGAACCGCTGCAGGAGTTTGGTCGACGAGTTGTAATGATTAGAATTGTTTTCGTCAAAATCCGGACATTCGGAATCTGAGCCATTACAGCTATCGTCGCAGTCAGTATCGGAAAAATATTCCGTATACGCAGCGATGTCTACGAGCCCTGGGTCAGCTACACAAACATCGCTCGGGTTCCCGTTTCCATCTTCTGGTGAATAATTATTATCTTCGATCACTGCGTCATTTTTTATATCAAGGTCTTCACATGCGGTGGCTGCATACGAGGTATTACTATTCGTACAGTTTCGTGAGATGATGCGCTGAAACTTCCGGCTAGCCCCCTTATATGTTCCGACAGAAATTACTCGTAAATTATCCGAGTCATTTGGTGAACCTGTTGCGTTGACCGGGGATGAACTTCCGGGGAAATAAATAGAGAAGGCTCCTTCCGCAAAGCTTTTTGCCAGAATATTATTATTCTGGTTAATATTTGTGGCCCAGTCGTTCTCATCTTGTAAAGCTGAAGGACACCCCCATGAGACTCCCACGTCGACCATGCATCTTTCTACATACCGAAGCCCAGCTTCCGCAATCATGAAAGCATTGGTGGATGTGTAATTCAAAATAGCGCCGGTCTGCTTTTGTCTAGATTCCGCCAGAAAATTAATGGCAATGGCGGCAATAATAACAAGGCTCATGATGACACTCATCAAAGCAGCCATGCCCCTTGAGTTTTTTAGTGGAAGAGAAAAAAATAGAATTGTTTTATGAATAAAGGGCATCTCTAAAAATAGGATAAAAAGTTGATGAGTAGATTAGAATAGGAGCGGTAGGATAATGATACGATTTTTCATCTGATGAAAAGGAGAGTTTCCATGGCCCAGCCCGGATTTTTTGACCTC
>JBLFWU010000130.1:0-3569 GCA_047610985.1 Nitrospinales bacterium | reverse complement strand
TATCAAAGCTGAAAAGCAACCCAAAAGAGAAGGCAAGGCCTTCGTCATTCATGTTAGAGTAAAAATTTCCTTCAGATGTTTACGGCCAGTTCAAAGAAATCGGTCAAGAATGTTCAGAACCAAAAGGTTATCCTGCGAAGGAGTTTTGCTTAGATACAAGAACCTGAAGGAAATCATCTTGAACTCTGGAAGGTTTGCCGTCTTGAGTGGTACGATCATCCACAAATTCCAGAGTTAAGAGGTAGCTTGCTAGTGGCCACTTTAAAAGTAAAACGGATTCTATACTTGCCAATCGACACACTTACAAATACAGCAGATACCTTTAAAATAATGTTAGCGGACTCTTTTCTAAGAATTAGAGATGTACTTGTTGCCCCTAATGGAAATGTGCACCTAGCCACTTCAAATCATGAAAACTCTGGCCCGCCAATTCTACCAAATGACGACAATATTATTGAAATTTTCAATCCGAATTACGTTTCAGGAATCAAAGAACAAACCGCTCACAATCAGATTCTTGTATACCCAAACCCAACTCACAATCAATTAAATATTAGAGGAGCACTTATAAGAAAAGGATGTAACGTCAAGGTCGTAGACATCTCTGGAAAAATTGTCTTATCAGAGCAAGTCCAGACACCCTCTTTCAAATTGGACGTTTCCACAATAACAAGCGGTTTGTACTTTATTAAAGTTCAAAATGGAATAGAATGGGCTTCGGTAAAATTCGTAAAAGAATAAGATTTAGAAAGGCAAACTATCTAAATCAACATTTCCGCCAGAGATTATTATGCCTACGTGTTGATTTTTAAATCTGCTTTTGTTTTTGATTAATGCCGCAAATGCGACTGCAGACGAAGGTTCAATAATGATTTTCATCCGTTCCCACACCAACCTCATCGCTGCAATAATTTCGTTTTCATCTACTAAAAAGATCTCCTCTACCAATTCAGAAATAATTGGAAAATTCACATTTCCTAGTGAAGTCCTAAGTCCATCTGCTATCGTTTGTGGATTTTCTACCGGGATGATATATCCTGCTTTTAAAGATCGGTAAGCATCATCTGCTCCTGAGGGCTCTCCTCCAAAAACTTGAACCTCATTACCAAAATGATGCGCGGCTAGACCAGTGCCAGCAACTAACCCTCCGCCTCCAACTGGGGTAAATATTGCATTTAAGTTATCGACTTGGTCAATCAGCTCAATTCCTGCCGTTGCATTTCCGATTATCACTTCAATTTGATTAGATGGATGCAGAAATGACGCTCCTTGTTCCTTTCTAATTCGTTCAGCGGTCTCTTCCCGGTCTTGTTGCGTGGGCGGGCAATCAACGACTTCTGCCCCATATCCTTGGACCGCTCTTTTTTTAATTGCTGGAGCACTGGTAGGCATCACAATTGTTGCTTTAGTATTTGTTTTCTTAGCCGACAAAGCAACTGCCTGTGCAAAATTTCCAGAACTGTGAGTCACCACCCCTTTGGCTCTTTCTTCATCTGATAAACAGAGAATAGCATTTATCGCTCCGCGCATTTTAAATGCTCCCATTTTCTGGAAGTTTTCACATTTAAAATAAACGTTTAATCCAAGAATCTTATTGATACTTTCAGCGGATAAAACTGGTGTTTTATGTAGGTAACCATTCACTCTTTGAACCGCCTCTTGCAACTCTTCTTTCTCAACCATTTTATTAAAATTTTGGCTTAAGTAGACTTATTCGTCCATTCAATTCTTTATTATATACTTTCCTGTTTCCATGTTTCGGTCTACTTTATCCCAAGGAATTACTAAACCGTGCATGCATATAAAAACCCCAGTGGTTTTGGATTGGACTGCGCCAATTGCCAGCCCAAGATTGATGTCAGCGTCTGTGTTCGCAAATCGTTGTGGTCTCATTGCCCCGGTAATAACGATCGTTTTGCTTTTTATTTCTGAAAGTGCTTGAGCTGTTTCTTCCATCGTATCCGTGCCATGCGTAATGATAATGTGTGATGCATCAAGGTTTTCAATTTGGGCTTTCAGCGCATCTCGATCCTCACTGGTAATTTCAGTGCTATCTTTTTTCATCGCAGACAAAACTTCATAATCGAAAGATGGGTTTAGTTTATCTAGAATTCTTACAAAAGCAGGGTCTGAAATTTCAAATGCCCAGCCTTTTGTTATTTGAGGATAATCTTTATCTATAGTTCCCCCTGTTTGGATAAAAGCTATTTTCATTCTTCTCTTTTCAATACTTTGTACTCATTAAAAATCTCTGCTTCGTAACCCAAAACCTCTTTTTGATATTCAACCCATTTAGTTATAAAGAAATCGTTGATCTGTTTGACAATTGTATCGGTAGTTTCTTTGGCTTTTTTAACCGCAAACTTGGTAGTTGAAGTTGGAGCTCCGTTAACAGAGCCAAGATGACCAGCTGCGTTACGCAGATACGTGTTCAGCTTTTTCGAATTATCCTGGTATCCCGACAGACCTTTTGCCTGCATGAATAGATTTTGAATTTTCACAATACTATCATTGACTTTTTTTCCGGCTTTTTTAATCTTATCTTGAATGGAGTCTTCAGCTAACTCAAAACGGGTGGCAACTCGCTTCATCGTTTCCTGTGCGTCCAACAACCTTTCCATTGCGCTTCTAGCTAAATCAACGGTCTTTTTAAAGGAAAGCATCAATTCTCTATTTTCTTTTTCCCCAGCTAAATCGTATTGCGTTCTTGGATCAGTTTTCACTTCTACAATTGTCGAATCTGAGTAAGTACCGTAGTTCAGTATTAAATTGTATTTACCGGGAAACACTTCAGGTCCCCTCGGATCTTTAGCATCTTCTTTTACTTTTTTACGGGATGGATATCTTATCCCTTTTTCATTCAAGTACCAATTGACCACTTGTAATCCTGTATCTGCTTTATGGGTGTACGTGAACAAGGTATCTCCAGTCAAAGCTTTCACGATAACTTCTATATCCTTCCAGTCATACTTTTCTTCTTGCTCTTTCTTTTCATCCTCTTTAACATCAGTTTTTGATTTTTTCGATTTTCCCTTTGTCTCTTCTTCTTTCCCTCGCTTATCCGGATCTCCAGGTTCCTTAATCCAAACTTTTATTTGCGCATTATTTCGTTGATTATCTCCTGAAAAATAACCCCCTGCTCTAAAACGAACTCCCGTTGCTGCCATGGTTTCCATCTGGTAAGCTGTGCCATAGTCAAATACGTGAAATTCTTTTCCTGGCCATTCGTTATATTTTGTAGCCAATTCTCTTAATGGTCTAATGTCGTCTAGAATGTAAATTGCCCTTCCGTACGTCCCTATTACCAAGTCATTCTCTCGTTCCTGAATTTTCAAATCCATTGTAGACACAGAAGGATAATCTTTATCCCATTTTGTCCAAGTATTTCCTTTGTTAATTGAAAAGTACAGCCCATTTTCAGTTCCTAAAAACAACAACTTGTCTTCTTTTGGGTCTTGCACAATACTTAACGCGTGTCCACTTACATTTTCCTCATCAGCTATTCTTGTGAACGATTGTCCAAAATCGGTGGTCTTATACGCGTATGGTTTCCAGTCATTTCGCCTATA
>JBLFWU010000129.1:0-3771 GCA_047610985.1 Nitrospinales bacterium | reverse complement strand
ATATCAAGGCCTGTCACAGAGAAGCCTGACTTGCAAAACTCGATGACTAGAGGAAGTCCGACATAGCCAAGCCCGATCACACCTATCTTTGCTTCTTTTTTCTTTATTTTATCAAGCAGCACAACCAACTCCTGAAAAGAACTTTAAATCAAACCAAAGGGCTTATATTATTGTCGGCAGGTATAGCTTCCCTCGTTAGGGATTCCTGATATTTAGGTAATAATTTTTGCTGGATGCCTTGTCCACTTGGGCGAGGCCGTTCATGGCTCTATACTCTATATAGGGTTGGAAAATTACGGGGTTTTTATGGTTTTCCCGCATTCGCTGCATTGAGAGTTCTCATCAAGTTTGCAGCCGCAGTCGCACATCCAACTTTGGAACTTCGCAGGATTCCCAAATACTAAGGCATTATCCTGTACATCCTGTGTTACAACCGATCCCGCTCCTATAAAAGCGTGTTTTCCGATAGTAATTCCACAAAGGATTGTTGAGTTGGCTCCAATGGTTGCACCTTCTCGTACCAGTGTCTGAAGGATTTCGCTTTTTCTTGGAATAGAACTTCTAGGATTAATTACATTGGTAAAAACACAGGAAGGGCCGCAGAAGACATTGTCCTCTAAAGTCACACCGGGGTATACAGAAACATTGTTTTGAATTTTAACATTATTTCCTACTTTCACATCTGGGCCGATCACAACATTTTGTCCGATATTCACCTTGTTGCCAATTTGGGTATTTTTCAAAATATGGGAAAAATGCCAAATTTTTGTGCCGGCTCCTATTTCGCAATCTTCATCTATAAAGCTGCTTTCATGAATAAAGTAGGATTTTTCTTGCGATGGAGGATTAATATTATCCATACAAGCTTGAGCTCGCTGCAAAACTTTCAACACTCTTAAGCCTTCTGATCCATCTGATAATGCTTGTTTCCCATTGATGGCATCAATAAATGCACGACCTTCACTGGTCAAAGGTTCTTCCCAGTTTTTTGAAAGGTCTATTGGAGAGCCTTCTTTTTTTTCAGGAATGGGTACCCCATTTTTCCATGAAATTTGGTGAGGATAAAGTATGAGTTTTTTTTCAATCGGAGCGGTGTCATCAAAAACCACCATTTTTCGATCCCCGATAATGATCATTTTTTGCTCTTTAAAAGGGTGTAACCACGAGACAAAAATATGCGCCCCGACTCCAGAGGAAAACTTCATATTGGTGATGGTTGTATCTGCGATCTTTGGATGGAGAATATTCGTGCCTGTTGCCGTTACTTCAATGGGTTCTTCCCCGACTAGAGATAAAATTACAGAAATGTCGTGCGGAGCAAATGACCAGAGACTATTTTCTTCCCGTCGAATTTTTCCCAGATTTAGTCTGTTGGAATAAATATATTGAAGCTTTCCGAGTTCACCTTCTTGAACCATATTTTTGATAGTCTGAACTGCCGAATGATACTGGAGGATGTGCCCGACAAATAGAGTTTTCCCCTGTTGTTTAGCGAGTTTAACTAATTCCTCCCCTTCGTGAGCGGTCATGGCGAGAGGTTTTTCGACAAAAACATGTTTGTCTGCAAGGAGAGATTTTTTTGCCAATGAATAATGCTGTTCGGCAGGGGTTGCTATGACGACGGCATGGATATCAGGAGAAGTTAAAATGTCAGAGAAAGAGGAGGTCGTTGTTATTTTGGGATATTTGGCAGACTTTCTTTTAAGAGTTTCCTCGGAGGAATCGCAAATAGTTTTTAATACACCGAGCTCATAAAATACCCGGGCCAGGTTTTTACCCCAGTGACCTGCTCCAATCAGCGCAACATTAATTCTATCTCTCAACAATCATCTCCAAATTTTAGATTAATATGCATAACTTGTCAAAAAGTATAGCCCACGGCTAAAACAATAACAATTTAAAAAACAAAATGTTAGGATGTTAAAGGAATGGATTGAACCCTTTAAATGACCTTAGATTGCATAGGGCATCCTAGGAGATATTGAATGCTCAAAATACGGTTTTAAGTAAAGAGATAAGCTCATGTTTTTAAATAAAAAATCCGTTAAATTTGACATCAAGGAAAAAATAGTGATTTAAGGAGTAGTTATATGGCCATATTTGAAGGAAAGACCATATTGGTTACTGGAGGTACTGGCTCGTTTGGGGGATATTTTGTCAATTACCTTCTCGATAAGAACTTCAAAGAGATAAGAGTGTTTAGTCGGGATGAACTGAAACAGGAAGAAATGCGCCTGAGGTTTCAGAATCCTAAAATAAAATTCTACATTGGAGATATCCGCGATCGAAGCAGTGTCGATGATGCTATGTCCGGAGTGGATTATGTGTTTCATGCAGCGGCCCTAAAGCAAGTGCCTTCCTGCGAATTTTTCCCAATGCAGGCTACACAAACTAATGTGTTGGGGAGCCGCAACGTCATCGACTCTGCTATCAGCCATGGGGTTGCCAAGGTAGTCAGCCTTAGTACTGATAAAGCTGTTTACCCTGTCAATGCTCTTGGAATTACCAAGGCGCTTATGGAAAAAGTAGTGGAGTCATCCGCGCGAAACCTGAGTGAAGGTGGGACTGTCTTAACTATAGTCCGCTATGGAAACGTTTTATTTTCCCGGGGCTCGGTCATTCCTCTTTTTATAAGACAGATCAAAGAGAATAAAGCTATTTCCGTAACTGAACCTGATATGACACGGTTTCTTCTTCCATTGAAAGAGGCCATAGGTCTGGTTACGTTCGCGCTGGAAAAAGGCCGGCAGGGAGATATTTTTGTCCGTAAAGCTCCTTCTTGTTCGGTTGGGGATCTGGCTCAGGCTGTGAAAAATATTTTTCGATCTGATTCTGAAATAAAGATCATTGGAATGCGGCACGGAGAAAAACTATATGAAACTCTGGCATCAAAGGGGGAGTTATTGCGGTCAGAAGATATGGGCGATTACTTAAGGGTGAGAATCGACGACAGGGACTTGAATTACAACAAGTACCTGAATGAAGGCAATATGAAAGTTATAAAGACCGAAGATTACAATTCTCAAAATACATCGCGCATGAATGTGGGCGAGATCGAGGAGATGTTGCTATCCCAACCTGAGATAATTTCTGAATTGGAAAATAGAGTTCGTTAGGTAGGGTTAAAACTCTTGGGTTTCAGGTCACTGCCATCGAAGTTTCTTTTTTTCAAGAAGAGGGGCGCTTCACCTGGTAATAATCCAGATACCAGTTGATAAAATTCTTAATTCCTTTCTTTATCGTCCATTCAGGTGTGTAATCGAAATCTCTAATCAAATCCGAAACATCAGCATGTGATTTTTTTACATCCCCGCTCTGCATGGGCATCATGTTCAATTTTGCTTTTATCCCAAGATTATTTTCAATCTCGCGCACATAATCCATCAATTGAATAGGCGAGTTGGACCCAATATTGTATAGCCGGTATGGGGCTGAAGAGGACGCCGGGTTCGGGTTGTCTCCCGACCAGTCAGAATCAGATTGCGGAGCTTTCTGAACGATTCGATAGATTCCTTCGGTAATATCATCGATATAGGTGAAGTCCCTTTCCATTTCCCCATGGTTGTAGACATCAATAGGTTTGGCGGCCAGTATGTTCCGGGTAAAAAGGAATAGGGCCATATCGGGTCTTCCCCATGGACCATACACCGTAAAAAACCTGAGCCCCGTTGTTGGGATTCCGTAGAGATGTGAATAGGAATGAGCCATCAATTCATTAGATACTTTGGTTGCGCCATAAAAGGAAACGGGATGACTGACATCGTCTTGAAC
>JBLFWU010000128.1:0-3858 GCA_047610985.1 Nitrospinales bacterium | reverse complement strand
AATAACCGATACTCAAAAAAATGGGTTTGTTTTCTTCTTGGGCCTTATTCAAGGCTTCAGGTCCCCAAGGATACCAATCTACCGGATTGGCTGCGTGTTGCAATAAATAGGGGCTAGTTTCCTGAGATAATCGATTGGGCAGGTCGGACAAAATGGAGCCTCCTAATAGAAATTGAAAGAAGGCAGGATACTAAAAATAGAGGCCGGATAAAACAGAAAGAAGGTTATTTACAGAGATAAGCTTATTTCTTTAAAAGTCCGTGGCGGTACTGATGATAAAAATCGCGAATACTTTCATATTCATCCAAGGCGCTGTCTTCCAACTGTTTTTTATCATCAACGATAAATGAGGCTGCATTGACATTATCTTCCACAGCGATTCCGATATTTGCCCCGGCACTAGCACCCACCATCGCGCCTGGGCTCAGTAAAGCATCCGCGGTTCGACCTATAATATTACGAGCTGTCGAAGGACCAAAAAATGGAAGAACAATATAAGGCCCGGTGGGAATTCCGTAGTACCCCAATGCTTGATCGAAATCTTCATTCACATCATTAATGCCATATTCTTCGCCCGCAACATCTGCAATACCGCCTATCCCTAATGTTGTATTTATTAAAGTTCGTGCGAGAACTTGACCTGACTTCTTGAATTCCAGTTGCAATAGACTACTTACAAATTTCACAGGGGCCATGGCATTGGAAAAAATATTTTTAATACCAATCCTTAAATGCTCATGAACCGCATATCTGTACCCTTTTGCGACCGGCTCCAAAACGGCATCATAAATAGTCTCGTTTACCCCAAACATCCATCGATTATAGCCTTCGAGGGGGTCTGACAGGATAGGGATATCTTTTGCAGTCCCCGCGAAAGGGTCTTCCATATCTTCATAATCTTCAATATTTTGGGACGATTTCATGGTCCCTTGAGCGGTCTCTATGGAATTAGGCCAGTCGCTATCTTGGGTCGATTTTATAGTCCCTTGAGGGGTATCTAAGTAATTTGGCCAGTCACTGGCTTTAGGTACTTTCTTTTCGAGTTTTATGGTTACATCAGAGGTTTGCGCAAATACATCATCACCCACTTGGGTAATAAAAGCAGGGGCGTTCCCTTCCTTTAAAGTCATTGCTGAATTACTGGCCCATGACAATGAAGAAATGTTTAAAGAAAGAAAAACCACGAAAAATGTTTTGCTGATGAACTGCACATTTTTATTAGCCATTATTCCTCTCTATCGAAAAGTCAAAAAAGTAAATCAATAAAATCTTAAACGGTTCAAATAATTGACTACTGCAATACTAAATATATCAAAAAATTGAATTAGTCCAACCTAATTTTACTATTAACGTCAATGTTTACAATATTGACACAAAACCAGCTCAATTAAAATATAGCATATTTCATGCCATTATGGATTAGTCGTCTTTAAAGAAAAAACTTTTCAATTTATTTTAAAGGCTCCGGAAAAGCCAGGACCAACCTGTCAATGGAACCTTTAGGTAAGGAGATTTTTGCGGCACGGGCTTTTTTAACTGCCTGCCAAGCTTCTTCATATCGTTTGAGATGATAAAAAACATCAACTTGCAACGTATGTGCCGCACTGTTCAGGGGATGCAACGCGATACTTTCATCCAGTTTGGTCAAGGCGTCTTCATACTCTCCCAGAGCATTCAGGGAAGCTCCCCAATAAGCATAGGCGTTGCTATGCTCAGGGTTGATCTCAAGTACCGTGCGGTAGTGAGTAATGGCTTCAGCAAATTTTCCTTCCATCGCCAGGGTCAGTCCCCAGTATAGATGCGCTTTTTCATCGGTAGGATCATTTTTGGCGGCAACGATAAAGTGATTGATGGCTTCTTGCGTTTTTTTCAACTTAACTAGAGAAATACCCCACCAGGTCTGGATTGCTGCATGGTCTGGATACTCTTTCGCGACCTTTTCAGCCATTTCTGCAGCTTCCTGATATTTACCCATTGCATTCATTTCTCGAATGACTTTTATAGGGTCCACTTTAATTTTTTGCTTCTTTGGATTTGTCAATTGTTGCAGACGTGCTTCAGATCTTTTAGTGGCTCTTTCTTCTGCCAGCATTGCTTCTTCCATTCGATCTTGTGCGGCAAGATATACAAAACCAAGAACCGTAATAACGATGCAAAGGTACCAAATGAGTTTAATTCTAGTGGGCATTAAATATGACTTTCAATTATTCGGGATAATTTTTCTGGCAGGATCTTGAGCTTTTCTTTTCGCTCTTCGGTGGAGAGTATACCCTATATTAGTAAATGGGTTAAAGCTTCTTTAAAAGTTTTTCGGCTTTTTGAATCAATTTATCCTGCCCGGATTGATCTCTGGTCAGTTTCAGAAATATCTGTAGATGTCTGCGAGAAGAGGATGGGTCGCTATTTTGAATTTGCACTCCCAGATAAAAATGCGCCAAAGATGATTCTGGATTCAATTTCAGTGAGTTTTCGAATTCCTCAATAGCCCGTTTAGCATCCTTCTTAAAAGCATAGGCCAGTCCCATAAACAGGCTGAACTCGTGGTCACCGTCGTACCACGCAAGAGTCTTTTTTAGGGTATTTAGAGCTTTGTCAGGTTGACCTGAAAATATATATAAGCGCGCCAGGCCCAAACTACCGAACACATAGAAGGGATTCGCCTTGAGGGCATTCAAATAGGATTTTTCTGCCTCATCAATCAGTTTTAGTTCCTGATAAACGTTTCCCATATTCATATAAGCAAGAACATGCTGCGGCTCCAATACTAGAACTTCTTTATAGGAAGCCAGAGCTTGCGTGATATCTCCCACGTTGAACGCTGTTTCTGCCCGTTCCAGTAACATTGTTATTCGAGCCTTGCGTTTTATTTCTTCGATCTGACTTTCCGACCTTTCCAGTTGCGCAAGTCTTTTGTCCACCTTGCTTTTCATCTCAGTATCTGCAAACTTCACAAAACCGGGTTGTAAATGGATGAAGGGAGTCAATTGCCGAACCAGCACATCTCTTTCATCTTTGTAAACGTATTCCGGTGCATTGAACTCCAACAGCGAGTTATCATCGGTATGCAGCGGAGCATTTTTACTGAACTCTACAAGTTTTTCGCGAGACATGATCATCAAGCTCATCAAATCTGGAACATTTCTGATACCGATTCCGGCAAAATCTTTTCCGGTGATTTCATTGGTCAGATATTTTTGTGCTTTTTCATACGACAGCCCATATTCTTCTTCAGAGCCTATCAACAGATAGTCATCCCCGGCGATGGATTCCCACATCGTTACAAATGGGAATTTTTCTGTAAATGAGCGCACGATAGATTTGAAATTATCCGGCGACATATTGGTATGAACCCAAATACAGGCCAACCCACCTGGGTTTAACCGTTTTTTCAGCAACTCAAAAAAATCGACTGTAAACAAAGCCCCAACCCCAGATATCCATGGATTTGAAGGCTCTGAAACGATCACATCATAAGTATTATTTGATAGTGCAATATGGTTGCGGCCATCTTCTAGCAATACGGTGAGCCGTTTGTCATTGAGGGCATCGTGGTTGAACGGATCAAAAAACCGCGATCCTTCTATAACGGCAGGGGAAATTTCGACTAGATTTATTTTGTCTACTGGAAACTGTTCAACCGCTCCCAATGTAATGCCACTGCCCTGACCAATCACCAAAGCGGATTTTGGATTGCTATGAAACAACATTGGCAAATAGCCCGACAACAATTGAGTTCGCATATCCAATGCCAAAGATGCATCGGTTTTTCCGTTCACCCGCAGGAAGATATTTCCTGAAGCAGAAAGCTCCGTCGTAACGGTTGTATGCATCCCCTCTTTAAAATAGAGGATCTTGTTT
>JBLFWU010000127.1:0-3949 GCA_047610985.1 Nitrospinales bacterium | reverse complement strand
CCTGTTAAACCTTCTCCGGCAAATTTCATGTGGCGGGGAGGAAAAGGAACTCCATTCAACTGATACCAACAATAAATTTGCGGCAACATTGTTAGAAGAAAACCTCCCCCTAAAGATCCTGCCAAAATCGAAATTCTCTTCACCGCCCGAGCTGGATTTGCTTTCCAGTCCCAACGAAATTCCCATAAAAGGTCCACAGCAAACAAAGCAAAAAATGAGATATTGATCACACGCGTCATGCACAGTAAACCCAATATTGTTCCAATCAACGCATAATGAATGGGTTTTCTGGATTGCCGAAACCGTATCCAAATAAAAATTAAGACGGCGACTAGAAAAAATTCGGAGGTGTGCGCCATTCTCTGTCTGATGAAGGAAAAATAAATCAGTGGTGAAGCAAACCAGATTGACAGCGTTACCAGCATGCTGACACGCTTTCGGGTAAACATTCGCAAGGTACGATAAATAAAGATCAAACCAGCAAAAAGGTAGGTCGCAGAAGCAATGGCGGTGGAAAGATAATATGGAGCTGAATATCCATCTGTTGTAACCGGATAACCTAAACTCTGATACAAGTGGGCGAGCGCATGTCCGATCAGAAAAAATGGCAAGAACAAGATCGCTTGTCCCATTTGCCAATTGTTAAACACATAACCTGTCGAATTAATTTTTTCCGCATGGGCGTAACCACGCTCATTAAAAAAATCGAGATCACCATCAATGAAAGTAGAACGCAGGAA
This sequence comes from Nitrospinales bacterium, assembly GCA_047610985.1. Lineage (GTDB taxonomy): Bacteria > Nitrospinota > Nitrospinia > Nitrospinales > VA-1 > UBA8687. Next base: position 3,209 of record JBLFWU010000127.1, on the reverse strand, counting down.
AGCGTAATAACCAGTATCGTCGCCCCCATCGATAGTCGTTACCGAGTAGAATCCTGTATGGATATTGGGAGGAACCCACGCGTTAAAAATTCCGAGTGGTGTGAGCCACAAAAAGGTGAAAAAGAATATTCCACCCAAATAAAGGGCACTGCTTTTAGACATTGGTTTTACCTGAAAAGATCAGGAATAAAGAAATTAGTATGAAGCTTTGTCGGAAAAACGTTTTTTATTTACTCGAAACCGGCTGGGTTTCAAGCACCAAGCCTTTTTCAACCAGTTGTCGGTGGGCATCTTCTACTTTGGAAACCGCTTCTTGCCCATCACTCCAGGTGATTAGATCTTTTAGCCCTTCTTTTAGTGAAAATCTGGGCTGGAATCCTAATTCGCTTATTTTCGAGATGTCTGCATAACAGTCCCGAATATCACCATTGCGAAACTTGTAAATCACATCAGGACTAAATGATTTTCCGCAGAGTTCAATAAGTGTTTCTGCAAGTTCAAGAATGGATGAAGGTTTTCCTGTCCCAATATTGAAGATTCCATAATCTTCCTGATTCAACAAAAGAAGCTTGCCACGCACCAAGTCTTTTACATGAATGAAGTCGCGACGCTGGTTACCATCTTCATATATCAAAGGTGGGGTATCATTTTTTATCGCAGAACAAAAAATTGCTGCTGCCCCAGTATAAGGATTATTCAAAGACTGTCGGGGACCGTAACAATTAAAGTATCTGCATGCCACCGTAGGAATATTATGCGCCCGACCAATCATCAGCGAATAAACTTCCTGATCTTTTTTACTTTGCGCATAAACCGAAGTGCAGTCGAGTTCTTTATCCTCCCCGGTTGGAAGAGGAGAAACAGGTGAAGCACATTCAGGGCAAAGCATTTCCCATTGTCCTACGGCCAATTGACTGTCAGGTCTGGGTTTCGGGGAAATTTTTCCATGCTCTTTGCAGTGATAACAACCTTCGCCATAAAGGCTCATGGAACTGGCAATCAGCACTTTTTCAACATTATGCTTTTCATTTACAAGAATATCCCAGAGCACGCCTGTACCCTGAACATTGGTAGAAATATATTGGTTGATAGAGTACATGGATTGACCTACACCCACCTCTGCCGCATCATGAATGATGAGATCAACATCTTTGATAGATTGGTGTAAATGGTCCCGGTCTCGGACGTCTCCTTTTATAAACTCCGCATCCGGATGCAAAAATTCGGGCTTTTCAGCTCTCTCTCCATGCACTTGCGGGTTGAGATTGTCGTAAACTCGGACACTGTAGCCTTGAGCAATTAACTCATCGACCGTATGCGAACCTATAAATCCTGCACCACCTGTGACCAAAACCTTCTTTCCCATTGAATTTTCCTCTCTAGCCGTTAGCTTCCGGTTTTTTAAGCGGGATACAGCATTCCCCCCTATCATCTTATCTCAATCGGCAAATAAGTGGAAGTACTTGAGGCATTGAACCGTAAACTGGAGTGCGTAACCCCATTGAAATCTAGGAAGAATTGGGCAATAATCAGGAGATCAGAGAATACGTTGTCCTTCCCTTTAGCAACAACCGGCATGCAAAGTGGATCTTTCCTGCATTATTGTTAATTATAAAAATAGTGGCCCCCTAAAAGATTGCCTGGCATCCCTTTATCAGACTGTCCAGGGAATTGAATTTGAAGTAATAATTGTTGATAACAGCGAGAATGATCCAGGCTTGCAGCCTCTTAAAGAATCATATCCGAAGGCCCAGTTTATTTCCAATTCCTCCAACGTTGGGTTCTCCAAGGCAAATAATCAAGCTGCAAAAATTGCCCTGAGTAATATTTTGATTTTTTTGAACCCAGATACCATTTTATCTGACAAGTCCATCAACTCTATGTACAATTATTTTCTTTCTCATATGGAGACTGGTGCACTTGGCCCTAAAGTAGTTAATCCGGACGGAAGCATGCAATATTCCTGCAGACGCTACCCTACCCTCTGGACTGGTCTGTTCAATCGCTACTCTATACTTTCCCGGTTATTTCCAGAAAACCGTTTTACCAGCCAATATTTAATGAAAGACTTTGATCACAATGAAATTCGGCAGGTTGACTGGCTCTCAGGATGTTGTTTAATGGTATCGAAAATTGCTTTTGAGATATCTCATGGGTTCGATGAAAACTATTTTCTATTCAATGAAGATGTAGACTTATGTCGAACGATCAATCAAGCAGGAAAGGCAGTTATCTATTTTCCTGAAGCAACAGTTATCCATCAGATATCCACCAGCAACAGCAAAACAACGGCAAGGGTGATCATTCAACGACATTTAGGAATGATGCATTACTTTAAAAAGCACCATGAGGAGAATTTATTGACTCGAGGAATAATTAATTTTTTTATTTCCCTGAGGGGTGTTACGCAACTACTAATCAACTTTATAAAATGAAATTTGAATCTTTCCCTATTCCAGGTGAAGTCTATCTTATTGGCTATTTCCTGGCTTTCATATTGTCTTTTGGCACCACTTTGTTTCTAATTAAAAACCCACTCAATCTCATCTTCAATCGGCTTTTGACCTCAAAGGGAAAGAATGTCAAATCGTTTGGAGGAATTGCCGTTGTTCTGTCGTTTCTCACAACCCTTTGGTTTTTCCTGATGATAGGAATGATTGATTCTCGTAATATCTATATTCTTACTGTAATTACAGTTGGCACCGGGGCAATGCTCCTCCTTGGAATCTATGATGATATTACTCAATGCTCCGCTCGGCTGAAACTGACAGTTCAAATTCTGATTGCCTGTATACTCTATTTTTGTGGCTTTCAAATTGAGCGGATCGGCGACCTGATTGAACTGGGTAATTTTTCAATTTTCTTGACCATCCTTTGGATCGTAGGCATCACCAACGCTATTAACCTTATTGACGGGATGGACGGTTTGGCCCCAGGAATAATGTTCTTTTCCTGTGTCACCATTGCATTTGTTTATTTGGAACGAGAGATTATCGGAGGATCCTTTCTCGCCGTCATTTTAGCCGGAAGTGTTTTAGGGTTTTTCATTTTCAATTTTCCTCCCGCAAAAATAATCCTTGGAGATACGGGAAGCCTACCGCTGGGCCTTCTTGTGGCATTAATAACCCTGCTCCCCTTAAACCAGGGTTATACCGATGAGATTTACTACCTCATTCCTGTAATTACACTTTTAATACCGATTCTAGATA
>JBLFWU010000126.1:0-4186 GCA_047610985.1 Nitrospinales bacterium | reverse complement strand
ATTGCCCTCCATTCGCCAACAAAAACTTCCGGCCAGGCATGATATAGGAATCCTTCATATTCCTTGGAATAAACCAATCCATTAACAATCCGAGTGGGAATTCCCGAAGCCCGGGCCAGAGCCGTAAACAAAAATGTGTGCGACTGGCACTCGCCACGCCTCTCAAGAAGAGCGTCCAAAGCAGTAACGGTATCCACCATCTCCTTTTTCAGGTTCAGGTGCACCCATAAGTTAATATCCTTAGCCAACTGCCATTTATTTATACTATCTGCTGAGAGTTCTCTTGCCAAAGCTCGGATCATTGGATGATGCGACTGGACCTCGGCAGTCTCTTCCATGTATTTCGGGTCTGGTTCTTGCTTTTGCCCCAAAATTTGGCCGGTTTTCTCCGGCTCACTTTTAACCCTCAAAGTGGTGATATAACTCCCATTTGCCTGTTTTTCAGATTTTAGAATTGTTTGCCTATGGTCTTCTGGAATGGAATCCAGCGAAACCACCGGATAAATCTGATAAATCAGATCATAGTTTTTGTAGGGTCGAGGCAAAGGTTTATCTGGTTTCACCAGACTCATCGTAATGATGCTACTGATCGTCATCGCCTCATCAATTTTCTGCGCTTCTTGCCCTTCTTCCTTATACGATTCGAATCCCATGTCGGTAGTTTCGCGATAAACGGAACCATCGTTGGCCACCCACATCGTTGATTCCATGCCACTGAACCGCTGACGGATGACAAATGTATCCACCGATTCGCCACGATATTGCAGCGTTTCTTTGCGTAACACTTCATACTGTAGATCCACTACCAACTGCAACGGCTCCACAAACAATGGCAATTCGCCTTTTTCCCCGACACGAAGGCCGTCCGAAATCAAATTCAGAAGAAAAGTCGAAGACGGAACCGTCGTAGACGTAAACTTAAGAGTTTTTTCTTTATCGTAACCTAACGATTTCGTTCGATATCGTAGTTCATTCCCCTTCAGCGTGCCCTCGACTTGTTGTCGATGCCCGGAGATTTCCTGTAACAGGGAAAAGCTCAACAATCTATAATCGAGACTGAGTCGAGTTGTTTGTTTGATGGTGGTGGATTGATCTACCGATTTAGAACGGATTTTAAAAAATACTGTGGAATCCGTCTCAATGCCATCGGAGCTCCAGCGGGTAATCGATTTGCTGAACCCCATCTTTTTTCCTTGGTAGTAGGTGCCGAGCCAGTCCTCCCGTTCTCCGGTTCCCTCAAACAGGGATTGAGAATGTACGGTACTGGCTAAAACCAGAAAAAGTATGTTTAAGAAAATTTTCATCATGATCCGCGTTATTGGAACATGGTCATACAGGAACCACAAGGTTTTGTTGGCAAGAATATAGACAGACGTGCTAATATGAACCTTTTACATTTTATGCAATTTCTATTAAATAAAATCCTATGATCGACCCCCATAAGGTCCCGACCTACCTGACTTTTGATGATGTTTTATTGCTTCCTGCGTACTCCAAGGTCTTACCTGCGAATGTAGATATTTCGACCCGGTTGACCCGTAATATCAAACTCAAATGTCCGTTGATCGCGGCGCCGATGGATACTGTTACCGAAACAAATTTAGCTATTGCTCTGGCGCAAGAAGGTGGAATCGGCATCATCCATCGAAACTTGCCTCCAGAAAGACAACGCAAAATGGTAGACAAGGTAAAACGTTCGGTGAGCGTTATGATCCCCGATCCAATTACCATGGAACCTGATCAAAAAATCAGCGAAGCGCTTGCGATCATGAAAAAATACAACATCACGGGGATCCCCATCACACAAAAGAAAAAACTGGTGGGTATTTTGACCAACCGTGATTTGAGATTTGAAAAAAATCTTAACAAAAAAATCAGCTCTCTAATGACCCAAGAAAATTTGGTCACGATTCCCGAAGGCACCCCTCTTTCAAAGTCGAAAGAAATTCTGCACGACAACCGAATTGAAAAACTATTGGTAGTCGATAAAAAGGGGCATTTAAAAGGGTTGATCACGATCAAGGATATAGAAAAATCTGAACAGTTCCCAAATGCCGCAAAGGATAAGAAAGGCAGATTGTTAGTAGGGGCTGCACTAGGCGTAACTCAGAACCCGATAGAGCATATTGAAGACCTAGTACGGGTTGGGCTCGATGTTCTGGTCATTGACAGCGCACACGGACATTCCGAAAAAGTTTTAAGCACCATTCGCGAAATTAAAAAATCCTTTCCAAAGTTACAAATCATTGGCGGCAACGTTGCTACAGCAGAGGGCACCGCAGCATTGATAAAAGCCGGTGTCGATGCAGTGAAAGTGGGAATCGGTCCCGGCTCCATTTGCACCACACGGGTAGTGAGCGGTGTTGGCGTTCCACAAATTTCGGCAGTCGCTGAATGTGTGAAGGTAGCGGAAAAGAAAAACATCCCCGTCATTTCAGACGGTGGCATCAAGCTCTCCGGAGATGTTACTAAAGCTATCGCAGCTGGAGCCAGCACAGTGATGATTGGCTCTTTATTCGCCGGCACAGAAGAAAGCCCTGGCGAAAAAATTCTGTATCAAGGTAGAAGCTATAAAGAATATCGCGGTATGGGTTCTATCGCTGCCATGTCGCAAGGATCCAGCGACCGTTATTTTCAGGAACTGGAATTGTCCGAGAGCAAACTGGTACCTGAAGGAGTGGAAGCACGCATTCCCTACCGAGGTACCCTTTCATTTACGGTTCACCAGTTACTCGGAGGACTACGCGCCGGGATGGGTTATTGTGGCGCCGCTTCCATCGACGAATTAAGAAAAAATGCTTCGTTTATTAAGATCACTTCTTCTGGACTGCGCGAAAGTCATGTCCACGATGTGATCGTCACCAAAGAAGCGCCCAATTATCACATCGACTGATTTACAAAAAAAACTCCGCAAAGCATGACAGACCTACTACACGAACAAAAAATTCTAATTATCGATTTTGGGTCGCAGTACACCCAGAACATCGCCCGCAAAATACGCGAATGCGAGGTGTATTGCGAAATCCATCCCTGCACCATGACGTTGGACAAGGTTTCCGAATTCAAACCTAAGGGAATTATTCTTTCAGGGGGACCTGCAAGTGTTCTCGATGCAGACTCCTATCTATTCGACCCCAAGCTATTTGAATTGGGAATTCCCATTTTAGGCATTTGCTATGGCATGCAGCTCATCACGCATCTTTTAGGAGGAGAAGTCCACCCTTCAGAGCATCGCGAGTTTGGTCGCGCAGAATTGATGCTGAAAGAATTTTCACATCTATTTGAAGGCGTTAAAAATAACTCCACCGTATGGATGAGTCACGGCGACCGCATCTCCAAACTACCAGACAAATTCAAGCCCATCGCCTTCACGGGTAATTCTCCGTTGGCAGCTATTGAAAATCCGATAGCAAAAATTTATGGCCTGCAATTTCATCCAGAAGTAATGCACAGCGTTGAAGGCGAAAAAATTCTCAGAAATTTTCTTTTCAAAATCTGTGAATGCGATGCCAACTGGAAGATAGAATCTTTAGTCGATTTCATGGTCGAAGATATCCGCAAAAAGGTCGGCAACGAAAAAGTAATTTGCGGATTAAGCGGTGGCGTTGACTCCTCAGTAACCGCTGTGCTGATCCACAAGGCCATCGGTGACAACCTTTACTGTCTGTTTATCGATAACGGACTCCTGCGCACGGGTGAAAGAGACAAGGTAGAAAAAACTTTTCGCGATAATTTCAATATCAATCTGGATGTGATCGATGCCTCCGACCAATTCCTAAATAAACTGACAGGTGTGACCGACCCCGAACAAAAAAGAAAGTCCATCGGCAACACCTTCATAGACGTGTTTGAGAAAGAAGCAAAACGTCTGGGCAACTTCACTTTTCTCGCACAAGGAACGCTCTACCCAGATGTGATCGAGTCTGTCTCCTTCAAAGGACCGTCGGCTGTTATCAAATCGCATCACAATGTTGGCGGCTTGCCGGAAAAAATGAACCTGAAATTACTCGAACCGTTCCGCGAATTGTTTAAAGACGAAGTCCGCGAACTGGGTAAAGAGATGGGCATCTCCGATGAAATCATTAACCGCCAACCTTTCCCCGGACCGGGACTAGCTATACGCATCCTGGGAAACATTACCCAAGAGCGACTCGACATCCTCTGCGCGGCAGACAAAATAATTCTT
>JBLFWU010000125.1:0-4186 GCA_047610985.1 Nitrospinales bacterium | reverse complement strand
CAGGGTGCCCGGCCGACAGATAGACCGCCAAACTTGATCGCTTCAAAGAATTGTTCATCGGTTCGGGTTTCTAGATATTTGGCTTTAGTGTGGTTCCGAGGTGGCACGGTCAAGAACTTGGCATTGATGCCATCGCCCTTACCCTGAATGCCGTGACATTGAGCACAATACCATTGATAGGTTTCGCGTGTTTTTTCGGTCACCATAACAGGCTCTAGGGTAGACTCCACCAAAGGGGCGGGTGAATATGAATCCGATTTCAGTGGAGGCTGGGTTTCTTCGTCTGACTTTTCGCTGCAGCTTGTTATGCCTACGGCAATCAGAAAAATACAATAGCTTAAAATAAATATTGGGTAACTTTTTTTCATACGTTAGCGCTTATTTTCATTTTTCAATGTAGCAATGAACTGTGTAATCCGTAAACGTGCCTCATCCTCCATCTTGTAAATAGGCATACGACTTTTACTTGAAAATATTCTGGGACTTTTAAGCCAGCTTGCTACCCAACGCGCCTGCAATCGATTTCCCGCATTGACGAGAGAGGGGCCGGAAATTCCACCGCGAACTTTTCCAGTAAGATTCAAACTTTGGTGACAGGAAATACAACTGAACGTACGTTCGAACTCATATTTTATTTTTGCTTTTTTCCCTTTTGTTAAAGGCACAAGGCGATCGATCTCTTCCGGTAGATCTAGAAGCGTTAATGCCATCAACTCCTGCGTGATTTGTCCCGCATCCTTTTTAGAAAGCGCAGGATGCTTCTGACTGTTTACTTGTACTCCTTTCAGGAAACTGGGATCTCCAGTGCCCCCTGCACTCCTAATGGTTACAGGGTTTTGAAGGTATTGCTTCAGCCAAGAGGGCTGAAATTTATTGCCTGCATAGAATAAATCAGGCCCGCTTTTTTCATTTCCATCCTTGGACAAACGATGACATTCGGAACACTTTTGTTCTTGAATTAAAGAAGCGTGGGAAATCATTGGGTTGCAAAGAAGCCATCCACCGATTAGAAGATAAAGGAAATTTTTCATAGTGGGGTAGCGTCACCAGGTATTGGCAGAGGTTCGCTGGCGGGGGGCTCGTCTTTTTTCTGAAAAATATCGTAGAGAAATTCAATGATTCCGTCTTCTTCGTTATCCGGTTTTATTTTTTCGCTGTTTCCCTCTGATTTTAGAGGCTGTTCAGGTATGAATTTTTTGGGCAATTTTTGAGCTTCTTTCGGTTTTTCAATTTTAACAAACTGGTTTTTCTCAACATTGTAAAAAAGGTCTTCGCGAGGTTGCGATTGTCCCATATTGTTTTCTCGAAGCCGATGCCTAACATCATAAGGAAATTCTTTGCGACTCAATAGTCTGGAAAAATTCAACTCGCGTAAATTTAGAGAACGAAATGCCCGGTAGCGGTTTGAGGTTTCCTGCAAGGCAGTGATCTCTTGGCTATTAAGAAAACGCGATTTGTCTCCCGGAAAGAGAGTCTGTAATGCTATGCCGTTTGGGTCTATCCCTTGTTTGAGCTGGAAATCTGGGTTTACTTGATTGTTTTGCTTTAATCCTGAGAAAAATTGTCCGGCATCCTGAATGGATTTTCTCAAAGTATCTCCAAGCCCCACGGATAAAGAATTTTGATGGCAACTTTCACAGGAACGTACTGTTTTGCGAATCGTATGGGGTGAATAAGCCGTCCAGATCAGACCGGGGGAATCGTCCAGCGTTAAGGGAGGCTCCGCCCGTTTCGAAGGGAGACCTGATGGTCCCGCCGTGTCGGTGATAAAATATTGATAGCGAGGTTTAAGGATCGCATATTTTCCGCGCGAATTTTTACCCATCACCATATCGGACCATCCCGCATCAGTGAATACAGTCCACCAATATTCATCTAATATGTTGGCTTCAATTTTTTGCGGCAGTGATTTGGCAGTCGGCCAATCCAGCATCCCTGTTTTCTCAATTGAAGGGTTTGAAAGTAAATATTGCAGGGAAGGGTCTGAAAGGTTCCAGTTTGCCCATTTTTCAGGATTAAAATCTCCTTCCCGTATAACGTGCATGCCCCACTCTGTAGCCGCCCAACGTGCATGACAGGTGGCACATTCCATTTCTTGCATATGTTTTGGAATCTGGTGCGCTATGGAAGGCTTGAGGTTTTTGAGTAAAGGGATATTGTGCTTCTTTCCTGAGACCTTTGAGATTAAAACCCATTTCTTTTTAACTCGTTTGACATGCAACATAGGGGAACCGCTTGAATTAACTAGAACAGTATCTCCTGCGCGAATTTTTTTCTTAAGATTGGGGTTAAGGTTGGCTCTCGCGATCATCTTTTTTGTGTTCGGGTCCGACTCGATTAAAAGAAATTCTTCAGGAAGTTTTTCCTGAGTGCCATGGCAATCGACACAACGGATCTGAACTCCGGAATGAAGCTGGTCCGGTTCTACCTCGGGTTTCATTTCATCACCAATGTGACAGTCGATGCAATGCATGCCTTTTTCACGATGGATATCGGGAACCAGAAACTCGTGTTCTTTACCATATAGAACAGGTTCTTCTGCATTGATCTGTTCCGGTGTTTCCTTGGGGCGTGAAGGTTTTGCAAACAACCCTTCGAACTCTTGCCCCACGCCGTTATTGTTGTGACAATGTTCGCACTGCAAACTTGGAACAGCAACGGTGAATTTATGTAGCAACGGATAGCCGCGTGGATTGTTCAAAGAGTTTTCGGAAAATTTTCTGGCAAAGCGGTTTTGTTTGCCAGTTTTATTTTGTAGTTTTTGTATTGCCCGGTCATGTGACAATGAGATGCCATCGTTCGAGTAAATCATATGGCAGGAAGAACATCCCGATGCTCGGTAATCTCCCGGGCGATGAGGACTTTCCGAACCAATATGGCAGCGCAGGCATTTGGCTCTGAGAAACCCGTCTACAGGATGACCCGCTGCAGCACTGGGCAGGACCTGTTCGTCATCATCCGGCTGCAATGAAAATGGAAGTTCATCCTCAGGTTGCGCACCCCAACCGAAGCGGGTGATATTGACCATTCTTTTAGCGGTCGACATGAGCGATCGCTCCACTTTTCGGACATGGTCGCCATGACATTTCCCACAGAATCGGGGAGCGTTTTTTGCTGAAGATGGATTAGAAACAAGCCCTTTATGAGCATTCGGTAATGAACTGGATCGCCTGTTGCCACCATGGCAGCGAACGCAGGAAAAACGGTGGTTGTTGCTGATCCTCTCAATTCCCTGATGGCAGGTATAACAGCCACCACGTCTTTCAAGATATTCTACTTTCCCATACACATCTTCTAGTGAAAAATTGGATTCTTTATAAAACTTTTCAATGAACTTGTTGGTGTCTCCATACGTTTGAAATTGCACCCCATCCAATGTTGTGCCAGGTTGCAGGACTTTTTCTGAATTTCCCTGGGATCCTCTGACTCGATAAAAAGGGTCTTCAAAATCGGAAGCATCGATTTGAGTCTTGGGTGACGAGGCTGGCATCTCAACCATTTCTTTAGTGTGTAATGTTTTTTCAGATTTGAGAGTGATTTCTGTTTCTTGAATGTCTTTTGGTTTGGATTCCGGTTTTAGAAAGAAATCCAGTATCTCTGACGAATCTTTTTCAGACGGGGCGGCTATCGATTCTTCATTTTGCTTTCCCTCAAAAAAATCAGAGAAATCGTTTGTATCTTGGCCCGAGGAATAGGTAAGGAAGCTGCCAAGGCAGAGCCCTACTATAAAGACCAGCGATAGGAAAATTCGAAACAATTTGTTCACGGTTGTGTTTGCTTTAGGTTCAATATTTGTTCGCGCAGTTTACGGTGCTTCATTGTACCTTCGAAAGCATAGCTTTTTTTAATATCCTGATAAATAGGGTCGTCATATTGATCGTGGCAAGGGATGCAATTACCCACTTTCAAAATTTTTATTATCTCTTTTTGGTTAAAAGGCCTAGCCTTGAGTTGATGACTTCCTGCAAGAATTTCTCCCCGCATTGAGACTTTTGCTTCGGGATCAAATTTTGATGCTTTGACTCTTTCATCAGAATGGTTCAGAGGAATCAAGGAATCATTTTTTCCTGTATTATTTGCGCCTATTCTCAAGTCGCCTTCTCCTAATCCTAAAGTCTTAGGAGATAAATGGCAACTTTCGCAGGAACGAACTATTGTGCCTGTGGAATGAGGGTTCAAAGAATAT
>JBLFWU010000124.1:0-4269 GCA_047610985.1 Nitrospinales bacterium | reverse complement strand
GCAGAATATTGAATACTTATGCTTTTTACAATATTAAAGCTCGTTGAACAAAAAAAAACTGACATCGCGAGACCTTGGAGGAGCAAGAATCTCGAGATGTCAGGATCAGGTGTCCTTAAAGGACAGTCATCAACTCAATACAAGTAAGAAACAGACATATTGAACTGGTTTGTAGAATTACCATCTCCAAGACTTTCATGCGTGTAGTCAGATTTAATAGATACCTTAGGTATCGGAAGATAAGCGACTCCAGCGGTATAAACCTGGTTCCGGTTTTTACTGTAGTCTATAGCATAGGTGCCATCATTCTTATCTTGAGTTCGCACCCGCTCAAACATGAAGTGAGGAATAATATCCTGTGTGGTTTTCCAACCCATCAATTGTGGAAGATGCACACCCGCCTGAATATTGAAACCAAACTGGTTTTCAGCAATCTGCCCGGTACAAGCATTGCCGGTTATACTACAAAAAGCATTTAATTCTTCAGTGTCGCTAATAGAAGTGTTGACAATGGTTGCGTTCATTTCGAACCATTCCTTGCGATATTGAATATCTGCTTCCAACAAAGTCATAAACCCACCCTCATCAATAAAACCTTGAGAGGTATCGCCCAAGTAAGTAGAAACACCTACTTGAAGACCAGGTAATACCTTGGTGAACTCCATTCGTCCTGTTACAGCAAAGTCATTTGCAATGGCATTGTTGATCTGATGACGACCCCCGCGTACACCATTACTACTGAAAGACGAAGCATCACCGCCGCTTCCATTTCCACTTCCTCCTGATCCATTGTTATCTTCAATAGATTGCAAGGAACCAACAGCATAGACGCGGTAGTTAAAACCATCTACAGGGCTTCCCAATACACCAAACCCCGCCATGGACCATGTAGTTGGAATCAAACGTTGATGCAAGAGAGGTCTCTCTGCAGTCCAGAACAGAGGAGGCTCGTGGTATTCATTTAGAAAACCAATGGGAGCCAACATTACACCCGCTCTAATATTGAACCCTGGGCTAAGCAGGAAATCCAAATAACTTACTTCAAATTCCAACTCCTGCGCGGCATGCTCAAAATCTATTTCAGCCGTCAAATGAATCCATTTTGATAAGATCGTATGAATACCAATAACGTATCGGTGATTGTCAAGTTGTGTTGGCGAATCAGCACTGGATAACGGAGCATTCAAATGCAACTCACCATAACCAAACACGGTGACAAAATTGGGTTGCTGGAACCTTCTTGAACGTCCACGTTGCCCTTTAATCATATCGCCTTCTCTCAGATCATCGAGCTCATCGGAAAGAATATCTATCTTCCGTTCTAATTCACTCATGTCTGCTGAAAATACCGGTGTGCCCCAGAAAAGCACGACCAAACCGATCAAAGCAAACAATGTAAGCTTTTGTTTCATTGAGTTACTCCTTTCTCCTCTAATTAAAAAATACACATCTAAACTAAAAATCTAATTGAGAATGGTTGTCATTTATATGATAAATCTTTTATAAACAATTGTTAGGAACCTGTCAACCCTAAATATTAACAAAACAAAGGTTTTAACCAACTAAACATTTATTTACCATAAAAATTTAAACATAAATATCAACTATTCAACCACTTATATTTCATTCTTAAAACAATCTAACAATCAATTTTGATAACTATTTTCATTATAGAATTTTCAAAAGCCTCATATTTATCAATCCCATAGCCCTAAATAAGAAAATGAACGGCACTTTCAGCAGGCACAGGTGGACTCAATTTATATCCCTGCCCCTGATTCAAGCCCAGCTGCCAAAGGATAAACTCTTCATTATCGTCTTGCACCCCTTCCACAACGGTTCGCATACCTAATTCACTCGCGAGGTTTGCCATAGCTTTTACAACGGTACGGGTTTGCGCGGAATCCAAAGACCTTACAAAACTTTGATCTATCTTCAGGCAGTCGAGAGGCAAACATGATAAGTGATGAATAGAGGAATAACCCATGCCAAAATCATCTAAAGCAAACCGAACCCCTTCCTTCCTCAAGCAATCCAACGAATGATGAATCGCGGGCAAGTTATGGAGAAAAACAGATTCTGTAATTTCTAACTCCAGATACTCGGGAGCAAAACCTGTTATAGAAAGAATGTCGATAATACGAGCGGCAAAATCTTTTTGTTCCAGCTGATGCCCCGAAACATTTACAGATATAAGGAAGGGTTGCGTTGCCGATTTCTGCCATCGCTTAGCCTGCCCACATGCGGTTAATAAAACCCATTCACCAAGCTCTTGGATACCTCCAGTGGATTCAGCAATAGGAATGAATTCGGAAGGTGATATTTGACCATAACCTGGAGCATGCCATCGGGCAAGAGCTTCAAACCCAGTGACGGTTTTAGAAAAAAGATCCCATTGCGGCTGGTAATATACAGAAAACTCCCCTACTTCTAATCCTCTGGCAATATTTAATCCCAAAGCTCTTTCAAGGTACGATTTAGTTCGCATTAACATGGTTTATATCCTTTAACTCCAAAACATAACGAAAAACAAGTCCGCGGCCGGGGCGCAACCCCCAGCCACAGACTCTTTCATTCGGCCTGGGGCATGGCCGAAAAAATCAAAATTTTGGTACAGGTAAAGCGCGTTCATCGGCGAATTCAACAAAATAATCGCAAACCACAACTGCCAGCTTTAGAGGGTCTGCCGGTTTTGTAATCCATTCACAAATATTTATCTTCTGCAGTTCTAAGGAAGCCTCCAACCAAAGACGCGAAGAAAGATAAATAACTTTTTCGCATTGTTCCCTGGAAATTTTTCTTAAAAAATCAGAACCGGATTGCCCAGCCAACTTGTCATCAACAATAACCAGGTCATTATCCCGGCTCAGTTGGTCTGGGCAACCCTTACCGCAGGAGAACCGCACTTCGTGCCCAAAGCGGGAGAGCATGATTCCCAGTCGCCCTCTCTCTTCGGGGTCATTGTGAACCAGAAGAATTTTTTTAGGTGCTATTGTCATAATCCCCCCCTTTTTAAGAAAGACTGTTCAGGCAACGTTTCAAAGCTGAAATACTGCTGGAATGGCATCGGTCTACTGGAATATTTTGTTCCTTGCCAACTCGAACGGCTTCCGTAACCATAGGGTGAGCTACCGTGCCTGTAAAAATAAGGATTCGTTGAACGCCATTCATACGTCGAGCCATATTGGGAATGCGCTGACTAAACACCCTTGCATCAAAACCCCTGTTGCGGCATTCCTTTTCATAAGATCGCCTCAACCTGTCCAACCCTCCTATAATGGCAACACTCATATTTTTTCATCTCCAGAGATCATATATATGAAATTGATAATTATTATCATAATTGAAAAAGCCAAATTTTTTTAATGTCTTAGCATGCAGCAGCCAAAGCACCTGCATTAGAATCTAAGAAATAAGCCACTTCATCCGTTTCGCGTAACTTCAGCACTTCACCGTGACCTTCAAATTGTACCGACGCTCCACCACCACAATGTCGCATGCAAGGAACCAGACAAACGCTATCGGAACCCTGGGTCTGTCTCAATTGTTTCGCCATGTACTCCGATTTCCAAGCTTTGCACCCTGCCCCTTTGCAAATTTTTATCTTGTTTGACATTGGCAATCTCCTTTTTGATAACGAGTATCAATATAGTTAATTAGCGCTAACTTGTCAAGCCTGTTTTTAAACTTTTCCAACACAATATAATCCTTTAAATACAAGCACTTATTTATTCTTAATTTTTGTTCCTTGTATTTTAATTAATTATTATTGTATATTTCGCCATAAAATGATTCTGATAACAATTATCAAATAAATAAATTATGCTTGATGAACACGATATTTTTAGGGATTACCTACAGCAGTACAATCTTCGCTGGACTACGCAAAGAAAATTAATTTTGGATGTATTTCTTCAACAATCAGGGCATGTCCATATCGATGATGTACACACCCGAGTTCGTGAACAGGACCCAACTATAGGTATTGCCACTTTATATCGAACTATGAAGTTATTGGTTGAGTCGGGACTTGCGGAGGTGCATACCTTCAACGATAAAACAACCTATGAACACCTTTTCCAAGTTCGGCACCACGATCATTTGATATGCAAGGTCTGTGAAAAAACCGTAGAGTTTGAACACCCACTCATTGAGAAGTATCAGTTGGAGGTTAGCAAACGCCACGGTTTCACTCTAAAAAGTCATCGCATGGATTTATTTGGTATTTGTAAGGATTGCCAAAAATAAAAGCCCCTTTCCACCCAAGTA
>JBLFWU010000123.1:0-4281 GCA_047610985.1 Nitrospinales bacterium | reverse complement strand
GCTTTTCAACAACGCGCGTTCGCGATGCCATCAACTCGACAATAATTGAAAAGAACAGCGCTACTGCAAAAATCCCAGCACTCGCAATAAAGGCGTTTATGGCACCCGGACCGCCACGAAAATCATCCGTTGCCTGCCAAACTAAAAACCAGCGCTTGTTAGCAACAGTGACTATATTGGTGATTTCCATCGAGGAATTTTTCAGTGGGCTGCCATATACAAGGTCTTCATCTTTCAATTCTACCCCTTCATAAACAAGGAGGTTCATCCCTTCACGAACATAGGGTTTTACCATTTGATCCACCATGTCGCGGATTCGATAGACACCTAGAACAAATCCTTTTAAATACTCCCGCCGTTCTTCGGGACTCGAGTACTTTTTTCCACCTTCATAATAAGGCGCGACCATGAAAAGTTCGGATCGGGATTTAGCATTCGGGACTCTTCCATAGCTAGAGACTGCAATCGTCTTACCTGTATCACGAGCCGTATTCACAACCTTATGGAGTTCTTTATCTCCTTTAAGGTCAAACCCTAATACCTGTTCATTGCCGGATAGAGGTTCTGCATAATGCACTGGCAGATATTCCTGTCGCGGCTGCGTTGACCCTCGAACTTTAAAATCGGGATATCCCATAGATCGAGTGATAGATTCAAACCCGTCTTTTTCTGCATAACCTATTAAAGGAGCCCATTCAAAAGCCTGGATAAAAGGGTGGTTATCTAAAAGAGGCTGGACATAAACGCCAAACTCTTCGCGAGTCACATATTCCGAAGAATTGTAAAGAGAGATAATTCCAAGTAATTCTCGTTTAATAACCTCCAGCTCTCCAGTTAAAATCAAGGAGTCTTCAAGCACCTCCTGTTCAAGCTCACCAAACCAGGCCCGGTGCTGTCTATCCCATAGGATCCCGAATCCGATCACGGCAAGAATCAGTCCCGAAATAAATATTCCCTGTGTCTGTTTGGCTATAGTATTCATAAGTATTGCTCGATAGTTATTCTTCATTTTATTATAAAAGTAATTCCATATATTAGTTTTTTTAATTTGATTGAGCTACAATCTAACTCTAACTCTAACTAAATTAATAAGTGATGTGATGGCAGGTGAATTAATATTTGTAGTTGATGATGATGCTCCCTTGCGGCTTCTGCTTAAAACCCTTCTTGAAGATCGCGATTACTGCGTCCGTGATTTCGGAGACGGTAAGTCTTTTTTACAAAACCTGGATGAAACCCCTTCCCTTGTTTTACTCGATGTGATGATGCCGGGACTGAACGGCATAGAAACTTTGAAACAGATCAAAGACATTCATCCAGAAATTCCCGTAGTCATGCTCACCAGTGTCGACAAAATAGAAACAGCTGTCGAGGTAATCAAACTTGGCGCTTACGACTATCTCTTAAAACCTGTGGACGAGACGCGCCTGTTTACTTGCATTGAAAAAGCTTTTGAGACAAGGAATCTGATTCGAAAAGTCGATCACCTACAAAAGAAAGTGGATCGACTGCAAGGCCAGGATGAAATTATCGGGAAAAGCAAAGTTCTTTCTGCAGTTATGGAAAATGTCGACAAAGTAGCTGCCAGCAATGCAGGAGTATTGATTCTTGGTGAAACTGGAACTGGAAAAGAACTAGTCGCACGCGCTATTCACCGCGGCAGTCCTTTTGCCAGCGGACCTTTTGTTGACATCAATTGCGGTGCCATCCCAGAAACTCTTCAGGAAAGTGAGTTGTTCGGGTATAAAAAAGGCGCCTTCACCGGGGCTACCGAGACGCGTTCGGGGAAGTTGGAGTTGGCAGATGGCGGCACCCTCTTTCTCGATGAAATTGCCGAGATGAGCATGGCCACACAAGCCAAATTGTTACGATTCTTACAGGAGAGAAGTTTTGAGGCCCTTGGCGATACTCGAAAAATTAAAGTCCAGACCCGAGTAGTGGCAGCAACCAATAAGGATATTGCTTCGCAGATAAAAAAAGGTCTGTTCCGCGAAGACCTTTATTACCGTCTCGCCGTTTTCCCTATTCAGATGCCCTCATTACGAGAACGGAAAGAAGATATTCCTCTACTCTGCAATCATTTTCTTAACAAATATGAAAATGAGCTAAAAAAGCAGGTCACTTCCATTAGCGATGAAGCCCTGCAATGCTTACAAGATTATTCGTGGCCTGGAAATATTCGCCAACTTGAAAACACCATCTATCGAGCCATGATAACCACCTCCTACGATGCCATTGATATCGATTGTTTACCAGAAGAACTGACTGGGGAAACGATGACGGATGAGGAACAACCCGACACAACAGACGAAACAATTTCCGTTACTCCATTCCATGGTGTAGTCAAAGAAACCTTAGAGCAAGCTCTGAAAAAGACTGAAGGAAATATTCCCAATGCCGCAAAAATACTAGGAATCAGTCGCAGCACCTTCTACCGCATGTTGAAAAAATATAACCTGCATTAAAGTTATAAATCCCATTTTGACATTCTTTTTTATCCCGCTCTGGGATTCTACCGTCCCAATATGGGACGGAACACCCCTCTCGAATCTTGCCATTTTTCACACCAAAAGTTTTAACCTTTAATATTAAAAGAGTTAGCGGTTTTTATTCGTCGAATCCTTTTCATGGCATAGCCTTTGCTATTTAAAGATTAAGGATACGGAAGGAAGGCACGTCTGTTTAACCTCAAAAAGTTTCTGAACGCGGCCGAACGAAACGCCTTCCCCGTAGGCCGCATTCGGGGTCGGGATATGACTTTTTCCCGGCCCCGTTAATACCTTACTAAAAGAAGGGGAAGATCATGAAAAATCTAAAATTAGTAGTCTTGACGGGAGTAATGACATTAGCCTTGACCAGTAGCGCCTTCGCTAAAAAAGCAAAGTACGAAGAAATGAAAGTCGCAAATGGCGCTAGCATTACAGGCAACGTTTTATTTAAAGGAGAAATACCTCCTCCTATAATGGAAGATTTGAAGAAAGGAAAGAACTCCGAGTTTTGTGCCACACATCCGGATACAAAAGAAGGCATTCGACCTCGGCAAAAAGTTCAGGTCAAAGACGGCAAACTCATGAATGCAGTGATCTTGATCGAGAAAATTAGCAAGGGCAAAGCCTGGGCGACCGAAACGATAAATTATGATTTTCGCCAATGTGATATTTTCCCAAAAATGACGGTTATCAGAAAAACACCAAAATCTATAAAGAAAAACCTCGTCACGGTTACCAATCAGGATGATGACATTCTGCATAATCCTCATGGCTATTCCATCAAGGGATCTAACAGAAAAACGTTGTTCAACAAACCATTGCCATCTAAAGGTTCAGTTGCAGATGTGACAAAAAACCTAAAACGTTTCAAACCTAAAAAGGATAGCCATTTCTTCCTGCAGTGTGACCAACATAATTTCATGGAAGCAGATGCAAGAATTGTTTGGAATCCTTATTACAGCATCAGCAAAGAAGATGGAACTTTCACCATCCAGGATATTCCTGCAGGAAAATATAAAGTTACCGCATGGCATCCATATGTAGGAGAGGTGACGCAGGAGATCACGGTTGCTGATGGTGGAAAAGCAAACGCAAACTTTGAATTAGCTCTTAAATAACAACTGGGATTAAATAGAGGAGAAATACAATGAAAAAAAACATTCTAACAGCGGTACTCATCTCTCTAGCCTTCGCAACTTCATCCTGGGCGGCCTCTAATTGTCCGCAACCAAGGAAGACCAAGGCGGCTCCGTCCAGCATAACATCGAAGGATATGACCGCTAAGGCTAACGCGGCTAATGGTAAGAAGCTATACAGCAAGACCGCAAAACCTCTGGCCTGTAAAATGTGTCATGGAAAAAAAGGCGATGGCATGGGTAAACTTGGAAAAGCCCTAAAACCTAACCCACGCAATTTTACGTGCTCAGATACTATGAAAGATGTCTCTGCAGGACAAATGTTCTGGATCATCAAGAACGGTTCAGCTGGAACCGGTATGGCTGCCCATAAGAAGACATTAAAAGATAAGCAAATCTGGGATGTCGTTAAATACATCCGCGAAAGTTGGGTCAAGTAAGGGCAGTTGGGTTGCGGGAACAGACTATGTCTGTTCCCGCTTTTTTATTCCGTCTTATTTATCTTTTCCAACTCATATTTCTTAATAAGTTCTTCCATTTTTTTATTAAAAACTGGCGATTGAGAGATCTCCTTACCCCATTGACTACCAACCACTCCTGCTTCCCGACTAATTTCGGGCATCTTCTTTTTCCATTCTTCCCAAAAATGCGTTTCA
>JBLFWU010000122.1:0-4318 GCA_047610985.1 Nitrospinales bacterium | reverse complement strand
AGAATAACCGTATGAGGTTAGAGAAATATCTACAAGGAGAAGGTTTTTTTAATGTAAAGGTAGTCGTCGATACCACGATAAAAAAACAACAGGTCAATATAGCTTATAAAGTGTATCCCGGAAATCCACTTCGTTTCAGGAATGTCGTTTTTCCATCCGATTCCACAAAAATTGATCGTTTGATTTTTTCTTCAAAATCTAAAAGTGTCTTAAAAAAGGGTGAGCAGTTCAACACTAAAAATATTCTCCGCGAAAGAGCGCGCTTAGCACAAATAGCTAATAATAATGGGTTTCTGAATATCGGTAAAAACGATTTCCTGTTCTACCTTGACACCTTGAAAGGACAAGCCCTTTCTGATGTTTTTATAAAAATAAAACCTCGTACGGATAGTCTTGAGCATCAACCTTATCATTTGAATCAAACCTGGATCTTTCAAAATTATTCTTTAATCCTGCAAGATAGTTTACAGAGCGAAGATACGCTCAATTATGAGGGTTTGCAGATCGTCCAGCAGGATCAGTTCCTGACTCAGGAAACGCTGGCCAGATCTATCTTACAACGAAAAGATGATCTTTATTCGAAAACACTAAATGAATATACGCTAGCTCGGTTACTGGATCTGAACGTATACAAATTTGTCAACATCAAATACCGCGAACATCAGGACACTGTTAAGCTTACAACCGATCGATTCATTTACCTGACACCTGGAGATACCCGGGACATTTCTGCTGAGATTAAAGCCAATACTCGGGAAGGGAATTTTCTGGGCTCCGGTTTAAAGTTGGCTTATACGGATCGGAATATTTTCGGAGGTGCGGAAAGGTTTGAATCCAGTATCTCCGGTGCCGTTGAAACGCAATTCGGTGATGATGGCCCTCTTATCAACACAGGAGAGGCCGGCATTGAATTAAAATTATTATTGCCTTATTTTTTTCCTTTTAAAAATCGAAAATCAGAGCGATTATTTACCCCAAAAACAAATATTAACCTGGCGTTTAATTTTGAAAAAAGGCTTGAGTTTTACACCCTGAATTCCTTTTCCCTTCAATATGGGTATAGCTGGAGAGCTACACTTAGAAAACAGCATCAGTTTTTGCCTATCGTAATCAACCGAATAAATTTGCTGGAGAAAACGAAAGCACTGGAAGATATTTTAGAAGAAAACCCTTCCTTGCGAAGCAGCTTTGAAAATGTTTACATCGCCGGTATGCAATACATTTTTACCCAGTCCAGTAAAAAGGTGAATAGCCAGGAGTCCTATTATTATTTCAGGGCGAATATAGAATCTTCAGGAAATGGCGCGTTTTTACTCAACCGCATAACGAAAGGAAAACAAGATGAACCATATAGTTTTTTGGGTTTACCTTTTGCACAATATATTAAGAATGACTTTGATTTCCGGTATTACATTCCACTAAAAACGTCTACTCTAATTACCCGTCTTTTTGCAGGAACCGGATATGCCTACGGCAATCAAAAAGTCATGCCTTATGTAAAGCAATATTATTCAGGGGGCTCAAACGGTTTACGGGCTTTTCCAATTCGCACAGTAGGTCCAGGAAGCTATCTCAATCCACAAATAGACACTGATGAAAATGAATTCATTGACCAAACGGGTGATATCAAACTGGAAGGTAACCTGGAATATAGATTCGGAATCGTGGGATATTTAAAAGGGGCGCTTTTTCTTGATGCCGGGAATATTTGGTTGATGCGCGACGAAAATGATGCTCGCGAAGGTGGCCTTTTTAAATTCAATGAGTTTTACGATGAAATCGCCATTGGAACAGGACTGGGATTCAGGCTGGATATTAATTCGTTTATCCTACGATTAGATCTTGCCTTTCCATTGAGCAAACCTTTTTTGCCGCAAGGAGAACGTTGGGTTGCCGATAAAATAGCTTTAGGTGACAAAAACTGGAGGAAGGAAAACCTGGTTTGGAATTTGGCATTGGGATATCCGTTTTAAGGCACATTCCCCTTTGTTTTCCAAATAACCCTTACCAAAAACACAAAGACAATTCCTCCAATAAACAAGACACCAAAAAGCATATAAATCTTTCTAAAAAACCGGTCGAGAAGGTCATCGGCACCCGCTAAAGAAGCATCAATACCTTGAGTCGCCAGCTTGTTTGCGCCCTGTAGTGATAATTCGATTTTATCCGTGGTAAGGCTATCCATCTCATTGAAGATCATAGCTCTTTCAGCGCTAACGAAATTCAGAATAGTTGCTCGTTCTCTTTTTAATTCAGCCATCGTTTCCAAACGTTCCCGGTTGATGGTTTCGAGAACAATAGCTCTTTCCAGTCCAATATCTTTGGTAATAATAACCCGCTGGCTGTCCACCGTGGCCAGAGAATGATTGATCATATCATTCATCTTCTCGAAATAAATGGCCACCATAGTATCCGTTTTTGCAATAACCTGATTAGTAAGTGAATCAAAGGTGCCTTCCCGCTTCATTTCTTCCGCTAGCTCTGCCATCATCAATTCAGATTGCCAACGGATCTGTTTAGGCATGTTTTCAGTATAGACATTCATACGGTTCATTAAGTCTTCCATATCGGCAGTCAATTCTTTTGCTATTTTTTTAAAGCCCATCTTTTCTGCTTTTATATAAGCACCAAAAAGATAATGCGCATTTTCTCTTACGAAATAAATAGTCTGGATTGGATGATCTTTGGCATATTGGCGCAACACCATTTCTCCTTCGTTGGTATTCCTGTTTTTGGAAAGTGCTTGAGCAATTTGCCGGATTTCTTTAATGAGGTTTTCTGAAGAATGAATGGCAATTCTTTGATGTTCACCAAAGGCATCTTTACCATTGCCTGTAGAAAAAAAATCAGCCATTTGAATGCAAAGAACAGCGCCGTCAATCAGGCTTCCGAAAGGATCTCTCTGCATAGCAGACCTTTGTGCGGCAGGGATGGCGTATAATTTCCAGCGCAAAGCTTGCTTACGTTCAGCAGGTTCTGAAGACAGTGAAATTATACTATCCGCTGCTAACTCAACCTCACCGGCAAAACGAACAAAAAAGTCATCCATTTTCATCCTTAAAGTATGGGCGGGGAGTTCTATGTTTTGATAGGATACTTTCTTCCGGCTTTTTTTCTGTGAAAAAAGTGGTAGGGTAAATAGCAAAAAAATAATGGCCACCAAGAACGGATTGGAAGTATTATTCATAGCGCTTCCTTATTGCATGTCTTCTTATTCAACTTATAATCCAAATCGGTATTGCAAGCCAACAAGAGCCTGTGTCCTGCTCTTCAGGAATCCGGCTTCTCCTCTGATCATCCAATGTTTATTCAATTGATATTGTGCCCCGGTGATAAAATTCCATTTATCTTTTAGTCCCTTATTTAAAGAATAATTAATAGTAGAATTAGTTGCATTTTCAGCAGCATCTGAAAGCCCGGTTAGCGCTTGATTCGCTCCGGCCAGGACTCTGAGGGCAGCATTATATTTCGGAGTGTTAACCGTTTGTTGAACAGGGCTAAGACCATTATACCATTCATCTAATTCCCGAGATTTAATTTCAATTTTATCAAGTCCTGTATTCAGCTTTCCCTGAAGATTTCCATCCTCTGGTAAGACTTCACTCAGGCTTAATCCACCAGTTGTCAAGTCACCTCCGAATGCCACTCTGAAGCCTCCAACCCAAATCGCAACATTGCTCTCAGGTTTCTTCAACTGAAAGGACTTCCCAAGTCGCGGTCCAAAAACGAAAGAATAATTAGGCTTATCCAACTCAGGTATATCCGTCCAGGTGAAGTTCATATCTAGAGCCAGCCAGCCACCTCCGACACCGACTGTTGGTGTAATTCCAAAACCCAGAGAGGTCGCATTAAAATTGGCGGTCGTTTGATAGTTAAATATCTCTTCTGTACTTGTTCCATTCGGCGCCCATACTCCAAAATCAACCATGGTGGAAGTTTCGGAAACTGCGATGATCCCATAGATATTCAAAAAGGGAAACAACCAAATATCTGGGCGAAAGTTTACAATATTAGAAGTCGCTGTCGCATCATTGAATCGTACAATTTCGTCTAAGTCAAATAACTGAGAATTATTAACTCCAACGGACAACTCATTGATTTTCACTTTTGATTCTTGCCACAAATAGTTGACGCCCAGCCCCGCAGAATAAGGAATATCAAATCCCGCTTCCACTGCTTTGTCTCCCCAAATCGGTAATACATATGGGTAGTCTGTTTTTTTTAAGCTATCAACCAATTCTATATTCTTTTCGCCTACTGGCCGGTTGGAATAAACCTGTGCCCTAAGTTCCACGGTAGAACTGATTATTAAAAAAAC
>JBLFWU010000121.1:0-4353 GCA_047610985.1 Nitrospinales bacterium | reverse complement strand
CGGTAGCGAGACAACTCAACGGACGACCAAGAAAAACATTAGGGTTTGAGACACCAGCAGAAAGATTTGACGCATGTGTTGCATCGACCCGGTTGAGACGGCAAGTGTAAAGCAGACATTAGAAGTAGGGCAGTCTATCCCCCATAACAACTCTCTATATAATGTATATGTAATGAGTTGGTTACCTAAAACAGATTTTGCTTAGATACGGTTTGGGCAATCAGGCTGAATGCGTTTATAGTAATGGCTCCTCGGGACGGGCTCGAACCGCCGACCTAGTGATTAACAGTACCAGATACAGCCGAGTTATAGCTTACTTAGCTGAAGAATCGTAAGGGGTTTTTCTGGCGTGGTTCCTGTTTGCTCCCCCGACCGATTCAGGACTGAACCTGATTTTCTCTGTTTATGGATAGTCAGTCCTCATTGCTTTTTATAGCAACGAGTTTCCGAAATTCTGACCGAACCAGGCCCGAACCTTTCCGAACTGCCCCAGAAATCACCACTTGGGCAAAAAATCCGTTCCCGAGGGGGAATGCAATGCCCGCCCCCAAAAAACGCCAGAGGGGATCGCTCTGGGCACCTGTGAGGGGGAGGGAGGGGCGCCCGGCCCCACGCCCCGGAATTTCCCCCGGGCCACCCGAATTCAGGCTTGATATAAGTCCGCTATATCCTGCCATTTCAACCGGTCGATGCAACACTTTATTGGAAAACTATTGCCTAGAGAAAATGTCGTTGAATCAAAGTGATAGCCAGAGATACACCAGAGTGCAGAATTCATATCCGTGAGAACAGTCGCAACTAGATCCCCACGACTACTCGGATCGGCTTTTCAGACAACGGTTCCCGGCGCGAACCGATTTTTTGAGCTACCTACTCGTTCAACGAAATCAGTTGCTGCTCCCGGACTTTGCACAGCCTTGTAAGTCCCTCTGGATTGAAACCCGAGAGGCTCGGTTTTGTATGGGTGTTGCGTTGACCCATTGAGATCGCAACCCGTATGCAGTCACGAGGAGATACTGCTGGGTAAGAGGCAAGATTACATTCGGGAATGACCTAAGGAAAGCACTCAGGCCACCCACGAATTACTACCTTGCTAAGACGCTATTTTCATGCGGTCCGATGCACTTTCAGCCGCATCTTGCAAAGTCTCCGTAGACAGATGCGCATATCGTTCCGTCACCTTCGTTAAAAGATAATCTGAATAAGATCCGCAGTCTGATAAAGTTTCTATTTCGTTTAATACCCACCCGCCGCCTTCAATATCAACAAAAAAATCGAATCTTAAATTAGGGAAAGTTGAAGCTTTTGCCAATGATAAAGATATTTTTTTAAGATTATGGAAAAATTTATCGTGCAACATTGTTGCAGTTTCTTGACTTCCCTCCAAGTGTTCTCCATTGCTACCCAGACAAACTCCATGGCTATTTCTACAGCCTACAAATAGCAGCTCTCCCCAGGCAGTCATAAATTTCATCTCAGTAGTCCCTCTTTGTTCTTTATTATGCGGAAACAATTCCTGAATAATTAAGCCAGGTTCAATATGGAGAAGATGGGTGTCAATGTGGCCGGATGTAACGCCCATAATGTCGTCAGAAATCCAATGTTTAAATGTCTCGTAATCTGAAACAACTTTTAAGGCATCGATATATTTAGATTCGGAATTTTTGCAGATAAAAACATTGCTTTATATTCATCTTTATATTGAAACGCCTTTAAGGTCCCAATACTTTCCGATCCATTGGTAGGTTTGATGATAAATTCTTCACGATTTTTTACTTTACGGCTAACAATTTCGAATAATCGTTTTACCTCTAACTCATCATTCAGCAATGAACTGAAGCCAAAGATTTTTTGAATTGAAATTAATCCATTCGTCCATTCCCGCAGCAATAGCTTATTTGCAAATAACGAAAGCGCTCCCACCTTGTTCGCGGTTAACACTAGTTTTTGAACGTTATGCATTAAACTGTGATAGTCGAACTCCCCAGAATATTTTTCCATTTCTCGGCTACAATCGAATATTGATGATAGACAGAAATTTTCAGAATAATTTAATGCGGGGTTGTAAATGCTATCTTTATCTAAGCGATTAGAATTATTTTTATTTACAGAAATTTTACAGAGTGATTTTTCATCAAAGGTTCTTCCGTATTTTAGGTCTATATGCCCCACAACTAAGGTCTGACCCCGGTCATGCTGTAAGGCTTTAACCTTAGAATTAGCTATCTACACAAGTGCTTTAATTAAATATTTCTTTTGCCGTGATGAAATCTTCTTTGGTGTCTATTTCTATCCATTTTAAACCAGAAATATCGAGAGCATAAAAAGGCACATCCTTTTCGATTAATCTTTCGTATGCCGCTTCGTAGTATTCCTGATGATTTTGTGAATCCTGCATCATGGCCTCCAGCTCAGTAAACAGTTGTATCGCGGTGTCTGCGCAAATTTTTTCAATCCCGATTGATTCACCGATTGCTTCTTTTGGGTTAACCGTTTTGCTGGCTTTGACCACGCGATTCTGCTCTTTAATGATGACTTTGATCTCTTCGGCATCGAGCTGTATATTTTTGTCGATACACAATGCGTTGTCATGTTCGCAGTCGATGAGTTGGCTAAGGATGGTTTTATCAAACACCACATCTGCATCAAATTTAATAAAAGAGGAGTCGGCAACAATATCCCTGGCCAACATTAATGAGAAGCCGGTATTGGTGGTCGCATACTGCTCATTGAAGATGAAGTGGGCATTTAATTCGGGGAAATTATGCGTCACATACTCTTTAATCTGTTCCTGTAAATAACCTAGTACAAATACAATGTCCGTGACACCGCAGTCACGTATATGCGAGATCATCATTTCAAGAATGGTATGCCCGCCAACTTTTAAAAGGCTTTTGGGGCAGTTGTCGGTCAAAGGCCTGATTCTTGAACCCATGCCTGCAGCCAGAATAACAGCCTTCATGTTTGTTCTTTTCTGAAATTTTTTCATTGTCTAGATGACTCGTTTAATAAAGCATAGTGTGTGAAAATGATCGCGCTCTTTCGATTATTTACTCATAATTTGACTGCTTTTCTTAATCATATTGACACCACGCAGCCAGCTACGCTTAAGGCCATGGATGACCTGACTAATGGCAAACAGCCAAAGCATCGGGGTCAGCGTGTTGAGCACCAAGGCCAACGACAGCATAAAAATGAAAACACCCTCATCAAAGTTAATGATTTTCCGTTGTTCAAGCACAAACCATTTCATATTGGCTAATAAACCATATCCAGGACCTGCGACATCTGCGCATTTGAGGTCGGCTTCTTTTTCGGATATTTTTTCCAAGTATTGGATGTCATCGGCTACCTCGGTATAAATGGCAACGTATTTGGAATAGCCACGCAGTGAGTAAAAGGAGACACCTATAAAAGCCAAGAATACCGGCACCACATCGTACGATTGTGCATAATCGGCATAGCCAATCGCGCCAAACCATATGGTGACTTGTAGCTGATCGGTTAGCTTGTCAAAATAACAGCCCGCTAAAGAGGGAGTATTGCGATAACGGGCCATCTGTCCATCCATGCAGTCCAGTATATGACTTAGATGGATTAGCAGAGCAGCGCTAATAAAGTTTACTGTCCCACCCGCGATAATTAAGACAGCAGATAGGATGGCAACAACAAAAGAGAGCAAGGTGATCAAGTTCGGGGTTAACCACTTAAAATCCACTACAAAATAATTTAGCGCAATGGCCAGTGGGGCTGTCACAAATGAGGACCACCACTCATCATCCTTAGTCTTGGTTGCCCATAGACGAGTTAGTTTACTATTCATATCTCACCCGCGACTACGCTAAGTACACTATCGTCTAAAGATTCTTTATGGTTATGAGCAACTATTCTAAGTGCGTTTGTGATGGGGACAACGACTGGTATTATCGGAATAAAGCTGGCTAAAACGTCTTTGAGTGAATCGATAAAGAATTGGATGTCATCATGGGATAACTCGCCAATATTGCCCACCTGAAACACCTTGCCACGAAAACAGCCCTTACATTCATAGATGATAATCGACTTCTCTCGTAATCGATTACGAAATTGGGTGACATCAATGTGTGCGGGGATATTTACGGTGGTGAGCATCGAACACATCTCTTTTTCTTTGATAAGAAAAGTGAGCCCGCATTTCAGCATTCCCCGGCGTAACAGACTAGCCTTGTATTGTATACTGGCATATCGATTAGAGATTCCCTCGTCTAAAATATTGATTAGCGCTTGTTCGAGGGCGAAAAAGAGGTGAGTAGCCGGTGTATTGGGTGTCTGTGATACGGTGTTTATGAAATGGTAGAACTTGTACAGGTTAAG
>JBLFWU010000120.1:0-4517 GCA_047610985.1 Nitrospinales bacterium | reverse complement strand
CATCCGAGACTTTTTCTCCGTTCACCGTTACAGACCCTTGCTGGATCAGCCTGCGGGCCGCCGAGGTGCTATCAGTCAGCTTATTTTCCTTGAGTATGGTGCAGATGCCACGCGTTTCCTGTCCCCATCCTGTGATGACAGGTATATCTTCGGGTAGATTCTTTTTCTTGAACACATTTTCAAATTCACTTGTAGCGGCCTCAGCTGCTTCAGACGAATGATAGAGGGCAACAATTTCTCCGGCCAATTTCATTTTAGCATTTTTAGGGTTCAAAGCTCCCGACTTGGCCTGTTCCTGCATGGATCCCAGTTCATCCGTTGAGACCTGACTCAAGAGCTCGTAATACCGCCACATTAACTCATCGGAGATGGACATGATCTTGCCAAACATTTCATTTGGGGGGTCAAACACTCCAATACTGTTTTTCAGGCTCTTACTCATCTTTTGCACGCCATCAGTGCCCTCTAAAAGCGGCATAGTAAGAACAATTTGTGGTTTTTGTTCATAAGCTCGTTGCAGATCGCGACCAACCAGTAAATTGAATTTCTGGTCGGTGCCGCCCAATTCGACATCGGATTTCAGAGCAACAGAGTCGTATCCCTGTATCAGTGGGTACATCAGTTCATGAATAGAGACGGGAAGGTTCTTTGCCATTCGCTTTTGAAAATCATCTCTCTCCAGCATACGCGCTACCGTATAGTGTGCGGCCAGTTCGATCATGTTTACGGATGTGAATTTCCCCATCCACTCACTGTTGTAAGCCACAGTCGTTTTTTCGCTATCTAAAATTTTAAATACTTGTTCTAGATAAGTTTTGGCGTTTTCCTGGACTTCTGCAGGGGTGAGATTTTTTCTTGTTTCAGAACGCCCTGTTGGGTCGCCAATCATACCTGTGAAATCTCCGATGAGGAAAATGACTTCGTGACCCAAGTCTTGAAACTGTTTCATTTTATGCAAGAGCACGGTATGCCCCAGGTGCAGGTCGGGTGCCGTAGGATCAAACCCGGCTTTGATACGCAAGGGTTTGCCCTTTGCCAACAATTTGGCTAGATCTTTTTCATCAATTATTTCAGCTGTTCCTCTGCGCAGGGTCTTCAGCTGTTCTTCTACTGGCAACATAATCGACATGGGATGAATTGGACGGTTAAAATTTAAATGCTAATATAAGAAATGGAAGCTAACATACCCCAGAATTATCTGCAACAGCCGCTTCAATTCATTGGAAAATAAAACCGTTGGAAAATAATTCTGAAAATTCGATTCTCCCCGATTCCACACAACCTTCAGGTCGTGCGCGAAAGTTCAAACAAGCGGGATATGGGTTTTTTATGATGAACCTGATTTATCTGGTCGTGGTGGTGAAATTTATCCCGGCACTTAACTTTGATGTGTCTGCGGTACTTTCATTTTTGGCCTATGTTTTACTTCTAGGTTTTCTTACATACTATCTTTTACAGGAGAAAAAACTCCTGACCCAAATCCTGGCCCTTATTTATGCGGGAAGGTCGGGCAATGCAATATATTTTCTATTGGGTGACAATATTTTTCCTGCTGTTCCTTTTTTTCTACCCTGCCTTTTGATTACATTTTATATGCTCGGACGCGCAGGTTGGGATTGGCCATAATGAATTCTTCTCTATTTATTAAATCACAAAATCGATTGTCTCTGCTCACCGAGGCTGGAAAAAAATATTCTGGACTCGAACATTCCAAGTCGCCTGAGTTATGCCAGCGGGTTATGGCTTTTTTTGATTATTTAAATGAACATATAGGGTTTCCCGAAACAGATGAGGGGCGCGAAAATCAGTCTGTCTTTAATCTGTTGTTGCAAACCATTTACCCTGAAATCATGATCGACCTTGCCGATCTTATCTATGTGCAACATGAACGACCGGCTGTTTATTTGAATCTTGATCATATTCATATGAACCTTGAAAAAAACAAGGTGGCTCTATCGGACTCTACAGATAAGATCAATGAAAAATTTTCAATCCTCTTTCAGGAATTGGCGAAAATGATTCGGGATAATCCTCTGTTGTTCAGCGATACCCGAATGGTCCGGTTGTTGAGTGAGAGTTACAGTATCTACCTTTTTCAGACGGAAAATTTTCCGTGGGACAATCCTATGGAGATGATTCCCTCCGGTTTGAAAAACTCAATCATGGATGTCGCGACAGGACTCGCTGGTTTTCGCCTGATCCATGACTGGCCTGAAGATTACCCGAAACTGATCCTTACGGATAACCTGCCATTCATCATTATGGGGTTAACCCATTTCGCAAAACTTTCTGGAAAAACCAATATCGAAATTTTGAACATCGATTTTCCTGATGGGCCTCTCGGAAAGAGTTGTGGCTGCATTCTCGCCAACAAATTTTTGCATCATTTGCAAAGAGGTGACCGAAAAAAATTCCTACAATGGGCAATGGAAGCTTTGGATACTGATGGATTATTATTGATTCTCGATACCGATCTGGAATGCCAGATTCTAAGGCGTGCGCAAAAACCAGAATACGGTGACAAACTCATACATGGATATAAAGAAACCCTTGTAGAGATTGAAGAAAATTTTTGCGAGACCTTGATAAAGGATGTGAGGCATGTGGGGTTTGATGTTTCGCATTTTGATTTCCACGAATACGAAGACGAAACAGATGCCTACAGTCAACACCCTGGCGACGATCTGTCGATAAAATTTATTGGCCTTGAGATCATGGCAAATAAGCGGCTAGCGGCCGCAGGCTAATAGGACAGGACTTTTAAGGCGATACGATATAATTGGGCATGATAACGATAAAGGGTATGTGCCTTGGGTATAAGAGCTTTACAAGCCCCATCGCACGTCATCGTAAGCGACTAGAGGGGGTGCGGAGTTTTCTAGTTTGTTTGTAGGTTCCTTTGATGGGAGATTACGCAAGATGCTTTTTAAGTGAGTTCCATTCTTCTTGCGTGGCTTTACTGGCTTTGCTTTCCATCTCTCGATAGATCGCTATTATTTTTTTGCCTAAAGGTGTGAGCTCTGCGCCACCACCGCCTTTCCCACCTGTTGCGCTTATTACTAACGGTTTCTTAAAGCAGCGGTTCATAGTATCGACCATATCCCAGGCACGCCGGTAGCTGAGGTGACTTTGTCTTGCAGCTTGCGATATGGACCCTTCCTGATCGATAGACTCCAGCAAGTCCACTTTCCCGGGTCCCAAAGCAATCAGATCACCCGACATAATTCGGTATCGAGAACGACAATGAAGGGGTTTTGGTTTCGACAAACTTTGATCCTGTTATTTTTTTAGCCGGACGAGTCCCAAAATATTTGGAACAGGTCTGGAAAAAGTATTTTCGTCATGCTCTCTGGAACCGGTGGAATAGCTTCCAATGAACTCATGCTCTACTTTACCTGTGTTGATATATAGTTGTGCATCTGCACCCCCCTCAACATACATTGCGCGTTTTAAATCTATTGGAAGTTGCAAAAGCATATTGATTAATTCGTGAGTAGGGTAAGGAGATCGAACATGGATGAATAAAACTCTTCCGTGATGGTCTGTGCCAATAGCAGCTGTGCTCCACATTTTATTTTGGGGTGCCCAAACGTTTTCCCCTTTGCAGGAAACCATACGGATACTTTGGATCAAAGTTTCATATTGATTTCGAAGGGTGTTGAAGTCCTCGCATTCGCGATCAATTATTTTTACTGTGGGAATATTTTTTTCAGTGGGGTCAAAGGCCAGAACAGTTTTGTCTTTAGAGACCCAGGTGCTATTCACATGTTTTCCCGTTTTCATATAGGAAACGCTCGAGACCTGGTTTTTCTGATACATGCTGGCATTGATAGCGGCTACAAGAGAGTTTTGATTCGCCCATTTTTTTACCGAATGTTTTTTTGGCGGGATTAATGCAGACGAATTTAACAGCTTCAGAGCGAACAATTGGGTGTCGGCACGCAAAACCCTGATCAATGAATCACCAAATGGGGATTTTATCGGAGCCTTAAATATTCCAAAATCCAGACCTGGTTCAAGATTCTTCCAGGCCGTTGAATTTATCGAGTCCGCAAAACTCATTATGGGTTGATATATCCCAAATGCAGAAAGTAGAAGTAAACCGATTACGCATTTCCGGGTCTCAGGAGAAAAATATTTCAAGATTTTAAAGGTTTTTTGCTCTTTCCCCATATCCTTATTTATCGAAAATTCCATAGCAAAATTTCCCAGAAGTATAGTTCTTCCTTCTTCCCATTTATAGCTTACGGGAGGAGTTTATCAAATGATAGCATTGATTTTATTTCTGTTTTCGTACATAATAATAAAAAAATTTATCTTTTGAAACACCTTTTATTGCCAAATTTGGGCCGATAAAAGGGTGTGTTAAAAAAACGTACAGTAATTATTGTGGGTGAGCTTTACCCTTCGAAAAATATTTTTGCAGTGTTTTAAAATTTCAAATGTTGTTTTCAGTTTTATTAATTGTTCAACTTTTTTTACGAGGAGTTTATGAAAATCATTTCTAAAGTACTTAT
>JBLFWU010000119.1:0-4584 GCA_047610985.1 Nitrospinales bacterium | reverse complement strand
TATTCGCATTGGGGAATAACAGGAGGCTATTTTTGGAATAATGTAAAAAATGAACTCCCAAAAGTAAAACTCAAATTTCTCCAAACATTTTCGTTCGCGGGTATAAAAAACAAAAAAACCAGAGAGGTGATTGCGAAATATTTAGCTCAGTATGGAGTTGATGATGTCGAAGATATTTTGGCCCCTGTAGGTACTGCGCATGCGTACGATTTAGTTCATTTGCTGGCAAAAGCAATTGAGAAGGCTGGCAGTTTTGATAGATCAAAAATACGAGATGCCTTTGAAACGATTCAATTTCATGAGGGCCTGGTGAAAAATTATAAGAATCCGTTTACCCCTGAAGATCACGATGCTTTAGGCCTGGAAGATTTCTTTTTGGCAGAATACGGCACTAAAGGATTTATTGTTCCCATTAATTGAAGGCGTAGCCGTTCATGATACTCCAAGTAGAATATCGTTGCCCCATGTAATCGCGACCTCCACTAAGGACTTTACTGTAAGATGGAAATCTCCAGAAAAAATTTAAAGCGAAAACTGATTTTACGAATTTCAATTTTTGTTGGCCTGATCTTGATCCTCATGTCCGGGGTTATGATTTATTTGTTAAGCTCAAATCTTACCAGACAATTGGAGAGTAACCTGAGGCTGCTATCCGGAAATTCACTCAAGGTTTTGGAAAATCGTTTGGCTTTTTTATTTGAAAACGCAGAGAACTTTGCCACAAACCCTTTTATCATTAACGCCCTCATAGACCCTTCTGGACGGAATTTATACCTGCCAAATATGGCGAAAAATTACACTTCAATTAAAAATATTGAGTTTGTAACGATTGTGGATTTTGAGGGAAACTATATTTATTCAACTTCACCAAAAACTGAATCTTATAGTGATCTTTCCGACTTGCGTGAGTCCCTGGTATCCGGAAAACCTGTTATTAAATTGCTGGCCGCAACCGGAACCTTCATCATAATACATCCTATTAAATATTATAATACTTCTCAGGGAGCCATCATAACGGGGTATGACATGGCCAAAATCGCAGAAAATATTTTTGATTTTAAGGAAAATATTTTTTTTCAATTGTTTTTGGATGATCATTTAATACACCAGAAATATTATTCGGAAGATAATAATTATATATCCATAAGAAAAGAACCTGGAAGTGCTTTAACTATATTAACCCAAATGAAGATAGAACTGGTTTTAGGTGAGACCCGGTCTTCCCAATTAGTTCAAATTAAAAAAAGCCTTTATACATTATTTGGGGTTTGCTTTTTCTTTATCATTTTTTCCGTTATTCTTGCGGTTTGGATTGGAGGTGAAATATCCAAACCTATCCTTGTACTTTGTGAGAAAATTAAAAACTCGTCTGGAGAAACGTTTAAGTCGTGCAGTCCGGTTGGCACCAATGATGAGTTGGAAGAATTGGCTTTAGCTTTTGATAGTCAGGCGAGGAAGGTATTTGAACGCTCTCTTGAACTGAGAATGGAGAAAGATTATGCCGAAGCGATTGTTTATTCCATGGGAGATGCTTTAATTGTGTCGGACGCTCAGGGGTATATTTTAACTGTAAATGCCGCGACTACAATGTTGCTGGGCTGTGGGAAAGCTGAACTGATCGGAAAGAGGTATGAGAGTGTTTTTGTTGAAAAAGAAAAAGAAAAAGGTTATTTCAAGAACGTAGAACGCACTTTCTTGACCAAAGAAGGGAAGGAGATTCCTATATTGCTTTCGGGATCGGTTTTGCATAATTATTCCCAGGATCTAAAGAGTGCAAAGGGTATGGGCTTGGTTCTGGTGGCAAAAGATATCCGGGAACGTAAAATTATGGATACGAAGCTTCGTCATGCGCAGAAGATGGAGTCGGTCGGGGAATTGGCAGCAGGCATTGCTCACGAAATTAACACTCCCATACAATTCATTGGCGATAACATCCATTTTTTACAAAACTCCTACGAGGATTTCGGGAATATACTGTCGGATGGGGATAAGTTGCTCGAAGCGCTTAGAAAAGGTTCCGCATATAAAAAACTTTTGGACAAATTAGAAACCTCGATTCGAGATGCCGATTTGGATTTTCTCCGGGAAGAAACGCCCCTGGCGATAGCACAGGCCCAGGAAGGGGTCATGCGGGTTGCTAAAATCGTGAAGGCGATGAAACAATTCGTTCACCCAGGCCAGGAAGAAAAGAAATTTATAAATATTAATGAGGCTATTGAAACCGTAATAACCGTTTCAAAAAACGAGTGGAAATATATAGCTAATATGGAGACCAACTTTGATCTGGGTTTGCCTTTAGTTCCGTGTTTTGCCAATGAATTCAACCAAGCGATCCTGAATATTATTGTCAATGCGGCCCATGCAATCAAGGCGAAAATCAAAAAAGGTTATAATGAAATGGGAATTATCACCATCAGCACCCGGAGTGACGAAGACCGAGTTGAGGTTCGAATCAAGGATACAGGCACTGGAATTCCCAGAAATGTGCAACCAAGAGTTTTCGATCCCTTTTTCACCACTAAGGAGGTTGGTGTTGGGACTGGGCAGGGGCTCCACCTTGTCCATGGCTTTATTGTAATTCATCATAAAGGGTCTCTTTCATTTGAAACAGAAACAGGCGAAGGGACAACGTTTGTTATTCATTTGCCACTTAATGCGGACTGAAATGAGTCGATCTGGTTCTTAAAAAGAATAAATTTATTCAAGCTAATCCAGAGGACAATTAAAGTGAATGAAAAACTAAAAATTTTATTTGTAGACGATGATATCACCTTACTACAATCCTTACGTCGATCCACTCGTTCGATGCGCAAGGAATGGGATTGTGAGTTTGTCAGTAGTGGAAAAGAAGCGTTACGCATTTTATCAGATAAACCTTTCGATTTAGTTGTGTCCGATATGCGCATGCCGGAAATGAATGGTGCCCAACTTTTGCGTAAAGTGAAAAAACAAAATCCAAATACCATGCGATTTATCTTGTCCGGGCAGACGGAGGATAAAGCATTTATTCAGTCTATTGGGGGCATGCACCAGTTTCTATCCAAACCCTGCGACTTTAATTTTTTAAAGGGGACGATAAATCGCGGTCTGTCATTGAGGCGCTCTTTGCATAATGATAAAATAAAAATACTCCTGTTAAAGATAGATTCTCTCCCCACCATGCCAGAACTGTATTGTGAGCTGATGGAAGAATTGCAATCTGACAATTCAACACTGGAGAATGTAGGAAACATTATTTCCAAAGATATTGGAATGACGGTCAAGATACTTCAAGTAGCTAATTCCGCTTTTTTTGGATCCCCGAATAGAGTCTTCACCCCAGTGCATGCGGTTCAGGTTTTGGGATTGGAATTAATCCAGTCATTGGTTTTAAGTTGCCAGATTTTTTCAAAACTTAATCTGTCAAACAAGAATGAACTGCTAATTGGAAAAATCTGGAAACATAGTATGAATGTGGCGGAACTGGCCATGGCGTTGGCTAAAGTGGAGAAAGTAAAATGCGATATCGAGAATTATTCTTTTACAGCGGGGCTACTCCATGAAATCGGGAAAATGATAGTTCTTATAAACCTTCCTGAAATGTATCAGGAATACCTTTTGAAACTAGAAGCAGATAATAGGAACGAATTGGAAATCGAGAAAGAGGTTTTTGGAAGTAGTTGCGCTCAGGTAGGCGCATATCTTATATGTCTATGGGGATTGCCGGACCCCATTGTTGAGGCCATTGCTTATCATGAAACCCCATCCAAATGTATTTCAAAGTCTCCATCGGCACTAACCTTTGTGCATGTTGCTAACGTGCTGGTTCAAGGTTCAGTTGAGGGATATATACAAGAAATTCCCGACAAGCTTGACCAAAAATATTTAGAAGAAATAGGAATGTTGGATCGTTTCTCCAAATGGAAAAAAATATTAATGGAGTTTGACTTGGAGAATGGCGGATGAACAACAGAGTTCTTCTCGTAGATGACGATCCCAACATCCTGGAAGGATATAAAAGAAGTTTGCGCAAGAAGTTTGATGTGACCACCGCTTTAGAGGGACACGCGGCTCTTGAAGTTATTTCAAGAAAAGATACATTTGCTACCATCGTTTCCGATATGGCCATGCCAAGCATGAATGGAATCCAATTTCTTTCCAGGGTGAAGGAAATATCGCCCGATAGTGTTCGGATCATGCTTACTGGAAATGCCGATTTAAATATAGCTATCAATGCGGTAAATGATGGAAATATTTTTCGGTTTTTGACCAAGCCCTGTCCAGACGATCTTTTCACAAAAACTCTTGAGGCGGGGATTGAACAATATCGATTGATTACTGCAGAACGTGAGCTTTTGGAGAAAACATTGAACGGCAGTATCAAAGTTCTTACGGAAACCCTTTCTTTGCATCATCCTGAAATCTTCGGTAATGCCATGAAACTGAAAGAACTGATCCGGGATTTGGCAAAATTCTTGAAAATTTCCCGCTCATGGGAAATGGAAGTCGCGGCGATGCTTGCTCCTATCGGGTATGTTGGTATCCCTCCTGCATTAATGCTTAAAGTTCAAAAAGAAGAGGGGCTTTCACTCGGTGAGGAGGAGA
>JBLFWU010000118.1:0-4646 GCA_047610985.1 Nitrospinales bacterium | reverse complement strand
CACAACAACCGAATGCCCTGTTGTTGATAAAAAAATCTCAAAGCCAAGCCTGGCTACAAAAACATTCCGATCAAAAAGTTCTACTTGAGATGAACGCGGCCTTCGAGCCTTATCAACTCATAGGAAGAAAACAATAAACTCTCGCTAGAGGGTTAGGACTTTTTCTTCGTGCTGAATTCCATATAAGCTCGTTCGATATTGTCATCGAGCCATTCAAGTTTTTCCCAGTTTTTGAATTTCTTTTCTAAAACCGGTCTGACCACATCCTGAGTTTCTTTTAACGAACTGCCCTTTTCTATTTGATCCGTAACTAACCGACGCAGATCGAACAGATAATGTTTCATGGCAATGAGGATGGGCTTGCCGCCGGGGTCGCCGTGACCGGGGATATAGATTTCCGCATCCAGGTCACCTATATGAATGAGAGCCTTAATCCAATCATCAATATAAGCATCGCCCATATAGGGGATCTTGCCACTCGTGATCAGGTCGCCTGCGATAATCGTCTTGAGAGTTTCGATATAAATAAACAGGTCGCCATCGGTATGACCCGGCATATGGATTAATTGCAGATGATACTCGCCTGCATAGACATGCATTTTCTCTTTAAAAATCATATTGGGTGGGGTGATCACCGTTTCATCCATCCCAGGAATTTTAAAGGACTTGAAAACTTCCAAATGCGCTTTGCCCGACTCCCCCTCCAGAGCTTTGCGAACATTCTCATGCGCAATGATGGCATGAGTGTCTTTAAACACCTGATTACCAAAACTATGGTCGCCATGATAATGCGTGTTGATAGCGTATAAAATGGGCAGTTGTGTTTGTTTACGAATCGCATCTTTCACTTTTTTCGCTTCAGCCGGTGTAACGCGGGTATCAACCACAATCACCCCTTCCTTGCTGATAAGAAAAGTGGTGTTAGAGTCGATGCCCTCACCGTGGGTCAATGTGAACAGGTTTTTCCAGACTTCGACGGTTTTAGGTTTCTCTGCCCAAGCCACACCTGAATAGAGCAGTCCTGTCAAAACAAC
Source organism: Nitrospinales bacterium (assembly GCA_047610985.1). Lineage (GTDB taxonomy): Bacteria > Nitrospinota > Nitrospinia > Nitrospinales > VA-1 > UBA8687. Next base: position 3,612 of record JBLFWU010000118.1, on the reverse strand, counting down.
CCCAACCCACTTCAATCCACACATAAAAATATATCCTCAAAAATTTTGGTTACGAAATGTCCGCATGGTAACACAAGACTACGCCTTGGAGAAATCTTGGCCATATGCAGAAAAAGGCTCTACACCCCTCTTAGGGGGTGATTTTTGCACGTCATCGCGAACGACCGAAGGGAGTGTGGCGATCCAAAATTATTTTACTCTTCTGGATTACTTCACTCCGTTCGCAATTGTAAAGGGCATGTAATTCGTTGATAAAAATTCGTACAATTCTTATAGATTCTACTCCTCCCCTAACCATCAAGCCCTCAAATGATCGGGTTTGAGTCTTTATGAAGGGAGGGGATTGTAATTACACGACAATTTTTATCAACAAATTACGTAATCTTTACAGCAATGACGACTTATTCAGCTGTATTCACCTTTGCTAGACAAAAAAACTTATTGCGCAGACACCACGCCGAGTGGCCCCCTTACAGGGGAAGCAATACAAGCAAAAATAGAATAAAAATCTTAGCGACTCTTTTTAGCCTTAAGAGTATTGTCTTATTGCCTACCTCGTAGAGGTTGTGGTATTTTTAGATTATGGATACGCTAAACAAAAAGAAATATGACTTTTTATTGCATTTGCTGGAGACAGGCGATGCTCTGGTTTGCTTGGATGCCCGATTGCCTGAGGTGGATGTTCCCGATAACCAGAAAGACAACTCATCGTTAAACCTAATTTTCAATTTAAACTTCAGAAGGCCCTTCACAGTAAATGAAGACGCTATTTCTGCTACTCTGGCGTTCAACGGAAAGCCGCATGAATGTCTGCTTCCCTTTGAATCCGTTTGGGCTATTTATGATCCGGATATGAAAAACGGGCAGGTGTGGGAAGAAAGCGTTCCGACAGATATGAATCTAGCAGATCATATGATGGGGGGGAAACCCGACAAGCCGGAACCCAAGCTGAAATCCGTAAAAACAAGTGATAAACCGACCCCTCAAACAGGGACAAAACCAAAACGAGACCGCAGTCATCTACGCGTGATCAAATAATTAGCATTTTCTTTACAAAGGATTAGGGATAGATTAAAATCTGCCTCTTATCTAGTGGGTCTGAATACAGAAAAATGGTGGGCGTAGCTCAGCTGGTAGAGCTCTCGGTTGTGGTCCGAGTGGTCGCGGGTTCAAGCCCCGTCGCTCACCCCATTTTCTTTATAGCTAGCAGACCAACTTAATTTATCACAATACCATCTGATAAATTACGGGTCAGACATTATCCCCCTCCATCAAACAAACTTCCACAAGTTGCGATACGCTGTGAAGTTGATCCTCATTAGCTTCATACCGGAAGAGGCGATCCTATTTAAATTTTGAATTTTATTTAAACCCCGAACATAATTCCTTCAGCACTTCTAAAAATAATAATCCTCAAATCGCTAATATTGGTTTCCCAATAAAATGGATAGCTTTTCAAATGCTCCATTGATTGTTTTAAAAAGTTTAGTCGGTTACCATGCTTATAAAATCAACTTTCCTCACCCTATGGTTTAACCCATGAAAGAAGCATATTTAATTCAAAATTTAGCATTACAAAAGTATGCGCAGGGTTGTCCTCTTAATGAAGTTATGGATGTCTTGACTAACGGAATTGAAGAGAGATTTCCTGACTCATTATGTTCAATTCTTATTTTGAATGATGAAAATAAAAGCCTTCATAGCTGTTCCTCTCCCAGTTTACCCTTTGAGTTTGTTCAAGCTATAAATGGGATGAAAATTGGACCGTTGGCTGGTTCTTGTGGTTCGGCCGCATACAAAAAAGAATTGGTAGTTATAGAGGATATGAAGACAGACCCTTTATGCAAAAATTTTAAAGATTTTATTTTATTGCACAAACTGCAATCTTGTTGGTCTCATCCTATTTTTTCCTCAAAAAAAGAGGTGCTAGGTACCTTTGCTATATACAACAAAATCCCCTCTAAAGTTAACAAGCTAAAAATAAATTTTACTAGCTCATTGGCGTTTGTTGCCGGGATAGTGCTAGAAGGGAAAAAATCGTTAAGAAAACTAGAAGAAAGTGAAGACCGTTTTAAATCCATTATGAACCAGGCAGCGGATGCTTTTATCGTGCATGACATGGAGGGGAAATTTATTGATGTCAACAAACGTGCTTGCTTAAGTTTGGGTTATTCTCGCGAGGAACTATTAAATATGTCGGTTCCAGATGTTGAAAAAAAAAATCGTCCTGAAAAATTAAAGAAACTTTGGGAAGAATTGTGTCTAGGCACGAGCATAACCCTACAAGGGGAACATTGCAGAAAAGATGGGACCCGATTCCCCGTTGAAGTTAACTTGGGACAGATAAAAATGAACAACCAAAATTATTTTCTAGCTTCGGCTAGGGATGTTACAGAACGAAAAAGAAATGAGGATTATCTTAGTACCATTGCAAATAATACGACATCAGTCATCTACATGAAGGACCTGGAAGGTCGCTACCTGCTAATTAATAAGCGTTGGGAAAATATTTTTAACGTGAAAAGCCAAGAAGTACTGGGGAAAACTGATTTTGAGTTATTCCCAAAAGAAATCGCTGAAAATTTTATTAAAATTGATAAAGAGGTAATGCTATCTGGAAAAACATTTGAAGGAGAAGAATTTGCCCCACATGATGATGAATTACACACATACATTTCTATTAAGGTTCCTTTGAAGGATTCGGAGGGTGTGGTTTATGGGATATGCGGGGTTTCAACTGATATTACCGAGCGGAAAAAGATGGAAAATAAAATAAAAAGAAGTAATGAAGAATTAGAAAGTTTTGCCAGCATTGCCTCCCATGATTTACAAGAACCCCTGCGAAAGATAAGTTTATTTAGCGGGCGTCTAAAAGATTTATCACCTAATCTTGATGATAAATGCACTAATTATCTTAATAAAATGACTAATTCGGCGGAACGCATGAAAGATTTGATAGACGACCTTTTATCTTTTTCAAAGATAACTATCAAAGGACAACCTTTTGAACAAGTAGACCTAAACCTAGTTGCAAAAGAATCTTTAGGCAATTTAGAAGTATTAATGCGAGAAACAAAAGGAGCGGTGAAATGGGATAATCTCCCTACTATTTTAGCGGACTCTTTTCAAATGACACAGTTGTTTCAGAATTTAATAAGCAACTCTCTTAAATATCATCAAAATGATATCCCCCCAGATATTAATATATACAGTAAGCAAACCAACAAAAATAAGTTAGAAATATTCTTTGAAGATAACGGAATTGGATTCGAAGAAAAATACGCTGGGAAAATATTTCAACCTTTTCAACGATTACATGGGCGAAGTGAATTTTCAGGAACCGGAATAGGGCTCGCTATTTGCCAAAAAATCATTGATCGCCATAGTGGCTCTATAAAAGTTAAAAGCACGCCCAACAAGGGCTCAACTTTTATAATTACTTTTCACACTAGTAAATCAGCCTGCATATAAAGATAAAATAAAGTAACCAAGCCCACTATTGACTGCAAGTGACCTCTTACATGAGAACGGCGGAGTAATAATGTACCAGTGAGTCGTTGAATATTTTTTGTTTTGGCGGAGTAAAAGTGTAACACTCACGTTAAGCTTTCT
>JBLFWU010000117.1:0-5069 GCA_047610985.1 Nitrospinales bacterium | reverse complement strand
ATGCTGACGGCTATGACCACCCTCGCCTACTACCTTTTCCTGAAATCAGAAAATTTCGAGAATAAAAAATATTCCCTACTATTTAGTTTCATTTACGCCGTAGGGCTGATGGTCAAATGGACGTTTTTCATATATGTCCTGCCTGCAGTGCTGGCTGGATTGTGGGGCGGAAAAATCAGTTTAAAGGATCGAATCATCCAATCCGCTTATTATATTGGAATGATTGCCGCATTATTAATTGTCCCCTTTTTCATCCTCATTATTGGTGAGCAACGGTGGATTCCCCTAACCCTGGAATTTCTATTAATCTTGGCTCTGGTCAAAAGTTTTCCCAGAGCATCCCTTTCCACACAGAAGGTCATAAATCTGATTTCGCTTTCATGCATATCAGTTTTGATTTGTTTTCCTTGGTATGCACACAACCTGATTAACATTTTAATAGGAATGTCCAAATTCGCGTTTCCTGGTTATGCGTTAAAGTTTGACGCAACCTCGGGTATTCCGATTTGGGGATATTACATTTTGGCACTCATAAGTCAGATGGGGTGGCCTTTATTAGTTATTTTTATAACCTCTTTTATTTTTTATATCTTCAAAAAAGACCAGTTTAATTGGACTCTCTTTGGCTGGATCATCTTCCCCCTCATTGTATTTACCTTTGTAGATAATAAAGGTGCCCGATATACCATGCCCGCGTTGCCCGCAATGGCATTGGTGACGGCAGCAGTTTTGACTCAAGTGAAGAATATTTCTATACGAAAAGTACTCTATTCCATCGCGGGAGTCACAACACTTATAACAATTTTATATACTGGTTTTATACCCAAGCCAACTTTCCTGCCCTATCTGGGAAAAGGTAATTTGCCAATCACCCAATCTTGGCCAATCAACGCAATGCTTGATGACATTATTGAGGAGGCAAAGCCTCAAAAAGGGGAGCACCTTGTCGTTCGAACCCTGGCAAATTTTGCTTACTTTCAAAGAGGAGCATTTAGAGACTTTGCGGCTTTTCGAGATTTGCCTATAGTAATGAAAGGCGTAAAAAGAAATGTAGGGGAGATGACAGATTTTTTTATCACTAGGGATGGAGATTTTAGCAGGCAATCTTCAAACGCCATCAACGCAAGAAACCTTCTTACAGAAGACCCCGCTCTGACCAAAACTTTCAAACTATTTCGCAGTTATCCTCTTCCGGATGGGAATAATGGTTTGCTATACAAATTCAACATGGAACCCGCCAATTCTCTTCCTGGAGTTACAGATTTAGAGCTTATAGGAAAGCGCTTAGAAATGGCTTTTGCCAGTTATCCCATTTATGGCGTTAAAAATGGTGTCAACATGACAGTCTCTATCACGCCCACCAATAACCCACAAGACATATACTATGGACGGTATAAATCAATACGAATCAAAGCTAACTCTGTTGTAAGTAATAAAGTGCTAATTGAAAATTTTGAGTTACTATTCGAGAATGTTCAAATCAACATTTATGATTTACTTTTGAACGGAAGATTCATACTCTTTAATCTTGAAAGACTCACTCCCCGTGGAACTATCCATTTTGACGACCTTGAAAAATCGGCAGAGTTGGGCATGAAAGGGAAAGGCACTATAAAAGTTAATGGGGCAAAAGATTCCATTACTATTCACGCCAAATACTCCCTGTCACAAGGGCAGGCTGTAGAAGGGAAAACGAAGGTCAACATATTATTTTCACCGGGAAAAAGAATTAAACCTTCATTCGAGTATCTAAAGTTAGGTCCACTTGACATTCCTACACTTTTTATCCGCCGAATAACAAATACAAAAATGCTCCTTACCCCAACACCTGGCTGGCCCTTAACAACAAATATACAATCATTAAAAATTTCTCCCAGAAAAATTGAAATCAATCCGGACATTTAAAAAATTGTGAAAATTTGTATACTGTGCTTTGACCTTTCAAATAATTCTCTGGGCCGAGCAGGACTATTGGCAATGGCTCTTTCTCCTCAACACGAGGTGAAAGTGATTGGCCCTGCAAAATCGGGCAATATCTGGTTTCCTATGCAAGATATGGGTATCTCTATTCACCCCTATCCTTGGAAACGCTACCCTTTCTTCATTGCAACAATCCGAAAAATGATTAAAGAAATAGATGCCGATATATTAATTGCCTGCAAGCTTAGACCTACGAGTTTCGGAATTGCTCTGATAAAAAAATGGGCTTCAGGAATTCCCGTGATCGTGGATATTGATGACTGGGAACTTGGTTTCCTATATCACTCAGGATTTTGGGGTAAGGTCGGTCGATTTTTAAACTTTTCCAACCCAAATGGGTTGCCTTATACCTGGCTCATGGAACGTCTTACAGGGTTTGCGGATTCAACTATTGTCAGTAATCGTTTTCTTCAAAATAAATTTTATGGCCCCCTAGTTTATCATTGTCGCGACACTTCCATTCTTGATCCTGCTAAATTTGATTCAGATAGCATCAAATCCAGACTTGGACTGAAGGGAAAACGCGTTGTCATGTTTTTAGGTACACCAAGAGCCCATAAGGGGGTGGAAGAATTGTTCATGGCGATAGAGAAAATTACAGACCCCAGTATCCGGCTGGTATTAATAGGGGCCGATCCTTCCGTCCAATCCCATGTAGATAGCATGAAATCAAATCAAGACCGGGTGGTTATTTTCCCTAAAATACCCTTTAAAGATTTACCCGAACATCTTTCTGCAGCCGATATTCTGGTCATCCCGCAAAGAGACACTACCGACACACAAGGGCAGATACCGGCAAAATTATTCGATGCCATGGCCATGGCCAAACCTGTCATCACGACCCCCCTCTCAGATATCGAGGAAGTTCTAGGTGGACATGGTTATCTCATTGACCCAAGCAACCCCGACCAGCTTGCAAAAACTATCGAACATATTTTCGCAAATCCAGAAGAAGCCCGATTAAAAGGTCAAAATGCAAGAAAACGTTGCCAGGAACTTTATGACATTAAAGTGTTAAGAAAAGAACTTAACCTACAAATAGAAAAATTAACAACCGCACACTCTTGATTCAGGAACTCGATTTTGGAATTTCACCTTAAAGACCACATTAAACCCGACGCAAAAATACTTTTGATCAAACTCAGGTCCATTGGCGATGTGGTTTATAACACAGCGGTTTATAGCCCTATTAAAAAGCATCTTCCAAATGCCCGGCTCACGGTGTTGGTAGAATCAGCATCCTATGAAATTGTAAAAAACCATCCCGATGTAGATGAAGTTCTCTGTTTTAAAAAAGGTTCTTTTTTTGATCAGGTTAAATTCTATTTAAAACTAATCTGGAATCGTTACGATGTGGCAATTGACATGCATGAGGGAACCCGCGGTGCGGTCATGTGTTTCCTTTCTTTCGCGCGCTTCAAAATTGGAGGCAAATTTGCGAGACGTTCGTTCCTATACAATACAAAGATAAACTTTTCTGATTTAAAACCAGCCATTCCTCTGGACTATCAAGTTGCTTTAATCAGTAAGCTGGGAGTGCCCTTTGAAAATCCTCAGCCAATAATTCATGTGAGCGATGAGTGGCGAAAAAGTGCGCACGATTTACTGATTTCTAAAAAAGTTGACCCAGAAAAACCGTATTGCATTATCCATCCAGGAGCCCGAAAATACGACCAATGGCAATTTGAGAAGTTTGCCGAAATTACGGAATACTTTTTTACCCACTTTAATTTAGGTATTATTTTGACCTGCGGTCCGGGAGAGTTTGACCAAGTGGAAAAATTAATCCAATGCTTGTCAAAAAAGATTCCTTACACTTTTATATCTACAGAACTTTCTGTACTTCTGGGAATCACCTCTTCCGCAAAATTCGTAGTGTGTCATAATGGGGGTTATATGCACGCTACCTCAGCCATCGGGGTACCCGTTGCGGCATTATTTGGATTAACCGATTATAGAATCTGGAAGCCTCTTGGAGAAAAAAGCGTTGTACTGCATAAAGATATAGATTGCTGGCCCTGCACTTCTAAAACTATGAAACAGGTTTGTTGGGATGGTAAGCCCGAGTGCAAAGAATTAATTTCTACTGAAGACGTAATTAATAGCATAAAAAAACTTTGCCCCGAATTTTTGGGTAAATAACGGAGTATCGATTGTGGAAGAAAGAGAAGGTAGCCCCTCTTCAAACCCTGAAGTGGAACCCGAAAAACCTGATCGAGACATACGAATTCTTGCGGATTTTTATTCAAAACACCATATCAGTGGAAATCGCAGAAATCAGTCGGTATCAGAAGAAAAACGTTCACAGCTATTCAAAAAGTGGATGGGGAAAAACAAAAAGGTTCTGGATATGGGTTGTCGTGACGGCATATTGACCCGCCATTTCATTGAACAAAATGAAGTAACAGGTTTAGATATTGACAAACAAGCTTTAGAAGCCTGCCGAGAAAAATTAAACATCGAAACAAAATGGGCCGACTTCAGCCTGCAAATTCCAATACCCACATCCTCGTTTGATGTTGTTGTAGCGGGAGAAGTTATAGAACACCTGCCCTACCCGGAAATCACTATTGCCGAAATATCACGCATTTTAAAGCCTGAAGGTCTATTCATCGGTTCCGTTCCCAACTCCTATCATATTAAAAACAGGTTGCGGGTATTAAAAGGGCGGTTAATCGATTACGACCAAACTCATTTACGCGCCTATAATGTGATGTTACTAAGGCAATATCTGGAAAAAGAATTTATTATAGAAGAGCTGACAAGTTGCCGCGGGAAATCTGCTTTTCTTTCCGTCGCATGGTTTGGAAGAGATCTGGTTTGGAAATGCCGCAAAAAATAATTCCTAAAACTCAAATATCGCAACAAGCTCTTACTATTTTTGTCATTGCTCCACGAATAGCGCTCCCAGCATCGACAAAAATAGCGGAGTTATGCTAAATTAGGCATCAGCTGCGATCAACCAACTTTTACAATATAATTAAGGTTTCTTATTGAAATCGCTTCATATTCTTCACTCCGAATCGGCTACAGGTTGGGGCGGACAGGAAATCAGAGTATTCCAGGAAAGCAGTTTATTATTGGAACGA
>JBLFWU010000116.1:0-5129 GCA_047610985.1 Nitrospinales bacterium | reverse complement strand
GATTCCCCAACAAGCCCTAGTGTTTCACCCTCATTTATATCGAAAGAAACATCATCAACGGCTTTGACCTGACCGATTTCCCGTGAGAGTAGCCCGCCATAGAGGGGAAAATATTTTTTTAATGATTGCACCTGCAATATCTTTTTCATAAGGCGGGTGTTTTGTTATAGAGCCAGCAAGCGGTTTGGTGTTCCGGGTTGTTTTCAAGGGTTTGCAGTTCAGGGATTTTCCGTTCACATTCGCTCATCTTTTCAGCGCAACGCGGATGAAACGCGCAACCCTCTGGTAGGAAAGCAGGGTGCGGAACGGCTCCGGGTATGGTTTCTAGTTTTTCGCTTATCGCATCTTTGGGCAATGAGTTGAGTAGCCCCTTAGTATAAGGGTGTGAAGGGGATGCAAAAATATTCTCAACCGAGGCCAGCTCTACAATCTTCCCTGAATACATGACTGCGACACGATCTGCATATTGAGCAACAATACCGAGATTATGTGTGATGAGTAAAATGGACATTTGAGTCTCTTTTCTCAACTCATCTAGCAAGTCCAATATTTGCGCTTGAATGGTGACGTCTAATGCGGTTGTGGGTTCATCTGCAATTAAAAGAGACGGTTTGCAGACGATAGACATGGCGATCATAACCCGTTGTTTCATGCCGCCCGATAATTCGTGAGGGTATTGATCGATACGTGTTTCGGGCGAGGGCATGGCTACTTTTTTCAATACCTCTAATGCAAGTATTCGTGCTTCTTCACCGGATTTATTTTGATGCAGGCAAATAGCTTCGGTTATTTGATCGCCAATGGTGAAAATAGGATTCAATGAGGTCATCGGCTCTTGAAAGACCATGCCTATCTCGTTGCCGCGAATTCTTTGCATCTCCAGTTCTGATGCTTGAAGCAGGTCTTTTCCTTTGAACAAGATGCGACCGTTTTCAAAATTTCCCGGGGGCATGGGCACTAGACGCATTGCGCTTAAAGCGGTGACGGATTTGCCGCAACCGGATTCGCCAACCAACGCAACCGTTTCGCCAGGATAAATAGTAAGGTCTACATTTCGGACTGAGCGAACAATGTTTTCTTCAGTATGGAAAAAGGTGCTGAGATTTTGAATATCTAACAGCGGATCTTGGGAGTGCATAGGGTCTGAGTAGGTTTAACCCTCCGGATGATCGTGGCCCTCGTGATCGTGACCTTCGTGATCGTCTTCTGGCTCATCCAAAATATCTTCATAGCGGTAGCCATCGTCTTCATCGATATCATAACGGTTGTTTTGAGTGTCGACCTTTTCTGACCACAGATCTATTCCGCCCTCCAGGCAATGAACGTTGGTGTATCCACGTTGAGTCAACCATTTTTGGAAGCTGGGGCTACGATCCTGTTTCCAATCGATTAGTACCATTTCACGATTTTTTTCAAAAGAACTCAAAACATGTTCGTTATTCTCGGCGTTGATAATATGCGAACCTTCTATCTTTGAAATATCACGTTCCCAGCTTTCGCGGATGTCTAACAAAACGGGTGAGTCCCCTGAATCCATTTTTTCTTTAAGCTTCTCACAAGTAATGATCGAAATGTTTTTGTCAGAGAACTCCTTGTTCAGGGCATCTAAGGCCGATTGCACAGGGGTGTTATGAGTTTTGCAAACAGAACTTATGGTTTCTTCTGGTTTATATGGAGTGATGGGCATTCCAATATGGAATTGCTTGAAGAGTAAAGAGTGAATATCTGGAAAAATTCGATTTGCTTCTTCCATAGCGAGATCAGCAGTAAAAGGTCCTTCAATTTTTTCAACTTCAATCTCAGAGATTCTTAAAATATGATAGCCGTATTGCGAGTGCACGGGTCCGATGATTTCGCCTAACTGATCTTCGGATATTTCCTGTCCCATAATGGATTGAAGGTTATCTTCAGGCATCCACCCTAAATCTCCGCCATTTTTTTTAGAAGGACAGGTGCTGTATTTTTCAACGGTGTCTTCAAATGAAGTACCGGCATCTAATAGTTTTTTTGCTGCGACCACATCTTCCATAGAGTGGGTGAATATCTGGCTCGCTCGAACCTTGATCATATGTGTAATCTCCCGGTTCCTGTTTTTAGAAGGCTTTATGATAGTACTCCCCCTATTGTATGTCAAAACTCAGTTGTCAAATCATCTAATATTGTCAATTGGGCTAATGTTGAATAAAATAGGGTTAAATGAGAAACTGCAGATCAAAATAAAACGAAATTTTCGAAAATGAAGCGCAGTGGACCTTTATTTATTGTTTGTAGCTTGTTGATGTCCGGTTGTGCGGGAGATTCTTTCTCGTTTGAGCGTTTCTTCTACGGAATAAATCAGGATTATCAACAGAACCAATGCCGAAAAGACCCCGCCATTCCCTGTCCCGAAAAGGAAAGTTACGACCAGTACCAGAAGAAACGGGTAGAATTGTCAAAGGAATAGGATTAATCGCATTAATTGACAACCTGCCTCTCCTGAATTAGCATTAGCAAAATCCTAAGACAAATGTGAGATAAAATATGAAACGGCTTGTTGAGCGTTTTACTCGTGATAAAGATGCAACGAATATTTTGATTGAGACAGGACGGAATGATTTCAAAAAATAATATTACCAGGAGTGCGAAAACCCTTAAGCAATTAATCAGTAGGTGCGAGTCCTATGGCGAATTTGGCGAGGACGGAAGCCTGCGTCTACCCGTTGAAAAAACGGAGTGTAGTTTTGTTTCAATTTCAAAAGAAACATTAGTGGAATATGAATCAAGTGGAATGACTATCCTCGACTTGCATCAGAAGCTGGAAGAACAGATGGGTGAATGCGAGTGGTCAGATGTTTCTATAGATATTCAAATGCCTAAACCAAAATTACGGACAAAAATTTTTTAAAAATATTGGCTAATCAAAATATAGGGGTATTTCCACCAACAGCTTAGTTTTAAACTTATACTGCTTGAGCTTCCAAGGCTTTATTGGCGAATAATTGCTGGTTCCATTGGCGCAAAGGTTCAGCACGAGTGCGATCACCAATTTTGTCATATAGCAATGCCAGGTTGTTGATGGCGGTGGCGGTATTGGGATGCTTGGAACCCAGTTTTGTTTTTCCCATTTCCAAGGCTTGTACTCCCAATTTAATAGCTTCCGAATATTTCTCCTCCTGAAAAAGGTGAACCACTTCCCTATTTAGTTGTATTAATTTTTCTTCAGTGGAAGTCATATGAATATCCCTTCAATTTTGGAGTTCAAGTTTTTTAAAGACTGCTTTTAAAAATGCAACTTGTATGCCAAACCCAATTGTCCTTAATCATCCAAAATTCAGGAGATTTTGACGGTTGAAAGGAACAAGGGTCAAAAAAAGTGGAAAAATTAGTCAGGTTTATCAATTGTAAGGAAAATAATTCCCGGTTATTGAGAGTTGTTGCAGTAGGAAGCCGAAAAATTCTTTATACTCTAAAAATAGGCAGATCAATATAATAGCTGTATTGAATAGCAACCCGTTTTTATGTTCTGAATTTTTTTTCAGAAGAGATCATTAACAAACAAAAATGAAATTTATTAATAATAATATTGCCCTGATCATATCAATAGCATTGGCGTATATGATCGTCAGCAATACAGGTGAGTATTGGCCAGGGTGGGGTCATTCGTTATTTGGTTTAAGCCCAGACTGGTCTGCTACCAAATATAAGTTCCCAATTGCCATCTTGGCATTTTTAATACTGCCGATAATACGCGGACTGAAAAAGAAGTTGGATTTGTAGAGGGTATTGGCTTCCTTACAACTGTGGCATCACCCGCACCACAATATAAACCGCAACAATAATCATCAGCGCGATGATAACGATGAGTTCGGTTTTATATCTTTTAGCATTTGGGTTGTCTGGATCTTCTGGCATCTTAAACCTTTTAGTTACTATCACCCATATACCATTTAAGAGAGACAAAGATGCAAAAAAATGATCCTGTTTACTTTGATATATGGCGTGAAGATTTGAGTCTAATACTCGAAAAATTTCAGGCCTGGCGTTTTAATACAAGATTCTATTTTCTTAAAGTATTCATTTTTTTCGTAGTTATCAATGACCTTGCCTATTGGTTTGCTATTGCCACAGCCTTCCCAAAAATAATTACGGGTGATGATTTAGCGCACTATTCAAAAGTACAAATCCCAGTTGCAATTTTGGGTGCCTTGTTCGATAGTTTGTCTTTATACATCACGATTTTAGTTGTGGGCAATGCCCTTCGTTCCCGCTCAAACTTAAGCTATATTTCTCACCTAAGCATTGATGCCTTGATTGCAATTGCCGCAACTTTTTGGGTTTTATTTGTTTTTTCTATATCAGCATGGATAGTAGGCTTCATGCCTGACGACCCCAAACCTGTAGTCAAAAAAGAAATTCAGATTGAACCGCTAGTGAAAAAAGAGATTCAGGTTGAACCACAAACACTGTCATCTAGGGGGAAACTTTATGAAGGCCGGGTTGTTGCTGCCATCAATAACCCGACGGGAGATAATGAAATGAAGAATATCTATTTTGGGATAGTTATGGGATTCTCGGCAATAATTCCAACGGTTGTGCATATTTCCTGTGCGCTATTTTCCTTGCGCTTATTTTTGCAAGGCGAGAAAACCTAGAGCATGCCTGGGGAAGGCCGATGCTTTTCAATGCTAGAAATTTTCTATGCCAGAAAAATGACGGTCTCAATGAGACGATTTTTTCTCGAAACTTCAGCGTCTTAATATAGGCCAAAAGCTCTAAACCACCATAAAGTAAATGGCTGCGGAAATGGATGAACCGATAACACCTGCTGTCATAAACCGAAATAATACTTCTGTAATCATGGCAAATCTCCTTAAATTGACAAATGTTTGATATGTCTATGTATAAAGCAAGAATAGTGCCATTCAAGCGATTGTTTTAATTGTTTTTATTCGATAATTTAAAAGACTTGTGATGGTGAATGCGGGAATGCTTTGTAGAGGGCGTAGTCAGAAACTTTTAGTTACCTTGTGGAAAGTTTTGCTTTCGGCGGAGGGAGTGCGATTGGTTGGCAGTGAAACCTTAAATAGTCGTCCCTGAAAAAGTCAATAGAGCCTGTATATAAAGGGTGAAGATGTCTTTTGAGTGTTGTA
>JBLFWU010000115.1:0-5156 GCA_047610985.1 Nitrospinales bacterium | reverse complement strand
CCGCAGGATTTCTCAACCACATTGAGGCTCGATGGGTTGCGCTTCCCTGTCTCAGCTTTTGGGTCATATATCAAAGTGGCGTGGGCCTGGTCTTTGTCGACGGATTCGGGTTCGCCGCCATGGCAGACAGTGCAACCAAATTCGGGTGGATGTGATGTGCTTACTGCAGATATACCATCGTGGCAGGTGATGCAACGTTCCACTGAACGGTTTCTGTAACCAGAGACTTTCACCCAAGGGTAATCGGGTAAAGTCGCGGTGACCTGTACTTCTTTAATGTGAGGTTCCTGGGTCCTCCAGAAATGCGCTGTTTCGTGATCGTTGGAATTGTCCGCTTTTGATTGGAAAAGTTTTTGCTGCCAGAAAGTCCAATCTTTTTCCTGAGCATAGGCAGAGCAGACCCCCATCAGGGTAATCAGAAAAATTGCCAGTCCCTTTTTAAAAGTGAACACAATATTTTTGGAAGTGAGAGCGAAGTTAAAAAAACAACCGGATTGTCTAAGCAAATCAGGAGGGCAAATCGTACACCACGGAAACGCTGTCCAGATAACTTAGTAATTTATTGAGATGAGTTTGGATATCGTCCGGGGCCTTTTCTTTTGCCGCTTTTTCAATAGCGGCCCCAATCACGCTGATGGGCATGAATCCGTACCCGCCACCCGAACCTTTCATGGAATGACCGAGGGTACGAATTTTTATTAAATCAGCATCTTTGAGTGCAGCACCGATGGCTTTTATGTCTTTGCGACGATTTTGCAAGTAGCCCGGAATCAGTTCGCGTAAATCAGGATCGACATGTGCAATAATTTTTTTCACTGGAATTTCCCATTTTATCGGATCACGCCTTCCAAGGTTTACGCCAGGCTCAAGAAGAAAAGGCTTGTAACATATATGTTATGCCTAAATCTTCCCTCAAGACCTGGCCTACCCTATAAGGGGAAGGGTCAATAAATAGGATTATGGAAATAGTACAAGGCATCGTCCCCTGGATTAATGCTGTAATCCGGTAAGCTGGAACAATGCTCAAGAGTTATTTTCCAATTTGAACCTTCTTTGACAAAATTATAACTACAGACACTGTGCTGTCGCTCATCGGTGTCATTCGACTTGGAAGTGATGCTGCTGATTTCATCAGCCAGCACATATCCGACTTTACTTCCCATATGTCCAGAGAGAATCTGGCGCTGAACCCGGCAATTAATATCTCGGAAATCTGACATCATATGACGATAGTCTTTTACCCGGTTTGCCAACAGCGCGCGTTTGTCATCTTCCATAATGACCAGATCTTGACCATAAAAACCCGGAAGTTTTTCGGGTTGGGTACAAGCGAGGCTATCTGTTTTTTTCAAGATATCAGCAAACTTATCCGTGTCGGCCGCGAAAGTATTATTGCTTATTACCAGAGATGAAATGAAAATCAGCCCGGTGAGAATGAAACGATTCATTGTAAAATTTCTCCAGATAAAAATTTAAAATGTTCTGTTTAAAATAATATGCCTGATTTGTTGTTAAGCATTATGGAAATGGTATCAATCTAAGGGAAATGGTGCAAAATAATTTCTACTGTTTCCCCATCTTGAGCCCAACCGAAATTACCGGTTCCCGCAAACGTGGAGATGATACCTTTTGTGTCCACTTTTCGAATACGGTTGTTGCCCATGTCGGTAATATATAAATTGCCCTTCGAATCGAATGCTATGGCCACAGGGCTTTTAAGCATGGCTTTGTTCGCGGGACCACCATCACCAAAATAACCCTGATAGCCTGTTCCCGCTACCGTAACTATTTTTCCGTCTTTGGTGATTTTTCGGACAGAGTTTGAGTTCATTCCTGCTATATGAACTTCCCCCTGTGGGCTTACTGCCAGCTGGTCTATATTGCGAATACCTGCCTTCACCGCAGGTCCTCCATCGCCAGTGGCTTCGTGTTTACCGTTACCCGCGATGGTAGAGATGATACCCTTTGTATCAATTTTCCTTATCATATTATTGGCGCTATCCCCGATGTATAAGTTTCCCTCTTTGTCGGTGGCTAATGCACTAGGGTCTCGAAATGCCGCTTCACTTGCAGGCCCTCCATCTCCGTAATGAGACGACTCACCGGTTCCCGCGATCGTGGAGATGTTTCCTTTTGAATCCACTTTGCGTATCTGATGATTGAGTCGGTCAGAGATAAACATATTGCCTTTGTGGTCGAAAGCGATATCTGAAAAGGTAGTGATAATGGCTAGTTCACCGGTTTGTACCTTGCCTTTATACTTACTGTTTGCTATCGATTTGAGATATCTTGGAGCAACCGTTTCAAGAAATTTTCTCATGATTCCCTTTTCATCAATCTTTCGAATCAGGCTCACGAATCCGCTTGGGCTGAGAATAAACATTTCGTCTTTGTTGTTTAGTTTCAGCGAGGTGGCTCCATAAATGGAGGCTTTCATAGCGGGCATATCGTCACCGATATTTCCGCGGATGCCGTTGCCGGCAATGGTGTGGATAATGCCATCTGGGGAAATCTTGCGAATTCGGTAATTCCCTTTATCAGAAATCAACACATTGTCATTTTTGTCTACTGCTATACCATGCGGAAAACTCAATGTAGCTCCTGTTGCAGGGCCGCCATCTCCGGCAAACATTTTTTTGCCATTTCCTGCGATGGTTTTTACGCTGCCCCGCTTCAAGTCAATGCTACGAATGCGATAATGCGATCGGTCGACCACCAATAATTTACCTTCTGGATTTAATGCGACTCCGAAAGGCAGATGGAGGTTTGTGTCGCGAGCAACTTCCGAATCTCCGTTGTAATCCTGTTTCCCGGTTCCGACAACAGTGGAGATCATCCCCTGTGAGTCCACTGCACGGATACGGTTATTTTCCCGGTCAGCAATATAAAGGGTGCCTTGATCATCGACTACGACACCTGTCGGCCCGGCAATACTGGCTCTATAGGCAGGTCCGTTATCACCCATCATAAAGTACCCACCATCACCTGCAACGGTGGTTATTATTCCCTGCGTATTGACCTTGCGGACCCGGTTATTTCTGCGGTCGGCTATATAAAGGTTTCCCTTTCTATCTAGCGCTATCCCAAAAGGCCTGTCTATGGAAGCTTTCAGGGCGGGGCCGTTATCTCCCCTAAAACCGTCATTTCCGCTTCCCGCATAGGTGCGTATTTTCCCTTTGGAATCAATCACACGAATCCGGTTATTGGATCGATCTGAGATAAATATATTACCCTTGCCATCAAGAGCAACTCCGGAAGGGAGATTTAATTGTGCCTGCGTGGCTAGGCCGCCATCGCCACTGAAACCGGCTGTTCCGGTTCCGGCAATGGTAGTGATAGTTCCGCGCGTATCAACCTTGCGAACGCGATTATTGTTTCGGTCGGCGATATATAAATTTCCGCTTTTGTCGAATGCCAATCCGGCTGGCACACTCAACTTAGCCTCGGTAGCCTTACCACCATCGCCGCTAAAGCCGGAAGAACCGGTGCCAACGTAGGTGGTCATAATCCCCTTAAGGTCAATGCGACTGATGATATTGTTATCGCGCATGGCAATATAAACGTTGCCTTTTTTATCTACGGCAATGCCATCTACGAGTGAAATCTCTGTTTTAGTCGCTGGAAGTGATTTGGCCAAAGCTTCGGTTCCAGTAAAAGCACATCCTAGAAAAAGAGCAAAACCCGTCAACAAGTAAAAATATTTTTTGAGCATGTTAATTACCTTTGTTTTGAGCTAAAAATACCGACAAACTTTCTTTCAATTTTACTGAATTAATTAAATAAAATTTATTTAATTAAGTAAATAAAATTTGCGAAGAATTGATCGAATTTGTTCAGAAAATAAAAGCTTTATATGTCGTTTAAGCTGAAGATTATACGTTGCCGAAATTTGATGTCAAATGAATTTCAGGCCCTGCTTAAATAGGATAAAAGGTTCACCGAAAGCTATGTAATCACCGTCAAGTCTTTTCCATATTTTGTTAATATTTCCTCCTAAACGCAGTGGCTTGATTTTTTTTTAAATTCCACCAAAATGAGGTAAACTATTTGTAATCAACTACGAACATGAACAGGTTTTGGGAGGTAGGCGGTAAAAAAGCCAACCATTTTCGCACTTGTCTAATTCTGCTGGGAAGGAAACATCAACTATGCGTATTGCGATTTTTTTGATTTTAATTTCGATTCAAGCAGTCGGGAATTTCCCCCAAACGGTTTGGAGCGAGGACTTGCAGATCTCGTTTGAAAATGAAGTGGCGGGAATCATCTCCGGGATGACTTTACTTCCACATACAACAGGAAACCTGGATCAACCTGAAACCGAAAACGGGAAGTCATGGAATTCACATTCCAATCATGTCAGCAATATAGATCTTAGAAAATCTCGACGAAAGCTGCACGCAGACCCCTATGCGAGTGCGGGGTTTCTATCGAATAATATGGTTCCAGTAGGCAAGGTGTCAAAAGTTTTTGACAATAAACTGGCGACAACGGGGCCTGAGAAATTTTCTATCGATATTGGAAGGCAACAGGGTCTGGAGTTAGGCGACAAGTTCACCATTTATTCTAAAGAAAGATTTATATATCACCCTATTCTTCCTCCTTCTTTTGATCAAAAATCTAGAAGATATCCATTTAGTCGACCTAGATACTCAGAGATACACTCTGACAACTATAAACGGCGCACTGGCTTTGCACGCAAAGAGCTTTTAACCCCTCTTGGTAAACCTATGGGCTATAGCATAATGATTCGCGGTGTACTAGAAGTCACCGAGGTTGGAGACACTGCGTCTTATGCGAAGGTTTTAAAGGCATATGAGGATATTAAACCCGGTGAACTTCTGACTCCTTATGAGGAAGTTGTCGAGCCTTTGTCTGCTAATAACGGTGATAAATTTCATGAAGGCTATATTGTAGCCACAAAGCTGGATAAAATAGGTGTTGGGATTACAGACATCGTATACATCGACAAAGGCTGGGAGGATGGTGTTCATGCAGGCGATGTTTTTGAGGTCTACTACATCCCCGCAATCGAGAAAAAAACCTGGTACCAAATAGGGTCGATAGGATTAGAGAAAACTCCCTTGCTTCCAGATGTGTTGGGGGAATTAAAGATAGTGAAAACGGAGAAAAAAACAGCGACCGCTGTTATTGTTCAA
>JBLFWU010000114.1:0-5165 GCA_047610985.1 Nitrospinales bacterium | reverse complement strand
ACTGGATTCAAATCAGATAAACATAATAAAATGGGTGGAAACATAAAGAAATCTAACTCCTTCAAATTTGTGGGCACTAATACGGGTTATCAGAGCTCGATTAATGTAGAACCCAAGATTCGCTATATTAGTAATGATTCTTTTTCCGAAATTTTACCAGTACAAGATTTGATGATGAATGATATGGGTAAAATGCCAGCAAAACCTCCTATGATGCACGATCCTGTCCCATGGCCTGTAAGATTAGGAAAAATGCCAGAAAAAGCTTCTCTCTTTGAAATTAGGGGGACAGTAGTGAAGTTTGATCCGGGTAAACTGAATATTACGATGATGGATAAAAGTAAAACAAGCACTACTGAAAAAGCTGAATTGGAAGTAATGCTTCAGCTTGTTCAAAATAAAACGGGAAGGGTCGTATATAAACAAAAATTCAGGGCATTTTCAAATTCAGGTCGGCGTCCCTTTTCAGAAGATCTAGATATTAATCAAACCGGAGGGGACGGTCTAGAGTCTAGTTCAATGAGTTTAGCCTTCTCATTTCTAACAAGGGAAATGGTCTCCTTTGTTAACAGTACAATTTTCAGAGATCCTCTTCAAGGCGAAATCATTGCAATAAAAAATGAGGACGTTCTTATAAATATTGGTCGACAAAATGGTGTTCGGGTAGGGGACAGGTTTCGTGTCCTCTCAATCGGTTTGAAACTTGATGATCCTTTAACTGAGTACGATCTTGGTGATATTTATGTGAAAATGGGAGCTATTCAGGTGCTAGAAAGCATGTTGGGATTTTCAAGGGCCAGAATTATTGTTGGAAAAGATTTCATGCCTGGAAATATGGTTCGCTCTTTCAAGCCGTTCAAGGGCTCCAATCAACAGTTCAGCGCAGGAGAAGCGTTATCTGAGTCTGAAGATCCCGTTCCATGGTGGAGTTTCCATGGTATTAAATCGGTTCCTTGATTTAGTAATTATTGTATTCCTGAATTGAGGTGATACTCAAATCCTCTTCTTTGAGTGCTTTCAGTGCTCCCAGCAGAGCAGATGCACCAGAAACTGTTGTGCAATAGGGAAGGTTCTGATTTAAAGAACCCCTTCTCAAGGAAAATGAATCCTTGATAGCCTGCTCGCCAAACACCGTGTTAATTACCAGGTTAATTTCCCCAGATTCAATCGCTTCGACACAGTGAGGTGAACCCTCTTTAACCTTGTTTATGGATTCAACAGTAACTCCATTTGCATTAAAATATTCTGCCGTTCTAGTGGTAGCCAAAATCCGGTAGCCCAATTCCTGAAGTCCTTGAGCTATTTCTAAGGTTTTTGGTTTGTCGGAATCTTTTACACTTATAAAAGCGGTTCCTGCCAAAGGTAGTTTGATGCCTGTCGCCAACTGAGATTTTGCAAAAGCCCGACCAAAAGACTTATCAATCCCCATCACTTCCCCTGTTGATTTCATCTCAGGACCAAGTAGAACATCTACATCGGTAAACTTATTAAAAGGAAAAACAGATTCTTTCACGGCAATATGTGAGAATTTAACCTCTTTGGTAAAACCAATTTCTTTCAAGCTCTTTCCCGCCATTACTCGGGCGGCCACTTTTGCTAGAGGAACACCAATGGCTTTGCTGACAAATGGAATAGTGCGGGATGCTCTAGGATTCACTTCTATAATAAAGACGATACCATTCTGCACAGCAAATTGTATATTGATTAAGCCAATTACATTAAGCTCTTTTGCCAAGGAACTAGTTTGCTTTTTTATTTCATCAATAATTTTCGGGGCAAGTGAAAATGCCGGAAGAGAACATGCGCTATCTCCTGAATGAATACCCGCCTCCTCAATATGTTCCATCACTCCGCCAATTACTACGTCTTCGCCATCAGATATTGCATCAACATCTATTTCTATTGCATCTTCCAGAAAATCATCAATCAAAACAGGATGTTCAGGTGATGCATTAACCGCGTGTTGCATATAATATTCCAGGCGATTTTCGCTGTAGACGATTTCCATAGCACGCCCGCCGAGGACATAAGAGGGTCGAACTACAACTGGGTAACCAATCCTCGATGCAATTTCTTTGGCTTCAATATATGAAGTAGCAATACCATTTTCAGGTTGCCTAAGGCCTAGCTTGTTCAGAACCTCTTTGAAGAGTTCTCTATTTTCGGCTCTATCAATGTCTGCCGGGCTCGTTCCGATAATTGGTGCTCCAGCTTCCAATAAAGATAAAGAGAGCTTAAGGGGAGTTTGTCCACCCAGTTGCACAATAATTCCTGTTGGTTTTTCTACGCGTACGATATGGAGAACATCCTCCAAAGTTACTGGCTCAAAATAGAGTCGGTCCGAGGTATCATAATCGGTACTCACGGTTTCGGGGTTACAATTAACCATGATAGTCTCAAACCCGTCTTCTTTAAGAGCAAAGGATGCGTGGACACAGCAATAATCAAACTCAATACCTTGACCGATCCTGTTTGGACCGCCCCCTAATATCATTATTTTTTTATTCTGAGTGGGCTCTGCTTCACATTCTTCTTCATAAGTAGAATAAAGATACGGAGTAAACGCTTCAAATTCGGCACCACAGGTATCAACCCTTTTGTATACTGGAAAAATATCGAGACTATAACGTCGTTCTCGTATTTCTTTTTCAGAACTATTTAGAAGTCCGGCAAGATAGATATCTGACAAACCATATTGTTTTGCTTTAATCAGAATTTGTTTTTCAATTGAATCCAGCGAGTCAATATTCTTTAGTTCCCGTTCAAACTCGATTAATGTTTTCAAATTATCAAGAAACCATGGATCAATACCGGTAAGTTTATTTATTTCCTCAACGGAAAAATTACGACGCAATGCAGCGGCTACTTGCCATAACCGATCAGAGAAGGGAATGGATAGTGCTGCTGCAAGTTTTTCTTTTTGCTCCTGTTCTGATAAACCTACATTATTCAACTTGAAACGGAAGTCCTCCTCAAATCCATAACTACCAATTTCCAAGGATCGTATTGATTTTTGTAATGCTTCCTTAAATGTTCGCCCAATCGACATCACTTCACCCACAGATTTCATTTGTGTAGTCAGAATGGGTTCTGTTTGCTGAAATTTTTCAAAAGTGAACCGCGGAATTTTAACAACGCAATAATCTAGGGTAGGCTCAAAAGAAGCCGGGGTGACCTGAGTAATATCATTTTTGATTTCATTCAGCGAATATCCAACAGCTAGCTTGGCTGCGATTTTAGCGATGGGAAAACCAGTAGCCTTTGATGCTAACGCCGAACTCCGTGAAACACGGGGATTCATTTCAATAACAATCATATCCCCGGTTTCAGGATTAATGGCAAATTGAATGTTTGAGCCTCCGGTATCAACACCTATCTCTCGGATGATATCGATAGCAGCATTACGCATGATCTGATATTCCTTGTCTGAGAGAGTTTGAGCCGGCGCTACAGTAATGCTATCTCCTGTATGAACCCCCATAGGGTCAAAATTTTCAATGGAACAAATGATAACGACATTGTCATTTAGATCACGCATCACTTCCAGTTCATATTCCTTCCATCCCAAAAGTGATTTTTCAATAAGAACTTGATGAATAGGACTGGACTTAAATGCGTGCTCCACTAGGGGAACAAACTCTTCTTTAGAGTAGGCGATACTTCCCCCAGTTCCGCCGAGAGTGAATGAAGGACGAATAATCGCTGGGAACCCAGTCTCTTTGACGATGTTCCATGCTTCTTCCAATGAAACTGCCTGACCGCTAAGAGGAACCTTTTGTCCTATTTTAATCATCGCTTCTTTAAATAGGTTCCTGTCTTCCGCTTTTTTTATTGATTCGACTTTAGCACCAATTAATTCGACATTGTATTTATCCAGAATGCCTTTTTCGGCAACAGCAAGAGCGGTATTTAAAGCAGTTTGCCCTCCCATTGTAGGAAGTAGGGCATCGGGCCTGTCACGAATAATTATTTTTTCCACCACCTCAGGAGTAACCGGCTCAATATAGGTTCGATCCGCAAACTCAGGATCAGTCATTATGGTAGCTGGATTGCTGTTTACCAGAATAACTTCATAACCTTCTTCTTTTAAAGATTTGCATGCTTGTGTTCCGGAGTAATCAAATTCACAAGCTTGGCCAATTATGATAGGCCCAGCACCAATAATAAGAATTTTTTTTATGTCAGTTCGTTTAGGCATTAGTTTTTGTAAATATCAGTGATCTCAATTTGTCGGGATCGTTCCAATTTCAAATTCATGTAAGCCAATTTGTTTATTAATTTGTTGATCTGCTTATTTCCTTCGACTCTAATCTTATCGTGTTCAAGAGTGAAAGCACTACTTTCCAAGTCCTTAATAGCGTTACTCAAATTATTTTTTTCTTCAATCAAAAGGGAGAGTTTTTGGTTAAACTTCGTGATTTTATATTCTGACTCGTTTCTTGTGAATTCTTTATTTAATTTTTCTATTTCAGCTTCTTTGTTTACTAAATTCTTATTATTCTTGAGCAGCAATTTTTTAAGCTTAACGAGATCTTTTCTGTCTAAGGCCTGTTCCTTGTTAATGTCTTTCACTTCCTGCTTTATATATTTATGAGTCTTATCGGGGTGGAAACAAAAATTGCCCGTAAAATGAAATTGATCTTGAAAGAATATAAGGCGACCTTGAAAAATATCATTTTTCCTAAAAATCAAGCGCGAATCTTTTTCCTGTGCTTGATAGGTTTCATCGGTAAAGAGGTTTACAACTTTCACTGTTTCGTCTTTAATTTTTTTTACAAGAAATAAACCCTGAATGCTCTTAGTAATGCTTTTATAGATTTCAAGTTTGTCGCTATTCCATGCGTCTGGGTTTTCTTCGATGAGAGTTTCAAGAGGTGTTTGTGATTTCTCTACAATGTAATCATCGAATAAATACCATTCAAGGAATAGAGCCATTCTTGAATTGTAGGAGTTGTCATCCTCATAGATATCTCCAGTCTCTTTTTGATAAGTTTTTTTGGCTTCTAATATTTGATCGGAAGGAATAGCTTTTGCGGCGAATTCGAATAGCTGCTCTAAAGTTTCTCTGAGCATTAATCTCCTACTTTCATAAGATTTACAAATTTATCAAACAAATGCTCAGAATCATGAGGCCCTGGAGAAGCCTCAGGGTGATATTGCACAGA
>JBLFWU010000113.1:0-5257 GCA_047610985.1 Nitrospinales bacterium | reverse complement strand
ACGAGGTTTTGCTTGCATAAAATCACCGGGTTTTGAAAGATATTCAACAACTTTCGGCAATTTTACAACACTCAAAACCCATCTTCACCCTTTATATATGGGCTCTATCGAATTTTTCAGGGACGACCAAGTAATTGGATGAAAAGAGGCATTATTTAGTCCCATACTCCTTGCGTATCTTAAAGAGAGAGTTGGGTTACTTTTTAATTATTATCTTTGCTCATACTCTCCATCATATAATTTTTAATGCCGATATCCTTGATACGCGTAAATTGAGTTTCGAGCCAATCAACGCTTTCCTCGGTATCCATCAAGATTCCATCAAGAATTTCCTTGCTACCAAAATCGGATTTATCAAAACAAGTCTTAATATGTATTCTCAAACGAGCCACATGCGCCAGTTCAATTTTGTATTGGTTTTTTAATTGCTCTTCCACGCTATTGCCCACCAGCACGGTATCGTACTTTTGCATATCGGGAACGCCATCTAGAAATAAAAGTCGCTCAATCATCAAATTGGCGTGTTTCATTTCTCCCATGGATTCTTCTCGTGAATGGCTGGCAATTTTTTCGTAACCCCAATCTTCCTGCATTTTGTAATGAATATAATAAATATTTATCGCTGTCAGCTCCGCCATCAACACGTCATTTAAAGCATCCTGTACGGCCTTATCACCCTTCATATTTCACTTCTCCTTATAATTCATTTATTAAGCCAAATTCCTCTACCACCCAATTTACTAGACATAAAAAAACCTGTCAACGCCTTTATTTATAAAGGCTTAGAGTTGATACTAAGAATGAGAATTCCTATCAACTAGCGACAAACCCTTATAAAGTAAGTTGAGGTTTGACCTTTAAATCTTTCAAATAGGAAACCTCAAATGATAACCCGTATCATTTGCGAATTTTTACAACAGATCGTTAAGAGAATTAAAAAACAGTTTTTCCATCAAGGCGGGTCATAACATCCACTCCGGTATCTGT
Source organism: Nitrospinales bacterium (assembly GCA_047610985.1). Lineage (GTDB taxonomy): Bacteria > Nitrospinota > Nitrospinia > Nitrospinales > VA-1 > UBA8687. Next base: position 4,270 of record JBLFWU010000113.1, on the reverse strand, counting down.
TACACAGAGGGTGTGCTCAAATTGAGCGGAGAGTTGTCCGTCTTGGGTGACGGCAGTCCATTTATCGGAAAGAACTTTCAAGTCAGGTTTCCCTAAATTTAGCATCGGTTCAATGGTAAACACCATGCCCTTTTTTATTTCCAATCCTTCTCCAAAATTTCCATAATGTAAAATTTGCGGTTCTTCGTGAAAGTTGTTGCCAATACCATGACCGCAAAATTCTCTGACAACGGTATAACCGTTGCTTTCAGCCAGACCCTGAATCGTAGCACCAATATCCCCAAGCCTAGCACCAGGCTTGACTACTTCGATTCCTCGTTGCAAAGCTTCTCTACAAACTTCAACCAGTTTTTCAGCTTTTTTCCTCGGAGATCCCACGAAAAAGGTACGGCTAGTATCTCCATGGAATTCTTTAAAATAAGTAGTGATATCCAGATTTACAATGTCTCCGTTTCTAAGTTTTCTCTCGGAGGGGATGCCATGACAAATCTCTTCGTTGACCGAAGTACAAATGCTTTTCGGAAAGCCTCGATAATTCAGAGGCGATGGGATGGCCCCTTTAGAGACAATAAAGTCGTGGCAAATCTGATTCAGTCTATCGGTCGTGACTCCCGGCTTCACATAGGGGTCAATCATCACAAGAACTTCTGCCGCAAGTTGGCAGGATTCTCTCATTACTTCAATTTCTTCTTCGGTTTTATAATGAATCATGGGGATAAACGAACTCTTTAATTGATTGTTTCTGGTCTCGCCAGTTTGATTTCACCTTCACAAATATCTTTAGATACACTTTAGCCCCTAAACGTTTCTCAATTTCTATTCGAGCAATTCGTCCAATAGATGTAAGCATACTACCCCCCTGCCCTATCAATATTTTTTTCTGCGACGCCTTTTCCGTATAAAGCGTGGCATCAATTTTGACCACACCGTTTGCCTGTTCTTCCATGCTTCCTAATACTACAGCAACCGAATGCGGCACTTCTGATCGAGTCAGGCTCAACACCTTCTCACGAATGATTTCTGCAAGCAAAAAACTTTCGGTGCAGTCAGTTATCATATCCTTTGGAAAGTATTCTGGACCTTCGGGAAGGTATCCAATGATTAACTCCTTCAAGGGATCCATGCCATCATCTTTCAAAGCGGAAACGGGAATGATTTCCTTAAAAATAGATTTATCATGGGCCTCGGCAATTAAAGTAAGAAGCTTTGGTTTTTCAACTAAATCAATTTTATTGATCACCAGAATTTTGGGTGCCGAAGTATGTTGCATGGACTTCAAAACATATTCATCTTCATCCCTGAACCCATCCAAGGCATCTATCAAAACCAGAATCATGTCAACATCGGCATAAGTGCTTAACGAAGCCTTCACCATCATTTCATTTAAAGTTCTATTGCTTGAATGAATACCTGGGGTATCAACCAGAATTATCTGCGCATTTGGCAGGTGCACCACTCCAGTTATTTTGTTGCGTGTGGTCTGCGGTCTACTAGATGTCGCAGCCACTTTTTGCGCCACTAATCGGTTCAGCAAGGTAGACTTACCTACATTGGGGCGACCCACGATGCTGGCATAACCCGACTTAAAAGAAGGAGTCTGGCTCACAAGCGTTCTGGCTGTTTAGTTAACAAATTTTCCACAAATATAATTTTCCTGTGTAAGAATGAATCCAGTTTTCGAAAAACGTCTATGATATTACCATGAACCTGGCATTATACCTCCACATTCCATATTGCCTGCATAAATGTGGCTATTGCGATTTCAATTCTCATCCAGAGAATCAGGAAGAGTCTGTACACTACGTCGAAGCCCTGCTGAAAGAGCTAAAATATTATTCTACCACTTTAAAGGGATATAACGTTCCTACTGTCTTTGTGGGGGGTGGAACACCCACTATTCTCCCCCCTTTCCAACTAAAAATAATACTCGATACCGTTCGGCAATATTTCAATCTAACCCCAGACTGCGAAATCTCTATTGAAGCCAACCCGGCAACCATTAAACTTGAAACTTTAGAGGAAATTCGTGCGGCAGGATACAACCGCATCAGTATCGGGGTGCAATCGTTCGACGAAAAAGAACTGCATTTACTGGAAAGGGTTCATAACGAGGAAGAGATACACTCAACCGTGCATCGGGCGCGATCAGCAAAATTTGAAAACCTGTCGATGGACCTCATGTTCGCCCTACCAGACCAAACAATAGAAAAATGGCAATCGCATTTAAAGCAAGCTATCGCTAAAAACCCCGATCACCTTTCCACCTACAATCTTACCATCGAACCTGCGACCGCTTTTTTTAAGCTCCATGAGAGAGGCAAGCTCTGTCTACCTCACGAAGACATCCAATTGGAAATGTATAAAACTACAATTCATGTTCTTGAAGATGCTGGTTATTCACAATATGAAATTTCAAATTTTTCGAAACCCGGTATGGAATCACAACACAACATCAACTACTGGAACAATGGTGAGTATCTTGGAGTCGGTGCAGGCGCATCTTCTTATCTCAATGGAGAAAGATCCAAAAATATAAACTTGCCCTCAATATACATTCGTGAAATCGAGAATAAGGCAAGTGCGGTCGACACACGAGAACGTCTGGAGCCTCTACACGCAATGGGAGAAACTTTGATGCTGGGCTTGCGACTTCTTAAAGGTATTTCAATTGATGTTTTTGAGAAACGCTTCCAAGTCTCTTTTCAAAAAGTTTATGGGAAGTCTGTCGAATCCTTACTCAATCAAGAGCTTATTACATTCACCCAAAACCGTATCGCCTTGTCGAGGAAAGGATTGTTCCTCGCCGATTCGGTTATCCTCAAATTCATGGCATAAAAATATGAGCGCTGCATTTAAGAAGTTAACTGAAATCGTCGATACCCTGATGGGAGAAAATGGCTGCCCCTGGGACAAAGTTCAAACACGCGAATCCCTGAAACCTTTTTTAGTGGAGGAGACCTACGAAGCTCTTGAAGCTTTGGATAGTAATAACCCTGAAGAAATCAAAGAAGAGCTGGGGGACTTGCTCTACCAAGTTTTGTTCCATGCAAAGATTTCCGAAAACAAAGACGAGTTCAACATAACCGATGTTGTGGAATCCATCAGCGATAAGATGGTGCATCGCCACCCGCATGTATTCAAAGAAGAAAACCTGGAAACACCCGAAGAAGTTGTTACTCAATGGGAAGAAATCAAAAGCAAAGAAAAAGGAAAAGAAAATAGAGAGTCCGTGTTGGACGGTATCCCTCCTCACCTTCCCGGATTATTACGCGCACAAAAACTACAAAAAAAAGCCGCAAAGCACGGATTCGACTGGGATAAAATCGATGATGTGTTTGACAAGCTCGATGAAGAGGTAGCGGAATTTAAAGAGGCCGTCCTTTCAGGAAAAGAAGAAGATATGACAGAAGAGCTCGGAGATATCCTTTTCGTAATAGTCAATATCGCCAAGTTCAAAAAAGTAGACGCCGAAGAAGCCTTGCGCGCAACCAACAACAAATTCATTAAAAGGTTTCAGCATATTGAAGCCGAAGTTGCTAAACGCGGAAAAACTTTAAAAGAAACCACCCTCGAGGAATTGGAACAACATTGGCAAGATGCAAAAGGGAGCAAGCCTTCCATCTAACAGGTTTATACACAAATAGCGAAGCAGCAATATAAATCTAAAAAAGGAGGAATCGCTTAATACTCTATGGGTGGGGTAACAGCATTGGAATAAGATTGCACTAGATCTTTTAATTTTTCGTAACGGTTTCCTTGTTCAGATTTCACAAGGTATCCTGCAATGCATTTTTGATAAGCTTTTTTAATATCAGTAGGGTTATTGGAAGTCGTTAAAACAAAAATCACCATAGATTTTAGTTTAGGATCACTGCGAACAACCTCTAAAACTTCTAAACCATCCATCTTGGGCATATTTAAATCCAAGAACATAATATAAGGGACGGGGGAATCTTTATAGGCTTCAGTGGTTGGTCCATCTTTCAATCTTGCAATTACTTCATCTCCGTCATTAAAAACTTCAACTTCAATCTCATTTTTTAGCACCATACTTTGCAATGCTCTTTGAATAGCCATTACATCGGTTTTGTCATCATCAACTACCAGTACAATTTTTTTCATTTTGACTTTCCAGATACTTATTTAGTCGTCCCTGAAAAAGTCAATAGAGCCTGTATATAAAGGGTGAAGATGTCTTTTGAGTGTTGTAAAATTGCCGGAAGTTGTTGAATATCTTTCAAAACCCGGTGATTTTATGCAAGCAAAACCT
>JBLFWU010000112.1:0-5364 GCA_047610985.1 Nitrospinales bacterium | reverse complement strand
TCACCTTATTTTCAAGGTTTAATTGTTTGGTGAGTTGTTTTAGTTCGTTCAAATAACCCTTGCGGGTGACACTGCTGGTTTTTTCTTCCCCACCAGCTAGGGTGAGGTGAAAAGGGATGTTCAGCTGGCTTACAGCTTGAAGGAGTAATTCAATTCGCCTGACACGGGCTATGCGGCCGACAAATAGGATTTGCAGTTGTTCAGACGTGCTTTGATCCTTCTCAATTCTTTCTACTTCAATCCCCATAGGAATAATATGAATTTTTTCTTTTGCGATTCCAAACTCAATAGCATCTTCGTATTCAAATTTTGAGGAAACGATTACAGCCTGTGCTCTTTTTGCCGAAGTCTTTAACGTAGCAATATCGTAAAGATGATAGGGCAATCTTTGTGCGATAGAAGGAAGGTAATTTTTAAAGCCGAGAAGTGAGCCGTGGGTGTTTAGGACGAAGGGCTTGCTTTTGGTGCGAGCAAAAAAAAACCGCTATCGGTTTGGAAATTGCGGTAATTGTGGCTATGTAAGATGTCAAAGTTTTTCAGGTGGGACAACATTCCGGCGCTGACCAGGTAACGCATGATTTTGAATTGTGATTTGAATCGATGGACAGCGACCCTGCCAATCGTTTCCAGTTTCGGGAGAGCGGGGGGAACATCGGAATAGGTCGTATAAACCGGCGATGAAACGCCTTTCCTTTCAAGACGATCAGATATTTGAAATGCCTGATTAACAGGACCGCAAATATAAGGCAAAAAAGTTTCTATCGTACGTAAGACCTTCAAAGCTGCTCCATGTTTGAAGAATCGGATTGCCAGTTGGGTTGTCTGATTTGACTTTCCAATGTTTTCTTTTCAAGGTCCAGAATGCCTATGCTCTGAGTCAGTTTGCGGACTTGGTTGGTCAATGCAGAAATTCGAATGGAGAAGTGTAGGCAAATGACCATGAGGAATAACAGCCCAAAAAAGAATAAAGTGGATGTGAATAAAGTAGCTCCGACTAATTCTGAGACCCACTTGAGTAGTGTCTCAGAAACCGATAAGGCTAGCATGCTAGTTCCTGTGACGAGCCAGCCCATTGAATATTCTTCGCTCAGATGCTTTCTTCTGACGAGCTCAAAAACGTAAGCAACAAGAAAAATACAGATTAAGATGGATATGACTTGAATTTTAGGTGGCATGATTTTACCTCTTGGACACGTTTCTTAGCACAGTAACAAAAATAGATAGAAACATTTTGAAAATATAATAAATGGTTTTGTGACCATGGTGCATGGACTCTTTGTCAGGGCTGGCATGCATGGTAACGGGAATTTCTTTGACCTTCAATCCATAACGATGCATCAGAATGATAAAGTCAGCATCAGGATAGTCAGGGGGATAATGATCGCTTGCGGCAAAATGAATAGCTTTTCCCTTAAGAGCTTGAAACCCTGAAGTCGGATCAGTTACTTTTTGTCCACAAAATATCGAGGCGATCTTACCAAAAATAAAAATACCTGCACGTCTGGCAAAAGATGATTTGTAGGAACCGCTCTCTAGAAACCGAGAACCGATCACAACATCCACCCCATCCTTTTGTACTTCTTCGATGAGGTCTTTTACATTTTTAGGGTCGTGTTGGCCATCGGAATCCATTTGAATAACAATGGCGAAATTTTTTCGGGCGGCAAATATGAACCCCGTTTGCAGTGCCACTCCATAGCCTGAATTATAGGGTAGGGAAATGACTTTAGCACCGTGGCTACGGGCAACGCTTTCGGTATTGTCCGAGGAGCCATCATTAATAACCAGAATGGGAATTCCCGGGACTTTTTTCTGAATCATCTCCAGAACAGCGCCTATATTTTTTTCTTCGTTGTAAGCGGGAATGATTATTAATGTTTTGGGATGGCCTTTCAAGGGACCCTTGATGAAAGTGTTTTCAAATTCATCATTTTCCAGGATAACGGTCTGCTCAAATGATGATTGTGGTACCTGGTAACTGAGGGTTTTCATTCAAACAGGATCTTTCAAATCTAAAGCACGAAAATTCATTTTAAAGAGTCTTCGAAACCTTTAAATCAAAACTGTATCTCAGTTTCAAAATTTATGATTTCAGATAAGGCGAATCTTTAAAAATTTGGAGCTACAGGTAATAAAACGGTATTTGTTTGAATAAACTTGACCCTTAATCGGAGTCTATTGTATAGGAAATGTAAGCCATTGTAAATAATAGGGTTATGGCTTGGGTGGAAGTGAGGGGCGGGCTGTGGAAGCCCGGTGCGGATTTTTATAAATATTTCTCTAAATCGAGTACGGGCTTTGCAAATTAGCCAGGCGAAATGCTTCTCTTACACGTGCTGTCAGTACCTTCAATAATGGCATTAAGGCTTGTGGGTTAAGGTCTTCAAGTGAATTGAAGCATTCTTGAGTTAAAACCGTGACCTTACTTTTGCTCAAAGCTTTAACCGTTGCAGAACGGGGATTGCCATCGATCAATCCCATTTCTCCGAAAATATCATCCTGATCCAATACTCCGATCACTTGTTTATCTCCCTGATTATTCAGGCAGAAGACTTCAAATGTTCCCGTTTCAATAAGGTAAGCGCAATCACTGGGACTTCCAGCCTTGAACACCACATCACCAGGATTAAAATATAGAGTTTTCATTTTTGGACCCCCCTTTGTTTTGATATTTGAGTTTTGCTTATTGTTTCTACTTGTTTACCTTCATTTTTTAGCTGACCTAAAGTATCTCTCAGCCTATTTGTCAAAGTCTTAATGAGGATGATAAAAAATTTAGGGCTGTATTGAGAAAGGCGTATAAAGTGAGATTTGTCCACTACCGTTAAGTCGCAGGGTTCAAGTGCAACGGCTGTGGCAGAGCGAGGATACTTATCGATCAGTCCCATTTCTCCAAACAAATCAGACTTTCTCAGAATTCGAACAAGAATCCTTTTTCCATAGTCATTTTCCTTGTAGATGCCTACCTTCCCCGATTTAATGATATAGGCATATTTACTTGCTTCTCCTTTGCGAAAAATAACTTCTTCCTTGAAAAATGTAGTCGTGGTTTCCATGATTTTTATTCTTTTAAGACCTCACCTTTAATACAGGGCCTTTAGAGTTTTCCCAGAGCAAGTCTGTGGTGCTTCTCAACCTGTGTGACAGAACTTCCAACAAAGGCCTCAGTGCGAAGGGATCGTGTTTTAATAAATAGTCAAACGTCTTCTTGCTTATTACCGAGACTTGGGTGTCCTCCAAAGCAATAGCCGTTGCGGTTCTTACTTCATTATCTATGAGCCCCATCTCACCAAAGATATCGTTCTTTCTAAGGATGGCAACTATTTTGCGCTTGCCGTCATGGTCAGTTTCGGAAATGATACCGACCCTGCCCATATCGATCATATAGGCACGGTCCCCTTGCGTTCCTTCCCTGAATATGAAGTCATATTTTTTATAATTTTTAGTAATCATGGTGCGACTCCATCGGAGTTGAGATCGGTAATTTGCCGCTATGGTCTCATCAAATTCATTGTTTCTCTCAAACGGCTGCTTAAAACTTTTAATATTGGCAGTAAGGCTTCCGGTTTTTCCCTGGCAAGTTTGTCAAAACTAACTTGGGTCATTTTAAATACAACTGAATCTTCAAGTGCTCGAGCTGTTGCAGAGCGAGGCCTTCCATCGATCAAACCCATTTCTCCGAAAATTTCGTTTTCAGTTAACTGCCCAATTACCTTCTGACCTTTGAGGGTGTTTTCGATTATCTCAACGGATCCCGAATTAATGATAAATGCGCAATCACTTTGGCTCCCCTGACTAAATATGGTTTCGCCTTTTTTTAAATTTCTCCTGAGATTCATCTGTATCACCAAAAAATTGTTTTAATTTTGTACTCATTAGTGAAACAAGCAAAAACCAGACCAAATATGATTAAAAATTAAAACAATCGCGCAACACTGTTCATATAAGCGTATTGATGGACATATGTTTAACATTAATTTAAATTAATGCATTAAAATGCTAAAATTTAATAATAAATTGTTTTATATGTATAAAATATTATAAATTTTGATGGAATATGAGAGGAAGGTTAGCTTTGATTGATTCTAGAGATCAGCAGATTGAGTCTGCCAAAGCTCTTTTTGTCAAAATAGAGGGAGATTCGAGGTAGGGTGGGATACTCCTGATTTTTTAATTCTTCTTTTAACGGTCCGGTAGGTTCAATTTTGCCTTTGAAGAGGATATCTTGAAACTCACCGTTCAGTTTTTCTAGAAGTTCCGCAGAAAGAGGGGTGTTTAGCCTCAATACGGTTTTCTCTCTTACATAGCGTAGAGAGTGAAAAACGCGATAAAACGATTTTATATGATTCAGAGCTTCTTCAGCGTTGCGAGCTCTTTTTATAAGGAGGCGGTCTTCAGTAGATGCAAAACCGTTCTTTAGTAAAAGAGAGTCCAGCAAGTCCAGCCAACGATCCCAATAATCATCCTCCTCATGGTCGAGTAGGACAATGGGCCTGGGCATGCACTTTCCCGTTTGGAATAATGTAAGGTTTTCAAATCCTTCATCTATAGTTCCAAATCCACCAGGCAAAAGAACTGTGGCGTGCGACTCTTTTATAAATACCAGTTTTCGAGTGAAAAAATATTTGAACTCTATGAGGTTGGTAGAATCGCGAATAAAAGAGTTTGCCGCCTGTTCGTGAGGTAGTTTTATATTCAACCCGAAACTATTGTCGGCACCAGCTCCACGGTTGGCGGCTTCCATAATGCCTCCGCCTGCGCCGGAGATAACCATAAAACTATTTTTAACGAGGATTTTTGCCAGGGTCTGCGCTAACTCGTAATTGCGGTCAGATTCAACAACCCTGGCCGAGCCGAATAGGGCTACTTTCCGTATCTCTCGATAAGGTTTGAAAACTTGGAATGAAGTCCTAAGCTCCTTCAGGGTTTTATCAATGAGTTTGTAGTCTCCTCGATCTTTATGCTCATCAGCCATTAACAAAAGTGTGGTCAGAATTTCTTCGAACAGAGCCTCATCAACACAATTTTGGGAAAGCTTGCGGATCGCTGCCCGGATGTCTGGGGCGATGGAGTCATTTTTATCTGATTTCATGTAATTAACATATAATGAGCAAATATTTTCAAAGCCGCAATTAAGTTGCTACAATCACTTAAGATAAATTGTCCCTCGTTTGGGGCTTAATCTGTAAAGGATTTCAATTATGAATGATAAAGTATTAATCATTTCCATTTTTAGCCTTCTGGGAATCGGCTTTGTTGCTGTACTTTTTGTTGCAGTGCCGTGGCTTATAAATTATGCCTTACCCGACTGGGAAAATACTTTATTGGATAGTGGGATCGTTATGGTTGCCATAGTTCTTTTTG
>JBLFWU010000111.1:0-5374 GCA_047610985.1 Nitrospinales bacterium | reverse complement strand
AAAACAGATGCAATTAAAATAGTAGGGGAGGTTGTTTGGATTGGGCAGAAAAATTAGTTCAAGGGAAGAAACTCATCCCTCAATTCACTAGAAGAAGAAAATAGGATTATTTATCGGTCGTTTTTTATTTGAAATATAATAAGGTGATTGTGGGGTTTCATGCGAGGATAAGCTTGTCGGCACAACTATCAAGAGATAGATCAGGTTGCTGCCTCCGCAAGACTGAATAAAGCTTGGTTTATCTTTTCCTCTAATTGATACCCATTAAATGGTTTTAGTAAATACTGGTTCGCTCCTACTTGAACTATCTCCCTGATTATTTTCTCTCTGTTTTCTTCTGAAACAATAATGATAGGCAGGTTCTTGAACTTTGGGTATTCTCGAATTTTGGAAACCAATTCTAATCCCGACATATGAGGCATATAAAGATCGGTGATTACAAGAAATACCTGATTTTGTTCTAGTTTTTTCAGAGCGATAGACCCACTTGATGCCTCCAGGATATTTTCAAATTTAAATCCCAACTTTTTGACAACGGATTTTATGGCAGAGCGCATCGCCTTCGAATCATCTACCAATAATATAACTTGATCATAATGAGGTGTGAAAATTTTAGGCAAGGTGGCTTTTAGTCTTGGAATTACGTCTGGTTTGAATTTGTATTTATTTTCTATAAACAAAGGGTTTGTTTTATTTTCATCCGTCAGCTCTTCTTTACTTTTTAAAATTTTCGAGAAGATATTTTTAAAATTCGGAATTAACTGAGGATCAAAATGTATTCCAGCATTTTCTTCAATAAAGGATATACTTTCCTCATTAGAAAATTTTGGTCTATAAGGTCTCTTCGAGGTCATTGCATCGAAAACTTCGCAAATGGCAACAATTCTGGCTTCCAAACAAATCTCTTCTCCTTTCAATCCCATGGGATAGCCGGACCCATCCCATTTTTCATGATGTTCCAAAGCGATTTTCCTTGCCATCTTCATTATTTTGGTATCGCTCCCAGATAACAAATCCGCTCCCAGATTTGTATGGGTTTTTATCAACTCCAATTCTTCCTGAGTCAGTTTGGTTGTTTTGTTCAAAAGAGGTATTGGAACCCCTATTTTCCCAATATCATAGGTGGAACTGGCAAACTTAAGATCATTGCATTGCTGATCCGTGAAACCCATATCCTTTCCCAGAAGAAAAGCATAATGACTGACCCGGATGAAATTGTCTCCCGACTGTCTGGAATGGGTTTCATTGGCACGACACAGGCTTTGTATAACATCTATGTCCACATTATGTGATTTGCGTGAAAATTCTCTGACAAGGTCTTCTTCGACTCCGGTTTTATTGGTTTGCTGGGCATTAATCAGTAGCCTCATCTTCAACGTGTTTTTGATTCGAAGAATCACCTCAGAATAATCAAAAGGCTTGCTCAAAAAATCGACAGCACCCGAATTTAAAGCACGCAAGCGAATATGGGATTCATCTTCAGCAGTCAAAACCATGATTGGAGCATATGATTTCTGCTCGATTTCGCTTAACTGCTCCATGACCTGAAAACCATCCAAATGTGGCATTCTCAGATCAAGTAAAACCAAATGGGGGTTGAATTCCTTAAATATTCCTAAAACTTTTCGGGAATCCTGTACACTTCGAACATTAGTAAAGCCTTCCTGATCTAAAGCTTTTTCAAGTAGCTTAATGTTCGCAGGTTCGTCATCGACTATTAGTATTTTACTTTTAAGAATTTCTTCTTCTACCAGCATAAAAAATCCTGTTAAAATCTTAGCCTTATGAGGGTATTAACAATAATAACTTCAATATAATTCCTTCTAGTACAGATTTTTTTATAAATCTAGTTTCTTGAAGAATATCGGGTTTAAGCAGAATTCCTCAGCCCGATTTCCATTTCTATTACTTCTATCAATTGCTTTACATCGATGGGTTTGGTGAGGTAGTGTTTGAATCCCGCCGCAAGAGCCCGGTCAATGTCTTTCTGCATCGCATTGGCACTGACCGCAATCACTGGAGTGTTCCGGGTTTTCTCGGACATTCCTAGTTTTTTCAGCGCCTCAATCCCATCCATTCCCGGCAGGTTGATATCCATCAGAATCAAATCAGGACAATGTGCCTGCGCTAGCTCTAAACCAATATTCGCATCGGGAGCCAATAGCAGTTCAACGTCTTCTCTATCCTGTAGTATCTTCTCCATCAACCTCAGATTGGCCGGGTTGTCCTCCACATACAGCACCGTAAATAATAGGGATGAATCTTTCCGTTTGAAACTCTCCTCCGCCCTCTCATAGTCCTCTACCTTTTCATTCACAAGGGCTTGATCCGCCATCGACAACTCAACTGTAAAACAACTGCCTTCGCCCAATTTACTTTCCACACCAATCGTGCCCCCCATCAATTCCACCAACTTCTTCGTGATCGTCAATCCGATCCCCGTGCCTTCCGTATCCGTCCCCTCTGCTCCCAGACGGTCGAAGGGCTCAAATAACCGCGAGTATTGATCTTCACTGAGCCCTAGTCCCGTGTCCTTCACACAAATACATATTGTCCCTTCCTGACCCTCCTTGCAGAAGAGCCGTACCGTCCCTCCTTTTTTATTGTATTTCACAGCGTTCGACAGCAAATTGAGAAAAACTTGCTTCAAACGTATTCGGTCCGCTAGAACTACCACCTGAGGATCTTGATTCATCTCATTCAAAAGCTGAATGCCCATTTCCGATACCATGGGTTCTATCAACATCATCGTTTCATTTACAAGGGGCAATAACGACACAGGTTCCAGTGAAATGGATATCTCTCCAGCCTCGATTTTGGACAAGTCCAGAACCTCATCGATCAGGACGAGCAGATGCGCTCCCGCTTTACGGATTTCATCCACACTCTCCTGCTGATTCGGGGTTAATTCTTCCTTCGAATTATGTATCAGCAGTTGTGAGAACCCCAGAATTGCGTTCATGGGGGTTCGAAGCTCATGGCTCATATGGGATAAAAACTCCGATTTCGTCGAATTCGCACGCTCCGCCTCTTCTTTGGCCTCATTTAATTCAGCGGTTCGTTCCTTTACGCGTTGCTCTAGTGTAGCGTACGACTGTTGGATCTCAGCCTCCGCACGCTTACGTTCCGAGATATCACGCAAAATCACTGTGAACAGAGTGTCTACTCCTGTTTTGACCTTTGAGATCGTACCTTCGGCTGAGAACTCACTTCCATCCTTGTGCAGGCCAATGATTTCACGACGCTCATTCATATGTCGCGAGGTTATGGGTGAGACCATAAAGTCTTGGATGAACTTATGATGCAATCCCTTCTTGTGATCAGGTAGCAACAAGTCGAGAGGCTGACCAACCACTTCCTCCGTGGCATAACCGAAAGTTTTAATTGCCCCATTATTGAAAAAACAGATACGCAGATCCTCTCCTACCGTGATAATTGCCTCTTCTGCATTGTCCATAATCATGGCCAGATAATGTTGTTCTTCATGACTTTTCTTTTCAATCTGGTTGAGTTTCCGGCGGGATCTTAACTCGTTCAATTCCCGTTTTATGACGAGAGGTAAGTGAGCTAGGTCATTCTTCATGACAAAATCGCGAGCACCACTCCTCATAAGTTCTACTATCTCTACCGGATTTATCAATCCTGACACAATGATGAATGGTAGATCGAGACGGAACTCCTTTAAAAGCCTTAACGCCTGCGGTGCACCAAAGCCCGGTAACACATAATCGGAGATGGCAAAATCCCATTGTTTCTCAACAACGCCCGCACGCATACCCTCCAAGGCTACACGCATGTCCTTTTCATTTTCGACGCGTTCAAAACTGGATTCATAACCCTCGCTACGTAACCCCTCCAGCAATAATAGGGCATCATTTTCCGAGTCCTCAATAATAAGCAGTCGCAGTGTTGTGGTCATGGGTTCATCGCTCCTTCAGAGGAGGGGGGATTCATTCAGAACCAGCCAATACAGCCCTAGGTCACGGACGGCCCTGCCAAATTCCTGGAAATCGACCGGCTTGCACACATAGCTATTGGCGCCATATGAGTAGCCTTTGACTTTGTCACTCTCTTCATCTGAAGAGGTGAGGATAACTATGGGTAGCAATTTGGTCCTGACATCGGCGCGGAGGCGCTGTAGCACCTCTAACCCATCTACCTTGGGCAATTTCAGATCCAATAGAACCATCGCAGGCAGAAGATCATCTTGTCCTGCCACCTTCTTGCCATCCCCGAGCAAGAGTTTTAACGCCTCAGCTCCGTCCTTGACCCAAATTATTTCATTAGAGATGCGATTTTCCTTCAACGACACCATGATGAGTTCCGCATCGTTGGGACTATCCTCCACTAATAATATTTTTTGTTTCACTTTTATCTCCTTAAATTGAAAAATAGAATGTCGCGCCTTGATCGACAGCCCCTTCAGCCCACACTCGGCCCCCATGACGATCTATGATGCGTTCCACGGTGGCGAGTCCAATACCGGCCCCTTCATAATCTTGCGTTGAATGCAGGCGTTGGAAAGGAAGGAATAGTTTATTTGAGTATTCACTTTCGAAACCCACACCATTGTCACGGATGAAATAGACCGTCTTTCCTTCCTGAATTTGCACCCCCACCTCGATGACGACATCTGTCCGTTTGGAGGTATATTTCAAGGCATTACTAAGTAGGTTCGTTAACACAACTTTTATTAACTCCTTGTCGCCATTTAGCCTCATGCCATCGGCTACAATGATTTTCATGCCATACGGTAGAGGGTGATCAACAAGGCCTGCCAATATTTCATGGGTCATGGCGGTCAGGTCAATGGAAACGGCTTGTGATATTTTTCTCGTTTGCCGGGACAAAGCGAGAAGGGCCTCAATGAGGTTTCCCATCTTTTGTGCCGAACTAGACATGCGATTGAAGTAGTCCATGCCTTTTTCATCAAGCTTATCGGCATGATTTTTTAAAATTAGCTTACCGAAGCCATTTATCGACCGTAGAGGTTCGCGAAGATCGTGTGCAACCGAGTAAGTAAAGCTGTCCATATCCTTATTGGCATGGTTCAACTCGATGATCCGACCTGACAGATCGTCATTCAATTGAGCGATTTTCTTGATCAAATGTTCCCGTTCTAAATTATGTTGACGGATATTTTCTGCCATTTTTATAAAGGACTTATTGAGTATTCCAATTTCATCATCCCTCATTTTCGATGGTATATTTTTGCCGGAGTATTTACCTACAGAAATATCATTTGCGGCTTTCGACAGACTTATAATCGGGCGGCTGATATTCTGCACAAAAAATACTCCCGCGATAAACATAAGAAAGATTGTCACCCCGTTTATTATTAATATACGCCACGTCGTGGCATTAAATTGGTCGT
>JBLFWU010000110.1:0-5386 GCA_047610985.1 Nitrospinales bacterium | reverse complement strand
AGTAAAAATCGACATTAGGGTAAAGTTTTTTCTCTACAAAATATTCATCTTTGATTGCGATTTCTTCAAGTTGTAGGGCGATTTCCAAAAGAGGCTCCTGATATCCCGGTTTATCCAGAATTTTATGAGCAAGTTTTTTAATGATTCGACTTCGCGGATCAAAATTCTTATACACACGATGGCCGAATCCCATTAGCCGGAATGGGTCATTGGGGTCTTTGGCTTTCGCGACATATTTATTAACATCGCCTCCATTGTTATGTATTTCCTGGAGCATTTCTATGACGGCCTGATTGGCACCACCGTGAAGAGGTCCCCAAAGGGCATAAATCGCAGAGGATACCGATGCGAACAGATTGCACATGGAGCTTCCAACAATTCTTGCTGCGCTTGTCGAGCAGTTTTGCTCATGATCGGCGTGTAGAATCAATAAAACATCCAGCACTTTTGCGGCATCCGCATCAGGCTCATATTCTTCACAGGGAAGAGAGAACATCATCTTTAAAAAATTTTCAGAATAACCTAGGGAGTTGTCCGGGTAGGAAAGTGGGAGTCCGATCGACTTTTTATAACTGTATGCGGCTATAGTCGGTAGTTTGGCCATTAGTCTGTGAATAGCAATTTCAATTTCCTTGTCGTCACGTACGCTGAGTTCATTTTGATAAAATGTTGCCAGAGAACCCACCACCGCACTGCATACCGCCATGGGGTGTGGATTATTGGGGAATCCGTCATAAAACTTCTTGATGGATTCGTGAACCATCGAATGGTGCACAATATGATGATTGAAATCCTCTAATTGTTTTTGGGTTGGCAGTTCACCGTAAATCAATAGGTAGGAGGTTTCGATAAATGAACTTTTTTCTGCAATCTGTTCAATGGGGTATCCACGATAAAGTAAAATTCCTTTTTCCCCATCCAGATAAGTGATCTTACTTTTACAGGACCCGGTACTCATGAACCCCGGATCAAATGTGATCAATCCGGTTGTCTTTCTCAATGCTGTTATGTCAATTGCCTGTTCGCCAGTGGTACCTTCGATGAGCGGGAGCTCATATGTTTTACCCTGATATGTGAGCGTAACTGTTTCTGCCATTTTTTCCTCCGCTGAAGGTAAGACAATTGCAAAGTATTCGTTAAACTGTATTATAAACCGGGTTAGCTGAATTCGAAGAAATTTTGTTTATTAAGGATAACTTTAATGAAACGTAACGGGCTTCTTTATTTAATGATAATCGGCATTCTTTTGGGAGTGTTTTGTGGGTGGTTTTATGGCGAAGCTATGTTGTCCGTTGGCTGGTTGGGGGATATGTTTCTCGATGCATTGAAAATGCTAGTGGTTCCCTTAATTATTTCTTCGATGATAGTGGGCATCTCCGGCTTGGGGGACATCCGAAATGTAGGCAAAACCGGATTGATAACCTTGACTTATTTTATGGCTACCACAGGAATAGCGGTAGGTATTGGTCTGGTGCTGGTGAATATTATGAAGCCAGGTGTAGCGGTGGAAATGACGGTCGATAAAATCCCGAAAAGTGTTGCTGGGAAGGAAGCTATAGGAATTACAGATATTTTACAAAGTTTTGTCTCGCCTAACCTGATTCAGTCCATGGCCAATATGGAGATTCTTCCTCTTATTATATTTTCCCTGATTTTTGGTGGTGTACTTACGACATTGGGAGAGCCGGGAAAACAGGCGATAGCGTTTTTCGATACCGTCAATAACGCAATCATGAAAATTGTTCATCTTCTTATGTATTTTGCGCCAGTTGGTGTGTTTGCATTGATAGCGTCCAAACTAGGTGCCGCTGGAGGTGGAGACCTTTTTCTTGTTGAGCTGGCAAAAATCGGAAAATATGCATGGACAGTTATCTTGGCTCTATTGATACATGGTCTTTTTGTTTTACCGACAATTCTTTTTATCGTTACGAGAAGAAATCCTCTCCTTTATTTTAAAAATTTAACGGCAGCGTTGACCACGGCCTTTTCGACAGCCAGCAGTTCGGCTACTTTGCCGGTTACCATTGAATGCGCGGAAGAAAATAATCAGGTCAGTCGTAAAGCATCTTTGTTTGTTCTTCCCTTGGGAGCAACGGTGAATATGAATGGCACCGCACTTTACGAAGCGGTAGCCGTTATGTTTATTGCACAGATGATGGGGATTGAAATGGGCTTTGCTGAGCAAATAATTGTTTTGATAACAGCGACTCTAGCAGGAATTGGTGCCGCTGGAATTCCTGAAGCTGGATTGGTGACGATGGTAATGGTTTTGCAGGCCGTAGGCCTTCCTTTAGAGGGAATTGGTATGCTGCTTTCGATTGATTGGTTTTTAGATCGTTGCAGAACAACGCTTAACGTTTGGGGTGATTCAGTTGGTGCGGCAGTTGTAGATGCATTGGAGGAAAAATGGGTTAAGAAAGGAGAAAATCAATGATAACTTTGGCAGTTGTCGGATTAATTGTAGGTATCCTATCTTCCGTAACCGGTTTGGGCGGGGGGTTCATGGTAGTGCCTTTTCTTATTTATCTTGGGCGAGACGCAAAGCTTGCGGTGGGAACTTCATTTGTATTTATTTTGCTAGTAGCTATTTCATCTCTCATTGCCCACTACCGATTAGGAAACGTCGATATTAAAACCGGTTTAGTTTTGGCACTTGGAGGAATTTTGGGCGCGCAATTGGGTCCACAGGTTTTACAACATGTTCCCGACCAGAACTTCAAAAAAATATTTTCCGTGTTGATGGTGATTACAGCCGTATGGATGTTCACAGACTCAAAAAGTTGAGTTAGCCTTCACTCTTTTTACAGGTGCCGCGAACCAATCTTACCGCGAACGGGCCTTCCCCAAATTTGTTTATCCAGCTGGAACGACCTTTTACCAGGCTGAACATCATGGCCCGGTCGCCGTTGACGGTGTCTGTCCAGGTGCAGTCGGCTCCTTTGGGCTCAAATTCTGCAGGAATGTGTATTTCGCTGTTTCCAAAATCCCGCTGACTGAAACTTTTATCAAAAACAGTTTTGATATCCTCTAGCTTAGGGATTCTCCAGTCGTTAAATCCACCAAAGCTGGCAGCGTTTTGTTCTTCAGCAAATTTCATGGCTTTTTCCAGATGAATCCATTTCCCCAGAATTTGTCTAGAGTCTTTTTTAAACCAGGTTAACTCTGTTTGGGCATCTGAAACAGTGTCGTTGCCATTATCGGTAAATCGGGACATGGTGAACCTCATAGTCAGTAATAAAAATTATATTGAGATTATAACAGGTTTTCTTTAGTGGAGTAAAACGAGGGGGGAATGAAGGGGGAAAAAATAAAAAGCCGGTAGAACAGAGAGTTCTACCGGCTTTTGAACTACTTAAGCAATAACAAATTTATTGTTGTAATGTCTTATGATTGACTTCACAATCAGCTTGTGAAACTAGGACTTCCTTCATGTAAGGATTGCCAAAAGGGTCAATGCGAACTCCCTTTAAGTTATCTCCACGACAGTCACCAGGAACCAACCCTACTACTACACCAGTATCTTCTACTGATCGCCATTGTTTCCAAGATTGCTCAGTTTGAGAAGAACCAAATTGATAGTCTTGCATTACGCCAGCGATATTTCGAGCTACACCTGCCTGAGAAGCCATGTTTGATGCATTGGTCAGGACTCGATCTTTTGCGCCCATCTGCATAATGGTTTGTCCAACACCCATAACCTGAGCATTGTTACTCTGAGCATAGGCACCCGGAATGTTGTTGTCTGCTGAGGCAATTGAACCTAATGCCAAAACCCCAACAAAAGCACTTACTGATACAAATGTGATTACTCTTTTCATTACTTTCCTCCCCTTGAAGGATGAATAGGAATATAAACTTGCCTATCCTAACGATTTGGATTCCTTCGGGATATAGGTTTATACCTGTTTTTTTTATAAGCTATGTCTTACTCGCAGTAGGGTATTATTTTGATTAGCGTGTGTTTGATATTTTGAATTTAAAAATAGATGAATAATTTCCTCCGTTAAATATAGGAGTAATGGTTGGCTTGGATCAGGGCTATTTGGGGGACGAAAATTCCATTCCTTGAAAGCTGTAGTTCAGGTATGCGGGAAATTTGATCGAAAAAAAACCAGAGTCATAAGGTGGGTGAAAAGCTTGGGCAATGACTTTTTTGTAATCATAAGGGCTTTCTTCGCAGGACCTGAAAAAGCACCAGCGAAAATGAATAGGCCGTCTTTTATTTCGCTTTAAGATATAACCAAACACATCCCTTTCATTGAAGAAAAACTGCAAGATAAATTCTTCGTGATTGACTTGAAAGGCTTTTCTGGCTGGTAGCTTAGATGTTTCCATGGGGTTGGGAACTTGAAGGCTTAACTCGGGATATTTTCTTAAAGAAACCTGTTCTACTGCATAAGTAGGGCTAGGGCGCATCCAGAGCAAGCAAAGAATTAGGATGATGAGGCGTACAGGTGAAGTGTGGCTTTGTAAAACCCCGAGGTTTTCCGTTGCAGAGCCTTTCCTGAGAAAAGCCGATAGATTTTTCGAAATATTAAAAATACTACTTCTTGTCAAGCGAAGCCCGCCGAAGAATTTTGCTTTCAGAACTTTTAGTTTGTATCTAGATGGCTTTGCCATGCAGGTTGTCCGTGAATCGGGCTGGTTCGGGTTGGAAATGCGATTTGTTCCACAAAAAAAGCCGATAGAACAAATGTTCTATCGGCTTTATACCTCATTGAGAGGTTGAATGCTTCTCTTTGTGGAGCTTAGCTTATTTCAATGTTGGATGGTATTCTGCACATTGTGCATCAGATACCAGGTTCTCCTTCATGTAAGCTTTTCCAAAAGGATCAATACGGTTATCATTCATTTGGCTTCTGTATTTGCCATCAGAGTTTTCACCTTGGCAATCACCGGGAACTAAGCCATGAACCTCAGCTTCTTCAATCGTTCTGGCGGCTTTCCAAGATTGCTCGCTCTGAGAAGAACCGAACTGATAGTCAGAGTTTACACCCGAGATGTTTCGAGCCACACCTGCCTGCGAAGCCAAGTTTGATGCGTTGGTCAGGGCTCGATCTCTTGCGCCCATTTGCATCATGGTTTGTCCAACACCCATAACGCCACTAGAATTCTGTTGTTCGTATGAGCCTGGTACCACGTTGTCAGCAGACGCGATAGAACCGAGACCCAAGAAACCTACGAATGCACTTACTGCTACGAAAAAAATTGCCTTTTTCATTACTAACCTCCCCACACTTGATGTTTGGAATAACAACTTTTTATTAAACACAAAACTTACTAACAAACATTTTTACTATCAAAAAATCTTAATTGGCTTTTTGCCCAACCTGTTTCATCTATTTGAATGTCCCTAATAAATGATCATAAAGTCCTACTGTCTTAT
>JBLFWU010000109.1:0-5443 GCA_047610985.1 Nitrospinales bacterium | reverse complement strand
TATTAATAACGGGGACGGGTCAAAATCACAATCTCAGGCCAAGCTCATTTTCATTAAAACCGCGCCTGACTTCCTCTTATCTTTGCTCTGTATCCCGAAGCATCGCCATAATCAAAGGAATTTTTGTATCGACTGTGTGAAGGGCTTTAATTTTTCGAGCATGCTTGATGGGGCACCAATATTGTTCGGTTTGACCCGCTATCTCTCGGGTGTACCCCATCACTCCGTTAAAGTATCCGCAATATATGCAGTTCAACTGTTCAGTAATATTGAGGTAGCTCAAGTATTGACGATCAATCACAATATAATCACCACGGCGAACCTTTGGGATACCATATACCGGAAAACAAATTCTCTGGTAAATTGACATGACCAAATCTAGAAAGAGTACGGCCAAGTCCCTCAGGTTGCCTTTCAAAGGCTTCCTTATATTGCGGATATCTTTAACGTCCCGAAGAGGTTCTACCTTCAAAACAGAACCCTTGGGCGGATGGTTGTCATTTTCTGCCATAAAATCCTCATAAAATCTAAACTTAATATTTGTTTTCAATGGTTTACATGTAAACGTTGTATGATATTTTGAGTTAAAAATCAGCTAATATAGGTCGTTTTGGGTTTTATTTGATGCATTTTGACCCCCCTATTAATAGATATTAAATTCAGATAAAATTAGATTTTAATATTGTATTACATATAATTTGACAGATTTTTAAATATGGAATAACATATATCTTATGAATAAAAATATTAAAACACATATGGGTGCCGCTCGTCTGAAGCAATTGCCAGAGGCCTTCCAAAGCAGTTTGAAAATAGAACGAATCAAGCGAGGTTGGAGCCAGTCAACATTAGGAAAACAAACGGGCCTTCCTCAGGCGCATATTTCAGGCATTGAAACAGGAAAAATTGTGCCTAGATTTGACACGCTTTTAGATTTGGTGCGTGTACTTGGTCAGGATCTCTTGATGGTTCCTAGGGAGTTGTTGCCAGCGGTACAGGCTCTCATTCGTGACTATGAAAATCAAACAGAGACCAGCCGCAATGAAAAAACACATTCACTCTATGCTGTTGGGGGCGAGGGCGAGCCAGAACAACAGGAGTATTACCATGAAACCTGAGACAAAGAAAATTTATGCTCTTGCTGTCTATTTGGGGGACCGCCAAGTTGGTATCATTAATCGACTTCAAGGAGACCATCATATTTTTTCATTTGTTCAAGATTATATTGATGATCCCAATCCGCCCATACTAAGCCTATCATTTAAAACCTCGTCAGGGGATATGATTGCTCCCACTCGACCCGTGAAGACACGTTTGCCACCCTTCTTTTCAAACCTATTACCAGAAGGCCATTTGGCATCATATTTAGCTCAGAAAATAGGAGTTAAAAAAGAAAGGGAGTTCTTTCTTTTAGAGGCCTTGGGTCTTGACCTTCCTGGGGCAGTCTTAATCAAGCCAATAGAAATGAGTGAATCCGCTGTTAGCTCTCACAATGAAGCAAGAACTATTTTTTCCGCTGAAGAGAAAATCACCCTACGATTTTCCCTTGCAGGAGTCCAGTTGAAGTTCTCTGCCATTGCAGAAGCATCAGGAAGATTAACAATTCCAGCAAACGGAATGAACGGTTCCTGGATTGTAAAACTTCCTTCAACAAAGTTTCCAGCCGTGCCAGAAAATGAGTTTCTAATGATGAGTCTAGCCCATGATCTCGGCATCAATGTCCCGGCAGTCAAATTAATGCCAATAAAAGATATTAAAGGACTGCCACAAGATACAGGAAATTTTTCAGGAAATGCGTTAGCTATAAAACGTTTTGATCGAGGATCAAAAGGTGAAAGGATTCATATGGAAGACTTTGCCCAAGTCTTTGGTATTTTCCCGCACTCTAAATATGAAAAACGCAACTACTCCAATATCGCATCCGTCTTGTGGGCAGAAGCCGGTGAAGATTCTACTTACGAATTTATTCGCCGCATAGTCTTTTCAATTATGATTGGGAATGCTGATATGCATCTTAAAAACTGGTCGCTACTCTATCCAAATGGGTTGACGCCGGTTTTATCACCTGCATACGACCTTGTTTCCACTGTCCCATACCTACCCAATGATAATTTAGCATTAACCTTCGGCGGCAGTAGAAGTCTCAACTCAATAACCAAGGATCAGGTAAGACGGTTTGTCGATAAAGCTTCGCTTCCTATGAACAAAGTCTGGGATATAATTAATGAAACGGCAAACCAGACAATTGAAGCATGGCATTCATTGGAACAAAAGGATCTTCTTCCCCCTGAAATATTAAACCAAATTAATGAACATATTATTGCTGTAGTTATTGAAAGCTAAAGAAAAGTCAAGGAATTTAGCGCAGCAAGTTGGGTTTCACACATAGCAATAAAATCTAAATTTTCCGTTAGACGGTCTCCAAAAATAAGGGGTGAGTTTAGCGCAACTCAACTCCATATGTCAGGTTGTTCTATATGGCGAACGGGAACAGACATAAAAGTGAAATCGCTCAAATTAAAAAGCATCTTCATATTCTTGATGAAGAGCGCACACAGCTGCTGGCACGCCTAAAGCATCTTGAGAAAAATGGTCTAACACCTACAACAGCGAAAATTGAGAATTCAGCCTCTCTTTCCTCCTCTGAAAAAATTACCATTTTTCGAAATCTATTTCGTGGACGGGAAGATGTTTATCCCCTCCGTTGGGATAATAAAAAGACTGGCCGTTCGGGTTACAGTTTGGCTTGTGGTAATGAATGGGTGCCTGGCGTTTGCGATAAACCAAAAGTCAAATGTGGCGAATGCAAGTACCAAGCATTTCCACCTATAACCGATGAGGTCATACATAACCACCTTATTGGCCGTAACCCAAATAGCCCCAAGCAACAAGATTTTATAATAGGTGTTTACCCATTATTACAAAATGAAACATGTTGGTTTCTTGCCGTAGATTTTGACAAGAAATGCTGGAATAAAGATGTTTCCGCATTCACTGAAACTTGCAGAGAAAAGAAAATACCCGCTTATGTTGAACGCTCGCGGTCTGGCAACGGAGCGCATATATGGATTTTCTTCACTCAACCTATTTCGGCATCCGACGCAAGAAAACTTGGATCTTATATCCTTACAGAAACTATGGAGAACTACCCAGATTTAGGTTTTACATCCTATGATCGCTTTTTCCCTAATCAGGATACAATGCCAGTTGGAGGATTTGGAAACTTGATAGCATTACCACTACAGCACTATCCTCGCCAGAAAGGTAACAGCATATTTCTGAATGAACAGCTCGAACCCTGTGCTGATCAATGGCAATTTCTAGCTTCTGTCAGACGCATGACCCCTGAAGAGGTTTCAAATATTGTCAGCGAGGCAATCAGTCGTGGACGCATTACCGGGGTCCGAATGCCTTTAGATGATGAAAATGCCAAAGAGCCATGGAAGTTATCACCCTCGCGAAAACAAAAGTCACTTATTATTACAGAACCATTACCTGCTTCCATTGTTATCGTTTAGGGGAATCAATTCTATATTCCTAAAAATGAGTTGCCATCAAAATTAATCAACAAGCTTATCCGTATTGCCGCTTTCCAAAACCCGGAGTTTTATAGGGCTCAGGCTATGCGACTGTCGACTTTTGATAAGCCACGCATTATAGCTTGCGCTGAGAATTTCCCTGAACATATTGGCTTGCCAATCGGGTGCCTTGATGAGGTGCTAGAGCAATTGAGTGGTTTGAACGTGACCGCTGAGCTTATTGATGAACGAAATGTCGGAAAACCAATTCGCACCAAATTCCTTGGCACGTTGGGCAAAGAACAGAGGTCAGCCGTAAAAGCTTTACTCAAATATGATACGGGGGTTCTTTCTGCCGCTACTGGTTTTGGGAAAACCGTGTTGGCCGCGTATGTAGTAGCAAAGCGAAAACGAAACACTCTGATTTTGGTTCACCGCAAACAACTAATGGATCAATGGATAGCACAATTACAGGCATTTTTGAATATTGAGAATATTGTCATCGGGCAAATAGGTGGAGGTAAGCGTAAGCCTTTGGGTCAGATTGATGTAGCGCTCATTCAAAGCCTGGTGCGAAAGGGCGAGGTAGATGATTGTGTTGCCGATTATGGGCAGTTAATTGTCGATGAATGCCATCATCTTTCAGCGGTTAGTTTTGAAGCCGTAGCCCGACAATGCAAAGCCAAATATGTGCTGGGTCTGACAGCAACACCTCAGCGCAAAGATGGTCATCATCCCATTATTTTCATGCAGTGCGGACCAACTCGGTATTATGTCGATGCAAAGTTGCAGGCAGAAAAGCGACCTTTTAATCATTGCGTTATTCCTCGTTACACAAAATTTTGCGTTTCTACTGCTGTTACTGAAAAATATGAACGCCCTCCCATTCAAACAGTCTATGCGGAGCTATCGAATGATGAGGCGCGCAATCAAATGATCCTTGATGATGTATTGCGTGCGGTTGGAGCTAAACGTTCACCAGTAATTCTAACGGAACGTAAAGAACATGTGGCTTTTTTTGCAAAACGTTTGAGGAAAACTGTAAAAAATATCATAATTCTGCAAGGTGGCATGAGTACAAAAGAGCGTAGAGCTGTAATGAAAAAACTTGAAAGTATCCGCGATGATGAAGATCGTATATTGATAGCTACGGGCCGTTATATTGGTGAAGGTTTCGACGATGCTCGGCTTGATACTTTGTTTCTTGCCATGCCGATTTCATGGAAAGGGACATTGGCGCAATACACAGGGCGCCTTCATCGTATCCACCATAAAAAAACGGAAGTACAAATATACGATTATGTGGATTACCTTGCTCCTATGTTGGGTCGAATGTACGAAAAGCATTTGGTGGGCTATAAAAGTCTGGGCTATACTATTGCCTCCGAAGATAAGTTGCTGTCATATTAAAAATAGGACAGTCATTCAAACTTTTTATGACACTTTTGTGACACTCAAGGGCAACTCATGAGGACATTCTAGGACAAACCACAACAGTGGCTATATTATTAACAAATTGATTTTATTGTTCCTGGTTGTTTTCAGGGATTGTGGGTTATTAGCTGAATCTGATTCGTAATCAGTTGGCTTTTGGCGAGTATGGATGGCAAGGGAACCCAATAAGACCGATTAATTAATAGCATATAATAGTAGCAAGAATGGAGTGCCAGAAGGACTGGAAACCGGTTGGTATGAATCCGGTAAAAAGAAATCCATTAAACACTTCAAAGACGGAATAGAAAACGGAACTAGAAAAGAATGGGACAAGGATGGTAAGAAAACATTTCAAGGAAACTTAGTTGATGGTGTTGAGGAATAACAAATGAATAAAACAATACTTACTCTATTCTTTGTGTTGTTGGTGGGATTTCCACAGGTTTCAAGTGGGGAAGAGGTGAACCTGTCGGGTAAGGGTGAGGGTTCTA
>JBLFWU010000108.1:0-5488 GCA_047610985.1 Nitrospinales bacterium | reverse complement strand
ACACTACTCCGCACCGCGACAAGGCCGTATTGATTGTGCCTTGCGATGCGCCCTTGATCACGCCGCAGGAAGTCGAACATTTTATTTCCCACGCCGATATGGATCGTTACGACCATGTGCTCGGCCTGGTGTCACGTGAAAAGCTAAAGCACTTTTATCCTCAGGCGAGTAAGCCGGGAATCAAAATGGCTTATTTACATATTCAAGAAGATAGTTTCCGCATCAACAATCTGCATCTGGTCAAACCTTTGCGTATTGAGAACCGGGAATACATCCAGAAAATGTATCAGTACCGTTACCAGAGAAACTTTAAGAACTTGGTGTTGTTTGGCTTGTCGGTATTCGGCAAAGATAAGGCGAAACATTACAAAAACTACATCGGCTTGCAGTTGTGTTTGTTTTTTGGCGGACTGGGCCTTGAGTTCGTGGTAGATTATTTTAGGAAGTTGAATCCCAAAAAAGAATTAGAAGAATCAATTTCAACGATTATGAAGACCCGGTTTTCGGCCCTTGAAGTACCTTTTCCGGGAGCCGCTCTGGATATTGATAATGCAAAAGATTATGAGGCAATGAAAACCCGGTTTGAGGAATGGCAGGAATATTTAAAAACAGCTCCCCTTACCAGCATTGAAGAATACAGCGAGGCATTTTCTCCCTCCCGTAAAA
The DNA here is from genome assembly GCA_047610985.1 of Nitrospinales bacterium. Lineage (GTDB taxonomy): Bacteria > Nitrospinota > Nitrospinia > Nitrospinales > VA-1 > UBA8687. Next base: position 4,822 of record JBLFWU010000108.1, on the reverse strand, counting down.
TGGTGCGTACTTCGCACTAGTTGCAATTATTACTTTAATATCCCCAGAAAAAAATTTACTTCCTATTTTTGCCGGAAGCTATAACCGGTAACATAATAAGTTTTTAAAAAACTATGGATCAAAACAAATTAAGAAATTTTTCTATCATTGCCCATATCGATCATGGCAAGTCTACTCTCGCAGACAAGCTCATACTTGCCACTTCTGCGCTTTCCCAGCGAGAAATGAAAGATCAGGTATTGGACAATATGGATCTCGAACGTGAGCGCGGGATAACGATCAAAGCGCAAACGGTTCGCTTAAAATACGCGTCCAAAGATGGCGGCGAATTCACCTTCAACATGATCGACACGCCGGGGCATGTAGATTTCACTTACGAAGTGTCGCGCAGTCTCGCCGCATGTGAAGGAGTACTACTCGTCATCGACGCAACGCAAGGCATTCAGGCGCAAACCATCGCCAATTTGAACCTTGCCATGCAGCACGATCTGGCGGTGATTCCTGTCATCAACAAGATTGATCTCCCTAGCGCAAATCCCGAATTTATAAAAGAACAACTGGAAGACGTTTTGCAGATCGAGTCCGACAATGCTGTGTTGGTGAGCGCAAAAGAAGGAATAGGGATTGAAGAGCTGATGGAGTCGGTGACAAAACTCATTCCATCACCTGAGGGCGACGATTCTGGCATACTGCAAGCGTTGTTATTCGATGCCTGGTACGATGCTTTTCGTGGAGTTATTGTCCTTGTTAAAGTCCAGCAGGGAACAATCAAGGTAAATGATGAAATCACCATGATGGCAACCGGTAACCGGTTTATGGTGGAAGAGTTGGGAACATATAATCCTAAGCAGGAACCTAAATCCACATTGCAAGCCGGAGAAGTAGGATATCTGGTAGCAGGAATTAAAGAGCTGGATCAAACTAAAGTAGGCGATACCATCACGCATGCCAAATCTCCATGCGAAAGCCCTTTACCAGGATACAAAGAGGTCAAGCCCATGGTGTTCAGTGGGCTCTACCCGATCAGCGGAGATGATTATGAAGACCTGCGAGACGCACTGAAGAAATTAACCCTGAACGATGCTTCCTTTTCCTATGAAGCAGAAACATCAACTGCATTGGGATTCGGTTTTCGCTGTGGGTTCCTCGGACTGTTGCATATGGAGATCATACGCGAACGTATTGAACGAGAATATAAAGTGGATCTCCTCACTACTGCACCCACGGTTATTTATAAGCTCATCACCACCGATGGGAAGACGATAATGATCGACAATCCCACCAAACTGAAAGAGCAAAAAAATATCGACCATCTGGAAGAACCCTATGTCATGGGTACTATAATTTTGCCAGATGAATATATTGGCGTTGTTATGGGCCTGGTAAGAGACCGGCGCGGCATCCAGAAAAAAATGGAATACCTGAACCCGGAAACGGTATTGCTGGAATACGAAGTACCCTTCAACGAAATCGTGCTGGACTTTTATGACAAGCTAAAATCTTCCACCAAAGGTTACGCCTCATTTGATTACGAATTTATAGATTTCAGGACATCCAGTCTGGTAAAGTTGGATGTTATTTTGAATGGGGAACTGGTAGATGCTTTATCTTTAATAGCACATAAAGATAAAGCCTTCTTTCTAGGTCGCGACTTAGCTAAAAAACTCAAGCAACAGATTCCCCGGCAAATGTTTGAGGTGGCAATTCAAGCTGCTATTGGTAGCAAGGTCATTGCGCGTGAAACTGTCAAGGCGCTTAGAAAAAATGTTCTGGCAAAATGTTATGGTGGAGATATTACCCGAAAACGCAAATTGCTTGAGAAACAAAAAGAGGGAAAGAAAAAAATGAAGCAGATTGGAAGTGTAGAAATTCCCCAGGAAGCTTTTCTAGCTGTATTGAGGACAGATGACAAATAAGACAACTGAAGATACTGAGAGCGGTGCTGCCCCTCAGAAAAGCGTTGCTCGTGAATATACCGAGGCAATTTTAATTGCACTTCTTCTTGCTCTGTTCATCCGCACGTTTGCCGTTCAGGCTTTCAAAATCCCTTCAGGTTCGATGGAGACGACTCTGTTAATCGGCGACCACATTCTTGTCTCAAAGTTTGCATATGGGACACATATTCCCAATGAAATTCCTTTTCTCAACATTAAATTATTTGATGACATTATTTTGTTTCCCAGCGAACCTGAGCGTGGAGACATTATTGTGTTCAAGTTTCCTAAAGACGAGACACGTGATTTCATTAAAAGAGTGATTGGTGTTCCGGGAGATTTGCTTGAAGTTCGTCGCCAGAAAATTTTCATCAACGGCAAGTCATACGAAGATCTGCACGCGCGACATACCAAATCGCCTTCTGACAGCCCGTTGGTTCCACGCGATGATTTTGGCCCGGTACTGGTTCCCGATGGTCATGTCTTTATGATGGGGGACAACCGGGAAAATAGTCAGGATAGCCGCTACTGGGGGTTCCTGGATATTAATAAAGTACGTGGAAAAGCTTTGATGATTTACTGGTCCTGGAATCAGCTGGAAAGTTGGGTTCGCTTTGACCGCTTTGGAAAAATACTAGAATAATTTTAAACTGTTCTCACATTATACTATCACCCTAGATGAAAACTTCTTTCGCAGACCGCAAAGCAAAACTTCATACCCTTCTCGGAAATTCCAAAGCTGCTATCTTGGACTTTGATGGACTCCTAGCCGACTCCGAACCGTTTCATTACAAAGCTTATAATGAAGTTTTTGAAAGATACGGACATACCCTCGACAAAAAAGAGTATTGGGTGGAATGGACCTCCAAGGGTAAAGGCATAGCTGGGGAGATTGAGCGTCACAAGCTCAAACTGAATGTAGACCCGGTAGAAATACGAAAGCAAAAATTCGAAGTGTATACCCGATTTTGTGAAAGCGGAGAAATCAAGCTTTTCCCAGATGCCGTCCACCTGGTTGAGAAATTAGCTTCGAACCATAAGGTAGCCATTGCTTCCGGGTCTTGGGCTACGGATATTCAGCATATTCTGAGGAATGCCGGTGCGTTGGATCTGGTCCCTGCTATTCTCGGCAAAGAATCTGCCAAACGGGAGAAACCGTTTCCAGATATTTTTTTGAACGCAGCTAAGAAACTAGGTTGTTTACCCGCAGAGTGTTTTGTTCTGGAAGATGCTTTGAAAGGACTGAATGCGGCTAAAGAAGCGGGTATACCTTGCATCATTTTACAAAACGAACTGAACCGGAATATTGATTTCAAAAACGCGGAAATGATTTTTCCCAGCCTCGCAGATTTTGTTTCAGCGTTATAGCGCTAAAATTAAATTTTTGAATCCCCGGATGCTCCCAGTTCTTTTTTAAACCCATTAAAAATATCTTGTATCGGCGGGATAAGTTTTTCTTTTAACTCGTCAGGGATCCAGTTGATTTTCTCTACAGGCCAACTCCCTATCTTGTGAATATCCAAACCTGCTTTGTGAAACGGAACTTCCAGACTTTCTTCCAATCCGTAAATCAGAGCATTATTAAAAACTATTTTATATAATTCTTCTATCTTTTCGGGTTCTTGGAGTCCTTCCATGAAAGCCTGCATCATGGTATCGATAATAGGAGTCGCATGTTCTCGAAAATCCTCACTGCAGGCATTCTCAAGGGTTCGGTAAATGATGATGATATCTTGTAAAAGGTATTTAATATCCTTGGGATCTTTTTTGACAGGTCCTTTTTTTAAATCAAAATAAGGTTTGTACTCTTTTAAAATTCTTACCGTGTCGCTGATGATAGATTCTTCCCAAGGAACTTTGTTCCAAACAAAGAAAGTCCTCAGCCATCGAATCCTATCTGTTGCATCTTCCATATGCATGGTCAAGCTCAGCTTATCCTTGTTGCTATGCGGTAATGTGCCGCCCCACATTTTTAATTCGAGCTCGAGCTGGTAGGGGGCAAATGCTTCCTTATAAACATCGACATAGATAGCGACCAGCTTTTCCATATTTTCATGTTTGTCGAGCGGACTGTTCTGCGGCAGGTTTACTATGGAATAGAGCCTCCATATCCGTCGACGCGCCAGGCCATTGGGATTGGCGATCAAATAGGTACCTCCCCATATGCCAGAAGTCAAAGAGATATCAATCCCGTAAATTTCTTTTAGGCGGCAAGTGGCCTCTGCCCCGATATTTTGGTACAACTCGTTTAAATAATAGAGGTTAATCAGATGATCATCTGAAAAAACCGGACCGGAAGCTGTAGGTGAATTTGCCATAAAATGCCTGAATGGAGGTAAAAAAAATTCCACCCCCGAAACCGGGGATGGAATTAAAATTTTCTGATCAATTATTCCTGACGGAATTATTTTACATGTGTAACAAATACGGTTACGCCATCTGATACCGCAGGATTGTACGGAACGTGATTGCCCTGTGCAAAAAGAGCCGTGATGGTGTGTTGTCCTTTAGCCAAGTCCAATGTTTTACATTTTGAACCATCACCCATATGAACATGATTTCCATCTTTAGCAATAGGCTTGCTCAAATCTGATGGGATAGGTGCATCAATCAATAAATGATGATGCCCTTTACCTGCGTTCACACCATTTTTAGCAGGCTCAACAGTGTAACCATTGGTTGCCATGCAAACTTGTAACGGACTGCTCACATTAGAAAGAGTCGCTGGTGTAGTAATTGAAAGAGCCTTGTTTGAACTTGCAACACTAGCCATGGAACCGCCGCCAGGTTGCCCTGCACAGCCTATAAACGCAACCACTACCATCAACATAAGTACTTTAGAAATGATTTTCATAAACTCCTCGCAAAAAAAGTTGAACAATTAATAA
>JBLFWU010000107.1:0-5661 GCA_047610985.1 Nitrospinales bacterium | reverse complement strand
TCCATCTACCTTGAAACCGGTCGATATGAAGAAGGACTCGTCCCCCTAAATACCGTTGTTGAAAAGTTTAAAGACTATTCCGCAGCCTATCTGCTATTAGGAAAAACCCTGGAAAAACTATCTGAAAACGAAAAAGCTATTGATGTCTATAAAAAGGGGATCGCCATTGCCTCAAAAAAAGGCGACTTGATGCCCCTCAAGGACATGCAAAACAGAATGAATCAACTATTACACTCTTCACCCTGACCCTTCACAAACGCCCAGATATCTGCTCCTGGCTTTAAAACACCCGCATTAATAATTTTCTGGTTTACGGTTACCCCGTGATCGATTAAAAACCAAAACCGTAGAAGTATCTTCTCTTCGGGTGTCGTGTATGCATCTTCCCATTCAGTCATGGACTTATGTTCGGCTATCGTTTTATACAGGCTCGAAGGAACTTCAATCCGCTTTTTCTTCAAGAAAGTTTTATAGCCCTCCAATAAAATGGACTGAAACTGTTTGCGACTGACCTTAATTAATTCCGAAACACTGGGTATTTGGCAACCGTGATGCTCAAAAAATTTAAGTTTATAATATTGGTGAACGGTTTCCAGTCGAAAATAGCAATGCAACTCAGACACATTATCGCCATAAACTTTCTCAAGATATTTCCGAATCAACGGTTTCCCTGCCTGCAACAACAGTTTGTTAAGCCGACCTCGTTCAAACAAATGAATGCGAACCGTACTCAGATGTTTTGCACATTGCGCTTCAACATCAACTTTGATTCTCTGGCAGTCTGGGGGAATGCGGTACCAGCATATTTCATCCCCTGCTACCTTCAACGAATTTTGAAAAGCTTCACTAATTTGATGGTTGTTAGAGCGCTTCGCCTGCTTGGCAATGATGTAAGCATTGTCTTTGGAAAACCCAAGATCCAACAACTGGCTTTGAAAAACCTTGCGGTTCCCCATTAAAAACCCACCGCGCTCCTTAATATGATCTTTAGCCTTATCAACTCCCCTTAAAGCAAGGCTCACATCTCTTGGCATTAAACTCAACCCCAACTCCTGAGAAAACTTATAGATATCTTCAAGGGTTTTATAATTTAGCTTATCAATGAAAAGAAATTTTTGAATATTGGATTCGCTGAACTGACAAGCTTCGAAAATTTTTATTTTTTTATACTTAATTTCTTCCCAGTATTTTCGCGTACCTTCTTTTTTATTAAACTGCGATTGAATCTCAGACTTGGCTTTAAAAAAATAACTCCGCAACAAGTACCATTCACTTTCAAGAGTAGACTCAATAATCCAGATATACTTAGGAGTTAAAACAGGAAGCTTGGAGTCATCGAGAAGCTGGATTTCACCTGTAGCGAGAATATAGTCGAGCAGCTCCAGATGCCGCTCAAGAAGAACAGGATTGATCTGCTCTATAAATTTTCTAAATATCGTTTTCCAGCGGAAAGAGTCAAAATCGCCAGAGCCGGATTGTTTATTTATTTCTCTCAGCTTTTTTTTGACACAACTCAATCCACCCTTTTCCATTTTTTCAAATAGCTTGTCGCGTCCTGAAATATCGGAAATTTTTATTTGTTTTAATCGACTGACGAGGGTAGGGGTTTTAGAAGAGAGCTCATTGTCTATCGCTTCGTAGGAAATCGCATCTGAAAAATAAACATCAGAAAGCAAATCATCTACATAGTCTAAAGAAACGGTTACTTTTTTTATGAGCTTTTTGTATAAACTGAAATCAAGATTCTTACTACCTGTCTGGCAGGCACGAATATCATTTAAAAAGGTCCTTGCCCTTTTTGTCTCTTCGGGTTGCGAGTAGGGATCATTGATAACGTTTAAAAACAAACTTTCGGCACTTTGCAACTCCCGCTTGGCGAGAAGTTCAAGTCCCTGTGTCATGGAGTCATAAATAAACATTTAAAACCTGTTAAAAAATACTCATGCAATATGCAGATTAGATGCTATTTGAAAGGTGGAGGATTTTTTAAATAATGTGATTTTTCGTAGTATGGCAAAAAAAAAGATGCTTCGAAAATCTCAGCATAATAAGAAATACCGCTTTATCATTCTAGCAAACAGTGCAATGAAGAATCTTGGAGCCATGTAAAACTTTGGTGAGCAAGTACGTAAGAATATGATTTTGTGGCAAAAAAAAACCCAAAAAGTAAGTTTTCGACTTACTTTCTGGGCCAAAGATGCATTTGCATCCAAATCTGAACGGTCTATCTCTTAATTACCTAGGCTCACACTCTGCTGGAGCATTGGCGATCAGATCGTTTTCCATACTGTAGGATAACGAACGATATTCAGGTTCTTCTACTTTAACCGGTTTAATATCCAGTAACAGGTTTTCATTTCTCAAGAAAATAGCCAGGATATCAACAATATCTTTATAAAGTCCACGCTCTGCTTTTCGCGAGGTGAAAATACAAAACAATGGGCCCCACCGACCAATGTGATTACGCATGAATTTCTTCATGTTGCTGGTCAAGACGTTTATATTGCGCTCTTCATGTCCATTCTGCACCCCAAACGCAGTTCTAAAACACATGAAAAACATGAAAGCCAATTCGATAGAAAGATGATCCACTCTTTCTTTAGTCCGATTACGAGGCTGTTCAAATCCGAAGGTCTCATAGAAACCACCCAACTGGATCAACACATCGGTTTGTGATTGGATACCACCTTCTGTTCCGTATTGCATTTCATACGGTGGACATTCCATAGAAACCGCATGACCAAATACCTGCACATATTCTTGCTGAACCTGCTTAACTGTCATTTTAGGCAAATACTTATCGAAGCCTTCGATGATGGATTTCACATGGTTCCAGTCTTCTTCATCAACAAGTGCAATATCCATAGGCTCAAGCAAAGACTTGGGCCGGAAAAATTTTCGATTCCATGGATAACTAAAAGCACTGGAAAGGATATCGTAACAACGACCTCTGGCTAGTTGCAAAGATATACGCTCTTCTTTCAACTCTTCCAGAGAACCGGTCTGACCAAGAACCGCGAGCATCGGGTCACTTGATTTTACTTGAGTAGTATCTCCCATTTTCCTTAATCTCCATATTTTTTCAGAAATCTTAATGTACTCTATCAGACGCCTGATGTCCGAATTGTTTTACTCGGTTAACCTACACCGGCCCGCAATTCATAAACTTCAATACATCTATCGCAGCCACCATCTTTGCTTTCCCAATCGGGAAAGTCAATCTGGATAGCTTCGAGAACCATTTCATCACAAATACTCTCAGGATCATCCACCCAGTTGTATGTGGGAAACTTGCATAACGGACAAGGCGACCCCTGAAGGTGAATAAAGTCCCGTTCTTCTTCCGAAATTTCCCCAGGATCGACATATTTACTCATCAATGTGTCGAGATCAGTAGCCATGGACAGAAGCTCTTCATGAGTAAACTTGTCTGCCGTCCAAATACCTTCAAATATTCCTCGTCTTTGCTTATCAGGAATTTTGCGATAAAAGTTATCAAACTCTCTAAAGCGAGCTTCCTTGGGTAGCACAGATACTACACCGATTCGACCCAACCGGGAATCGACATACATATTCCAGAGAAGGCGAAAACGTGAAGTAATAAGATTCTTCACCGAAGGGTTACCCGGAATGAATGCATCTTCATAATCAAACTCGGGATCAACCATATCCTTCGCATGCATGAACTCTTGAATCAAAAAGGCATCCAGATCCAGAGCCTCTTCAGGGTTACTGAATCGACTCGCGAGAACCCGCATTTCTATGATTGGGTTGCCCGAAACTCTGTTCAGAACATTGGAACCTTCGTCAACTTTGTTGATTGCCCTTTTAACAATAACTTCTCTAATTCGTTCTTCAAATTCACGCGCTAAATCGTAGGAGACCTCGTCAGTCTCCTCTGGAGGAGCCTCTTCCTCAACAACAGCAATGGCTTCTTCCTCAATTTCTTCCACGTCATCCGATTCAACTACCTCAGTAAACTCACCAGGTAGAATAGCAGCATCAGCTACTGCGAAATCTTCATCAGATTTCAGAGCCTGATTTTCCTTCAATAAAGCAGATTTTTTTGATGTTCGTTTTCTTTTCGGAATGAGACCCACCGCTTCCAAAGCTCGCAACACATGGTCGCCCAGCTTCAATTTTTCCATAAAGAATAAGCGGTTTACTTTCTCGAAGGCAATCTCTCGATCATCTTCAGGGAGCTCGTATATCGGGTCAGCAAGAGAATGAAATTCGTCATAATCAGAACGATAACCTGATCTTTCCAAATGGTTAAGATGCCGGAATACCGACTCTTCCATCAACTGGGCGCTATAACTAACTTTCATAAAATCAGATCAAATCTAAATAAATGTTTATCATTTTAACAGGGTATAAATCACCCCTTCATAACCTTTGATATAAGACAACTTATCCCCTTTTAAAGGCCGATGTCAAGACAAAAGGCCTTTAATTTTTGGGAGTTACGCTTCAAAAAAATTACGAGATAATACTTATTTTATACTTTTTGCTTCAGCAACACCAGATTTTTCACTTTCTGAAAATTTCCGATAAGCAAGATTACTTCTTATCAATCTCATCCTTCAGTTTTTCCATCGCGCGAATCGCTTCCATGATCGGCTTCGGATCTCCCAGGTCGCGGGCAATTTCTCTGGCATCTTTCAGATACCTATCAAATTCATCAAACCGTCCAACAAGTATTTGCATCCTGGCTACGGTCATATTGAACTGAATTAAACTCGACCAACTATTGGTTTCCTTAAAACATACAGCCGCCTGCGAAAAATAGTTTTCAGCCTCATCATATTTTGCATCTTTAAATTTGAGATTGCCCAAATACGTCAAGTCTTGACCTGCACCTTTGGGGTCATTCACTTCTTGGGTAAGTTTCAGAGCCTTTAAATATAACTCTTCAGCTTCTTTTCTTTTTCCATTACTGAATGCCAGGTTAGCGAGATTTCGATGATCTTCAGCAAATTCTTTTTTGTCATTCAGCTTGCTCGAAATTTCAAACGATCTCTGAAAATTCTCGCTGGCTTTTTCTCGGTACCCTCTTTCCATATTAAACTTTCCAAGACCTCTAAGATCCGCACAAATCTCTCTTGGGTCGTTGATCTTTTCAGATGTTTCGAGAGCCTTATGATAAAACTTATCCTGACTGGCTCTTTCCTTCTTCTCAACATATATTTTCGTCAACACCCGACTGTCCGACAAAGTATTACGGTTATCTTTAATTTCCTCGGCAATGGCAAAAGATTTCAGCGCATACTTCTCTGCGTTTTTCCAATCTTCCTTTTGCAAATAAAGGTTGTACTGATTCCGGTTATCTTCTGCCATTTCTGGTTTGTTATCCGCTTCGGTGTTCAATTTTAGCGCTTCCAAATAATTTTTCTCTGCACCCGCCCAGTCTTTTTTCTGCAAACTAATATTGCCAAGATTTCGATAATCGGCAACTAGACCGTTAACATTGTTGGAGTCCGTATTGATCTTCAAAGATTTGCCCACCAATTTTTCGGCCTTCTCTATCTTCCCTGCCAAAATCAAAATATTCAGGTAACCCGCATACAAATCTTTGAGACCACTCTTGTCACTCGATTCTTCTTTGATCTTGATCGCTTTGGAATAGTTCTCTTCAGCTCCCTTAAAGTCTTCAGTTTCCAT
>JBLFWU010000106.1:0-5819 GCA_047610985.1 Nitrospinales bacterium | reverse complement strand
CAGTTTACACACAGGGCCAACAGGCTCTACTGCTACAAAGATAATGATCTAATAACCTATATTTTTTAACCCGAGTGGTACACTTTTACTCCGCCACACTGGTACATTTTTACTCTGCCCTTGACAAAGATCAGTACTCAAACCGAATTAACGCCATTTTTGATGGTGGCCCCCCAGCAATATTCTCTTCAAAACTTCATAAACATCTTATTTCTTGCCCTATAGTCGATGGAGGTTTTCAAACCCATCAGACAATCGTTACGGCCATTCAAGATAAAGAGAACGATGTGATTTATGCGCTTTTCACGCTTCAGGATTTAACTGACGCTAACAAGCAAATTTCTAAATTTAAATCTATTAAAACAAAACTTGCCGAAAATGAAGTCGAATTAGAAAACACGGTCCTTGAGGTTAGTAATGCTTATGAGGAACTTGAACGATTTGTATATGTAGTTTCGCATGACCTGAAAGCCCCACTTCGAGGAATACATAATCTGATCAATTGGATACAGGATGACCTGAAAGAAACCAGTGATGAAACATCAGAAAACTTAAAGCTTTTGCAGGGTCAAGGAGATCGGATGACCAGTATGATTGGTGCCATACTGAATTACTCGAAAGCAACCAGTGGTCCATTAAAGATGGAGGAGGTTGATGTGCGAGAGCTGCTAAATGAAATTATTGACGAGCTTGCTATTCCCTCAGAGTTCACAATTAAATTTTCAACACATTTACCTGTTCTTATTTCTCATAGAATAAAGTTGAAACAAGTGTTTTCAAACCTCATCAGTAACTCAGTAAAGTACCATAATCGTTCCAATGGTTTGATTGAGGTTTCTGCCAGCGAAAATGATGAGGAATTTGAATTTGCTGTTACAGATGATGGGCCGGGCATTGCACCTACTTATCATAAGCGTATTTTTGAAATATTTAAAACCATCGAAGTAGACACTCAAAAGAAAAGTTCAGGAGTGGGACTCGCAATTGTTGAAAAGATTGTAAAGGATTTTAAAGGGACTATAAAATTGGAATCAGATGTTGGAAAAGGAGCAAGTTTTAAATTTACTCACCCGAAACTCAATATTTAAATACCCCGAGTTTTTGGTATCTCTCCATATATTTAAGAAAAACCTCAATCCTGATAATTGTAGATTAAAAAAAATTAACTAAATAATTATGGATACCTCTATATAATTAAGTAGTGCTTTGGTTACGTTAGTCTTATTTGAATAATAATTCCGGAGGTGGGTGTGGTTCATAAATATAAAAAATCTATATGGGTTTTAATCTTTTTTCTGGCTTTGTTTGTCTCCACTGCAGAAGCGGTAAAGGGTGACAAACGGGTAACAAAAACCCTGACACTTGAAAATGGATTAGATGTTTTTCTGGTTTCAGATCCGGATGTTCACCGTAGCGCGGCGGCTTTGTCTGTGGGGGTAGGGCATTTGCATGACCCCAAAGAAAAGCAAGGGCTGGCTCACTACCTGGAGCATATGCTGTTTTTAGGTACTCAGAAATACCCTGAAGTGGGTTCCTATAAAAAATATTTGGATGAACATTCAGGCGCGAGTAATGCCTACACTGCAGGCAATATGACGAATTACTTTTTCCAGGTGTCGCATGAAGGGTTCAATGAATCATTAGATCGATTCAGTGATTTCTTTAAAGCTCCTCTTTTCGATAAAACATATGCAGAGCGCGAAGTCAACGCGGTTAACAATGAACACGAAAAAAACAAGCTCAATGATGGTTGGAGGGGGAATTTTGTTGCAAATTTAGTTTCTGAACCAGGTCATCCAATGGCTCAATTTGGAACGGGAGACAAAAATACCCTAGCAGGTGACAACCGTCCTGATTTGCTAAAGTTTTATGAGAAGTATTACGCCGCCCCCAATATGAAACTGGCGATGATCTCAAATGCGCCTTTGGAAATTCTTGTAGCAAAAGCCCAAAAATACTTTTCTAGTATAGAAAACCGTCCGGTCAAGGTTCCTGAAATTTCCAGTGAGTTCAGAAAGCCATTAAAAAATGAATATCGACTGTTAACAATTAAAACCATTAAAGATGTCCGCTCTCTGGAAATCGATTTCCCCACCATTCGACTGCTAGATCATAAATCTAGTAAGCCCGCATCGGTAGTAGGCTCAGTACTGGGATATGAAGGCAAGGGATCGCTGCTTTCTAAGCTTAAAGAGGAGGGGTTGGTTTTAGGGCTGAGTGCAGGCGGAGGTAGTAGCCACCCAAACATCAACTCATTTGGTATTAGTATTTCTTTAACAGAAAAGGGCCTGAAAGAATACGACCGTATATTGGGAATGGTATTTGCTTATATCGATATGGTGCGAAAACATGGAATCGAAAAATATACTTTCGAACAGGCTCAAGTCATGGCACAAATAAACTTCGACTGGAAAAATCCAGATGAAGGTATGGGATTCATATCCAGCAAGTCTGCTTTAATGCATGATTATGCCTTAGATGAAATAGAAGAAATGCCCTTTTTGTTAACAGAGCATGATCCGAAAGCGTATAAATCTATTCTTGCAACTCTGGTTCCGGAAAACTCAATGGTGGTTCTCAGCCATAATTCAGCAGAGTTTGATAAAAAGGCCCCTTACTATCATGCAGAATATTCATTGCGTAAAGTAAAGGGCAAAGCATTTGCGAAACTTGAAAGTCCTGCCAAGTTAAACGGCACATTCTATCCCAAAAAGAATGACTTCATCCCTTATGATTTGAAACTGATTGATGAAGACCCACACTTGATACAAGACGATGCTATGGCTAAGGTTTGGTTTAAATATGACCAGCGTTTCAAACAACCAAAAGTCTATTTGACCTATCAGATAGAAACCCCACATACCTATCGCAATCCAAAAAATTTAGAGCTTGCTAAGTTGTATGAGGCGGCGGTTCGTGAAGGATTGAACGAATTGGTTTATCCTATCCAGATGGCAGGGTTGTCCTATTCTCTTTCTACTGGCAAGAAGGGTGTAGTTCTTACCATAGGTGGCTACTCAGAACGGATTTCGGATTTATTGAAACTGGTAACTCGTAATTTAATGGAAATTAAAATCGATGCACAAAAATTCGGCAATATCAAAGAGGCAATGGTGCGGGGTTTGAAGAATCGCAAGCTGGGCCAAGCTTATGCTCGTGGCGGTTATTATAACTGGTTGATGCTGTTGGATGAGCAGTATACCGAGGAACAAAAGTTGGCTGCCTTGTTGCCTTTAACCCTTAAAGATGTTCAAGTTTATGCGAAAAAACTTTATGAAAAAGTTTATGTTACCGGGATGATCCACGGTAACTACAGTGATGCTATGGCCATTGAAAGTACAAAAATTATTTTGGATTCATTAGGTAGTAAGCCTCTACCAGAGAAAGAGCGATATAAGCAGGTAGTTGAGAGATTGCCGAAGAGTTTTCGGTTTTCTCGTGAAGTTGAAGACAATAATAACTCGCTGGCCTATGCAATTCAAATTGGTGATAAAAGCCCGGAACTTTTGGCGCAGGTTTCAATGCTCTCCTCAATTGTTGAAAGTGATTTTTATACACAAATGCGCACCAATCAGCAGTTGGGGTACATCGTTTGGAGCTTTCAACAGAGAATGGAAGATCGTATATTTTTTAGGATGGTCATTCAGTCTTCCACCCATGAACCCTTTGAAATGAGCAAACGGGTCAACGCTTGGATGGCGAGTACTGAAAATCTTTTTTCAAAACTGACAGATGAAGAATTTGAACGTCATCGTGAAGCTTTGATCGTTGGTCTGGAAAAGGAGGGTGATAGCATTGGTGCTGTTTTAGGCGATTTATATGGTCTTGCTATTGATGAAAAAGGAGATTTCAGCTATAAAAATAAACTCATCCAAGCGGTTAAATCCGTAAAGAAAAAAGACGTGCTTCACACAGCCAAGAAAGTATTTTTGGATTCGAGTACACCACGACTTGAAGTCTTGATGCGAGCCAAGGGCAGTGATGCAAAGGCACCACCAGGAGTTATCAGTGAGGTGACCCAGTTTAAGGAAGCCTTGAGAGGTAGCAAGGTCCATTGACTTTATAAATAAATAGACCTTCGAGTTTGAAATTTGCTCGTAATGAGATACTCTTGGTTATATGAAAGAGTTTTTTAAGAGAGGTGCCAATTTATTAAATCTTGGTCTGGCTGCCCGCCAGATTAAAAAATCGACCTCTGACGAGCAACGTCAATGGGCAAAGCAATACCTCGTTGAATTACTGGGTAAATCGCGGGGCCTACCTACCAAAATCGGTCAGTTCATGACCATGGACGATGAGTCCTCCCGAGAAGCTCTGACCAATTCCATTGTTCCCATGCCTTACGAAGAAGTGACCGAGCTTCTTGATAAGGCATATGGGGAATCCTTCGATACTGTTTTCAAGAAGCTGGATAAATCAGCCAAGGCGGCCTCGTTGGGGCAAGTGCATTTTGGTAAGCTGAACGATGGTGCCGAAGTCGCTGTGAAAGTTCAATATCCTGAAATTGCTAAGGGGGTAGAAGCTGAACTTGGCATTATGGGTTGGTTGCCCAAAGTAGGGCCCGTTGCGAAATGGGGATTCAAAATGGACGGCTATCGTGACGCGTTCTGGGACAACTTTAAAGAGGAACTCGATTACGGTATAGAGATGAAACATCAGATACGTTATCGACAATTGATTCCTCCGTTAGAGCGTATTGTGATTCCAGAAGTGATAGAAAACTTATGTCGACCCAATGTTCTGGTGCAAAAAAAGGAAGAAGGGTTTGGCCTGGACAAAGCTGAAACCATGATGCCAGCCCAGAAACAAGCGATGGGGCGGCTGTTACTTGAACATTATTTCCATATGCTGTTCCGTCATGGTTTTGTGCATGCCGACCCACAGCCCGCCAACCTGGCTTTTCGTCAATTTAAAAAAGATTATTTCGTTTTAATTCTTTACGATTTTGGCAGTGTGCTTGAGATACCTAGCGAAATGCGTTTGGCATTATTGCGAATTATTTTAGCGTTGAGGAACCGTGAAAACCTTGATCCCGTTTCTTGCTTACTTGCTCTGGGTTTTGATGGCGATAAACTGGAAGATCTGCGCCCCACCTTGCCGGCATTACTATCTGTTTTATTTGAACCGTTTCTTATAGAAGCACCCTATCATGTCAAAGACTGGAAAATGAGTGAACGGTTTGACCAAACTGTTGGCGAGTTGAAATGGTGGTTTCGTTCTGCTGCACCTCCGAAACTGATTTTTCTTATGCGTACTCTGCATGGATTGACAACAATGTTAAACAGACTCGATGTCGCATTGCCCTGGCAGTTTTTGTTGGATAAACATTTATCTGATATTTATCCTGAAGCGCAAGCACTCAAGCTCCCAGAGGTCAAATCATCTCAGGTAATTCATTCTTTTAATGAAATGGCACGTTATTTAAAAGTACATGTCGTTAAATCCAATGGCAATAAAGTTAGTCTGACTATGCCAGCACGCTGTGCTGAGGATCTTGAGGATGTGATGGATGAATCGGTAAAAGAATCGATCAACAAGCAGAAAATAGACTTACTGGCGATCCAGGAAAAAGCTCAAAAATCGGGTTTCATCCCGCAAACGCTGTTTTCTCTCATCGATGAAGAACGCGATATGAAAGTCTGGCTGGAATAATAATATATAAATGAATAATATCTATTATAGTGCTGAATCCATATAAGTATTAAGTAGGGCGATTGGTTTATGAGAACGGCGGAGTAATAATGTACCAGTGAGTCGTTGAATATTTTTTGTTTTGGCGGAGTAAAAGTGTACCACTCACGTTAAGCTTTCTTTCCTGT
>JBLFWU010000105.1:0-5843 GCA_047610985.1 Nitrospinales bacterium | reverse complement strand
ATTCGTGAGTTGTGTCAATGCGAAGCTCTGTAGGCAGATAAAATATCCGAAAAGATTTTCCGTCTAAAAGGTGTGGTAAACCACAGAGAATAAAATCCACTTGCGAGATATAAAAACTCCATTTGTATTTGTTATAATCTTTTTTCAGAACTAGATACTCTGCAAATTTTCCGTGAAATCAAAATATGATCGAAGTCATTCCTTTCAATGGTTTGCTATACAATCTCGAAATTGTAGGCTCCCTCGATGAAGTTACGGCACCTCCTTATGATGTGATTTCTCCAGATCAACAGGAAGCGTTGTACAAAAAAAACCCGCATAACGTGGTTCGGCTGATATTGGGAAAAGGATCTGATCAAGATTCTCACACGGACAATCGCTATACGCGATCTGCGAAATTTTTTGAGGACTGGATAAATGAAGGTGTTTTGAAGAGAGATGATGAGCCTGGGCTTTATCTATACAGTCAGGAATATGAGTTTGAAGGAGAAAGATTCTGCCGCGTCGGATTTTTTGCGCGTGTCAAAACAGAAGACTTTAGCGAAGGAAATATTTGTCCACATGAATTCACTCTCACAAAGGCCAAATCAGACCGCACCAAACTGCTCAACGCCTGCCATGCCAATTTCAGTCCTATATTCGGTTTGTATTCCGACCCCGAAGGTGAGATAGACTCCTTTCTTCACGAGGGTTTAAAATCCAAACCATTATCGGTCATTGATGACAGCAAAGTAGTGCATAAACTCTGGCGTTTGAGCAATTCTGAAAATAATCAAAAGATCTGCGACCTGATCCGTGATAAAAAAGTATATATTGCCGATGGGCACCATCGATATGAAACAGCACTGGCTTTTGCCAAAGACAATGAAGATAACGTGGCCGACAGTGCGCATGTGATGATGTTTCTGACGAACATGGACTCCGATTCTATGTCCATTTTCCCGATTCACCGCGTTGTGAAAAGTCCGACTCCGTTTGATCTTGCAAAATTTTTAGAACGGGTAAGCGAATACTTTGATGTTATTCCTTGGAGCACAGAAGTGAGTGGGCCTGAAATAAAATCCCGATTACAGGAGTTTGGGAAAGATCAAATCACCTTCTGCGCTTATATGGGTAAAGATCAAACTTATACTTTGATCGCACATGACCCCAAAAATATTCTACCTTTGCTGGATAAAAATGAGCCAAAGGATTTACAGGTGCTGGATGTCATGCAGTTACACGCCATAATTTTTCGGGAAGTTCTGGGCATTGACACACGGGACACGGACGGGCAACAATATGTTTCTTATAAGGTAAACTCAGAAGAGGCTATGGCAATGGTCGATGTGGGAGATTATGATGTGGCTTTTTTTATAAACCCCACTCAAATAGATGAGGTACGGCGTTTAGCAGGAATGGGAATCCGCTTGCCACAGAAGGCAACGTTTTTTTACCCTAAGCTGTTATCGGGTCTAGTTATAAACAAGTTTGGAAAATAAAATATAAAAAATGAAAGTAATAAACACGGAGTTTGTGACCGGTGCTGTTTCGGCGAAGCAATATCCCAAAGATTTTTATCCAGAGTTTGCATTTGTCGGGAGATCGAATGTCGGCAAGTCTTCGCTGATCCGCTCTCTTTTAAATCGCAAAAAATTGGTTCGCATCAGTTCCACACCTGGAAAAACAAGAGAGATCAATTTTTTCCGAATCAATGACACACTTATGTTTGCTGACCTTCCCGGCTATGGATTTGCACGGGTCACCCCGGCCCTGCAAAAAAAGTGGAAAACAATGATTGAAGAATATTTGACTACGCGAGACCCTTTGATAGCAATCGTATTCATCGTTGATATCCGCCGCAAGCCTACAGAGCTCGACTTGACGCTTAAACAATGGCTAGAAGACCTGGGCAGGCCTTATATCCTAATCATTACTAAATCGGACAAATTATCAGGGACAGAACGTAGCAAGCAAACTAAAATAATCAAAGCAGCCTTTAAGGGAGATCAAACCCTGGCAACGGTGACCTATTCAAGTAAGAACCATTTAGGAAGAAAAGAACTCTGGAGTGAGATACAAAAACTAATCTCAGAAAAAAAGAGGAAGGAATTAAACTTTTCAGAGCCGCCCGGCTAAAAAGTAAATCGGTATTGCTCGAACAATTCCATCGTTACAACATCTTTGCCAGCCTTGGTCACTTCCTGCTCAATACGTTTCACAGCCATATTGCGGATAAAAGGAATGGGAATGCGAGATACCTTGTCCAGTGCATCGTCTTCCCATTTCATAGAAACTTCAACTGGCGCGTCTTTATCTTTATTAATCTGCTCATCCTGCTTTAGGTCTTCTTCGGTCACCTCCATGCCCATCGCTTCTTTAGCGGAGGATGGCATAATATTGGTGAACACCTCATCAATGATATCGGGAGTGATCATTTTGTCGCCCCTCTCCCTGGCCCGTCCTTCAATGGTTTGCTTGGCCATACCGAGGACAAAAGGAGGAACCTTTTCCATTTTTTCCTTTGCTTCTTTGCTCCAAGGAACACCTGAAGTGGGTGTCTCTTCCATATAACTTTTGAATTTTTCTACGATATCGTCTTTTTTTTCTGTACGCATTGAGAGAAAATCTTCGATCTCTTCAATCACTTCCACCTTACGTGGGCTTTCCCTCATTTTTTCCTTGGCCACATCAAAGGCATCCATAGTTAATTCTTCAAAGCCAAAACCTTTGACTCGTTTCGACACCAGCATCATTGACTCATTTCTAATTTCCGTCAGAAAATCAGACGTGACAATTTTAAAGCCGCGTTTCATGCAACGTTGAACCATGAGCTTGCGAATTCCGGGACGTACAAATTCAGGTGCATGTTTCACACGTTCCCAAGCCTCTTCGGCCCACACCACGCCATTTTCTTTAGCGTAAGGATGGTCGGCATCTGTTATCTTTATTTCTTGAGTTCCCATTTAAAGAACCTTCATTTATTATTATAAAAATACGGTATTTATAAAAATTACTTGAAGCCTGAGCCAATGTCAATTATTTTGAAGGTTTGCTGGGTATGTGAGTACAATTGCTGGGTATTATTGAAAAAATAGGGCTGGTTTTTGATTATTGCACGTAATACCCCCAGTCAAGTTTAAACCTGAAAAAACATATAAAACATGCAACGTTCGCCCATAGTCTACTTTATATTTTTTGTATCTGGTATTACGGCCCTGATTTATGAAATCGTATGGACCCGAATGCTCACCCTTGTTTTTGGGCACACCGTTTTTTCAGTCTCTGTCGTGCTCGCCGCGTTTATGGCTGGCCTGGGGCTAGGCAGTTATCTCTTTGGTTATGCTGCCGATCGGTTATCCTCTGCATCCTCCGCACTCAAAGTCTACGGTTGGATAGAAATTTTGATATTTGCGAGCGGCGCCCTACTTTCACTGTTGTTTGCTAATTTCGCAGATGCTTACTCCCTATTCCACAGTGTTATTCCAGAATCCCCACCGCTACAAAACCTGCTGAAGGTTCTTTTTTCCTTCACCTTGATGCTGGTGCCAACAACATTTATGGGTGCTACTCTTCCCCTTATCAGCAAATATTGCGTTACCGATGACAAGCGGATAGGAACACAGATAAGCCTGCTTTATGCGCTCAACACCTTCGGCGCGGCCTGCGGTTGCCTGTTGACAGGGTTCTTGTTGATGGGAACCTTCGGTGTGCTGCAAACTGTTTTGTCAGCCGCCGTCGGTAATCTTTTGATCGGCATCGGCGCGTTGAATATCTACAAGGAAAACGGCGGCTCTTTAAAATTTAACCTGCCTGAAATTAAATTTCCAAAAGTGGATTGGAGTGCAGAGCAAAAATTCTGGATGGGAATCAGTTTTGTTTGTGGTTTTACCGCGCTCGCCTATGAGGTTTTGTGGACACGACTACTGGTATTCAGCATTGCCAGTACGGTTTACTCATTTAGCATGATGCTGGCTGTTTTTTTACTAGGAATATTCCTTGGCAGTCTTTTTCTCATTCCCCTACTTCCAAAAATCAAGAACTTGCGCACCGTTCTCATCGCCTTACAAGGAGGGGTAGGAATTTATGTGATCGGCTCTCTCTACGGTTTGGAATCCATCCTCTCTCCGCCTTGGAATGCGTACAATCTCGGGAATCCTATCGCAGCTTTCTGGGTATACTTTAAAGATTCAGCGGCTCTTATGCTGGTTCCCACATTGCTCCTGGGCATGTGTTTCCCGTTGCTTATTCAATTGATATCGAAGAAACACGAAAATATCGGGCAAACGACCGGGCAAATCTATGCAGCCAATACAGTGGGTGCTATCTTTGGTTCTCTTGTTTCCGGCTTTCTTTTCCTGCCCAATTTCGGTAGTCAGACCAGTCTTACCCTTATCGCAACGATCAATTTATTCACCATGATTCTCTTGTTCCGCACTGGGGACTACCTGACACCCGCCATCAGAAAAGGAATGACTGTCGTATTTGCGGCGCTGATTCTTTTTGTCAATATGGCCATCCCTAGTGACTTGTTGAATCCTTTTTTCATGCGCGATAGTGCTGGCAAACGAAACCTTAATAAGCTGATGTACTTTGAAGAAGGTTTGTCCGATACCGTTGCAGTTTTTAAAGAGGACTACGGAATGCTCGATCCATCGGCGAAGCGATTGATCACCAACGGCATATCCATGTCAGCTTCTAATATGATCGCCACTCGCTACATGAAGTTGCTTGCTCATGTTCCCATCCTGCTGGTGGATAAACCTGATGACATCCTTGTTGTCTGCTTTGGTACCGGTCAAACCACAGGCGCAGCAGGGCTACACCCTCGGGTAAAAACCGTCGATAGTCTGGAGTTATCTTCCAGCGTTATCAACGCAGGAAAAATGTTTACCGACCAGAACCACAATGTTCTGGCAAACCCTAAAGTGAATTTTGTGATTCAGGATGGACGCAATCATTTGCTAACAACTCATAAGCTTTATGATGTCATTACATCCGAGCCTCCACCTCCACGCACAGCATTCACCGTTAATCTGTATACAAGAGAATATTATGAGTTGCAGAAAAGCAAATTGAAACCCGGCGGTATCGCTGTGCAATGGATTCCTCTACACAGTCAGGGCCCAAAAGAAGTTGCCATGCACTTTAAGACGTTTAAGTCAGTTTTTCCCTTTACGATGGGTTGGCTTTCTGTGGCTAATGAAATGTTCATCATCGGTTCAAATCAACCCATTAAAATTGATTTCAACAAACTGAATGAGCGTTTGCAGGAACCTGAAATCAAAAAAGCGTTAGCGGATATTGAAATCCCAAACATCTTTTCATTCTTGAGCAACATCTGGCTACTCAATGAGCAAGTGGAAAAGCTTGGAGATGGCTTCCCTCTTATTACAGATAACCATCCGGCTATCGAGTTTTATCTCGATTTAGGTAAGGTGATCGGTGTACCGGGACAAGAAAGGTATGTGTTCAACCGCACAAGGTTTGATGATGTTGTGAAACAAATTTCAAACTTATCCGAATCTGACCGGCAAAAGTTGGAACCTTATTATGATGCTATGGATCTTTATCAGCGCGGAGTTATGTATGGCAATCGTGGCCAACTCTTGAAAGCCATGACGTTGGTAGATGATGACGACCTTTTCCGTTACCACCTGCAGGCAGATCGCAAACAAATGCAACGCTTAACTCAGCGCATTGAAGAAGAACCTGACAACCTACAGTACCTGCTCAATCTAGCCCACAGTTTTTACCAGATCGGTAACTATGAGCAAAGCATAGAAATCTTGCAATTGGTTCTTGAAAAAAATCCAAATCTGAGTTTTGCCAACCTTTATATGGGCTATAACTTGTTGGAAGTG
>JBLFWU010000104.1:0-5863 GCA_047610985.1 Nitrospinales bacterium | reverse complement strand
TTCTCTGGTATGTGGAGAGTGATGATTTTCGGAGGAAAGCCACTGTGTTAAGTAAACTACATGTTCTAAACCTTCTTCCTCTGTCAACTTAATAAAAGCGCTTGTTCTGGAGAAATGACCGCTACTTGCAGGAGAGTTATAAAAGGCTCGTTGAACTCCTTTTAAAGATTGTCTTAGATCATTTATGTCATCCTGATTCCCAACAAATAACTCAGCACCAAGCTCTTTTAGCCTTTTGGAATTATCCGAGTTTGGATTTCTTACAAACGCTCTAACTTGAAAACCAAGGCTTAACAGCTCGCAGGCAGTTGGGAATCCAACATGACCGTTAGCGGTCATTACTAATATTTTCTCTTTCATAATTCTTTAGTTTATGGTTTCATTCAGTCGAATCTCACCAGAAAACCATTTAACTAAATTATGAAAGAGCCAAATACTTGATTTGTAAATTAATTTCGATTATTTGGATATAATTTCCAATCGATACTGAGAGGGAGTAGAATTATATTTTTCCTTGAAGGAATTGCTGAAGTGAGCAACATCACTAAAAACACATTCATGCGAAATCTCTGTAATCGATAAATCAGAGATTTCCAAAAGTTCAGCGGACTTCTCCAGACGCTTGTTCTTAATGTAACTGGCGGCAGTTGTTTGATACAGTTCCTTGAACTGTCTTTGAAATGCAGAAAGACTATTGTTAGTTAAACTCGAGAGATCTTCAAGAGATAATTGAGAAAATAGATGAGCCTCAATGGTTCTTTTAAAAGCAACTGTGGCTGGATTAAAGAGATTACTGAGTATTTGTCGCACACCAGAATTATCCACCCTGGACAGAATTAACACGATTTCTTTAAGTTTCAAGGCCAAAACTTCTTCATCAGCTAATGCTGGATTTTTAAAAAGAAGCATAATTGATTCCATGCAAGCGGCAAGTACTTCATTACCGTTTATGGGTGTCATGTATTCATTTGAAACTGAACTGACAGGTTCAGTTAAGAACTTAGGAGGGCTATTTTCAAATATTTGCTTGAGAACCTTTGGGAAAAAATGGACCGCCATCATCTCGGTATTTCCACTTTCTTCATCAGGAATCAAATCGAAGAAAAAATTACCACATTTCATTAAAATACCATCACCAGTAGCTACAGCGAGACTTTCCGATTGTGAATAATGATTAGTTCCACCCTCCGAAAAGAAAAGTAAGCAGGCCTCATTACTTAAGTGATTGGGTCCTTTGAATGGAGGGGTTACCCTCGCCCGTTCAAAGAGTTTTTCTCCATACAAATTAAGCGTATTCCGATTTAATAGCATTTTTTTAATTACAGCCAAATTCCACTATGCGCCGCAGCAGCATCCCACAGGGTAGGTATGCACTTTACATCTTGCACGCCTTGCCTGGTAAATATAGTTCTTTGCGAACAACGGGCGAGTTTGCACCCAACATCACCAAGACAAGCCTGAAAGGATGAAGCAGAAAATCAAGTTTATTACTGTAAAAACCACGCCCATGTCGTTCGATGAACGGACGGAATGGTATACTCGTTTGGTAAGAGGCTGGACGAACTACTTCAAGCTAGGTGGAATAGGGAGCAGGCTGGAACCAATCGACCACTTGATTAGAAACCGCTAGCGGTATTGTATTCGGCACCACTGGAAAAAGCCCATTCGAAAGAGGAAGAACCCCATACGGTCTGGGATTTCCGAAGGCCAGGCAAATGGATAGAGTAGCAGCCGTATCAGTGGCTAGTCGCGGCATGTAGCTCGATATTGCCAACTACGATTCCTGTGGCAAGACTAAAACAGAGAGGACTTCTGTCTTTCTATGAATACTATAATCAGATCCGCCAGATCAGTGAAGCTGCCGTATGCGAGAACATACGTACGTGGAGCGAGAGGCACACCCTGTCAGTATTTACTGACAGGGGCGTCTATTCGATTGGCAACAATTAATCTATTTGATGAATCTATGAATTGCACCATTTGCATTCTCCTGATAAGAAGAATTATTCAAATCAGGGAAAATAGTACTTTGATCAACTACCTGTCCTGTAAGACGCTTAGGTTTACTAGCATAGAACACACCACTTTCGAAAGAGTCGTCACCAATTCCATCTACAAATCGTTTTGCACCTTTCTCTAATTTATGCACTATACCTTTGAGAGGCGCCACAATTGGCAACATAATGTATTTAAACATTATCCTTTTTGCAAAGGGAAGATCATTCATGACAGCAGTTCCACTTGTAAATCCTGGGCTTACAGTAATAAGTCGAAGGTTTGGGTTCTTACGAGCTTCTGATGACATCCATAATGCAGCTATATATTTTATATAACCATAAGCTTCCATTGGATCTGTACGTTCATCAAAGAAAGTTCCGTCAATTACTTTAGCAAACTCATCTTCCGAAGAGGTTTTCAAGGCGGGTCGATTCATTCCCATATCCTCAACTCCTCTGGCTCCCTCAGAACCGGCATATAAAGCAACTTTACTGAGTTTCTTTTCCTTGAGAAGTTCATCCATTAGAACCACATGACCAAGTAGGTTAGCAGCAAACAAAGATGTAACACCATCCGAAGTTACATCCATAGGACTAGTTCCACCCATTCCTCCAGCATTCATGATTAATGCGTCTATTGGCTCTTTTAGTTCAGCAACAGCTGATCTCACCGAATCGGGATCGGAGACATCCATTATGATTATCTCAAAAATGGAACGCCCTGTCGTTTTTTCCAAATCTGCTTTGGCGGCTTTTGCTTTTGTCTCATTACGACAAGCGAGATAAATTTTTTCCGTTTCCTTTATCAAACCCAATTGTCGAGCGGTATCCTTTCCAAGCCCACCATTTGCTCCTGTTATTAGAATGCTTTTATTCATTTTGTTTTATGTTTGTGCTAATATGCGCGAATTTAATGAATAATTTACCAATCGGTACAAATAATCAATTATTTCTTACTTTTGAGGAAAATCACCGATGCCAAGAGTGAAATTATTTGACGAGGAGGAAGCTTTAAAAAAAGCGACGAAACTATTCTGCGAAAAGGGCTATGCTGCTACATCCTTAAGTGATTTAACCGGACATCTAGGGATAGGAAAAGGTAGTTTTTATGCGACATTTAATAGCAAACAATATTTATTTTACGCCTGTTTTGATGTGTACAGGAATACAAATGTGTCACTTCTACAACAACTATTAAGCTCGGAACCAAATGTGAAAATAGGATTGAAAAAACTATTGGAATATAACTTGGAACATCTCCTTAGTGATAGCGAGCACAAGGGGTGTTTTATGGCCAACAGTTGTTCCGAAATTCATGGAGAAAGCGAAGTCTTATTGGAAAAACTTGTGGAACATTATAATAATGTTGAACAGATACTGGTTGCTTATCTGAAGGGAGGGAAAATTAAACCGAAAAAAGCCGAATCCATTTCAGCAATGACGTTAACCTTTTTAATAGGAATGAGTCAGCAATCGAAGATTAATAGAGGTAGAATAAACTATTTGGGCTCTATAAAACATTTGGTTGGAATGTTGGATTGAATTCCCGAGAACTTGTTTTAGGATTCTGCGGTTTTTGATATCGTTGCCAACGGTTAGTGTAAGGTGTCGTAGCGTCGCGCAGGGTGCTGTGCACCGTACACATTGTGCG
The DNA here is from genome assembly GCA_047610985.1 of Nitrospinales bacterium. Lineage (GTDB taxonomy): Bacteria > Nitrospinota > Nitrospinia > Nitrospinales > VA-1 > UBA8687. The sequence goes on along the minus strand of JBLFWU010000104.1, from coordinate 2,215 downwards.
TGCCTTGAATGGTAAATATCCTTCTCTGAGAAGAATGTCCCAAAGGGTGTAAGTCCCTTATGCGTGGGAGTAACGACCCAAAGCAAAGCCTGCCGCAAGAGTGGTCGGGTGACCCGACATCTGAAGTAAACGGGATGCGTAGATCAGTATGGACAACATCAGGCGGGCAACTTTACGCGCAAACCAGAATAAAGGAGCAGGCGAAATTGATGGAATCGGTACCGAGGAGTTGGAGTCTCACATGTCGAAGCACCTGGAAAAGGGGAAGGGCTTAATAAAATCCGGACACTATCAACCCCATACGGTTGGGGATTTCCGAGGGTCAGGCTTATGCATGGAGTAGCACCCGTATTGGACTGCCGTGAGCGCATGTAGCCGGATATTGCGAACTACGATTACCGTGGCAAGACTAAAACAGAGAGGACTTCTGTCTTTCCATGGATACTATAATCAGATCTGCCATGCTCAGTGAACCGCCGTATACGACAACGCACGTACGGTGGTGTGAGAGGCGCACCCTGTCAGTATTTACTGATAAGGCCGCATACTCGATTATAAGCATTTCTAAATGATGACTTCGCTAATTTGTACAATAGGTTCACCGTTAGTGTAATTAGGAGCATCAGCCATAATAGCTTCTGCATTTGGCCCAAAGGAGTTTTGAAAGGATTCCATAGATTCAAAATACATATTACCCATAGCCGCATAAGGAGCTGTCGATCCTGGTGCTGCGCTACCTAATCCTGATTCAACGGTTGCGCCTTTCACAGCATCTCCTAACAAACCTGCCACCATTGGTATGTGTTCGTTGCAATAATAGTCCATGTCAAAAGTTTTACCCTCTCCATTTGGGTACATCACACTTAATTTAATCATTCCTTTTTTCATCTGTATTCCTTTTATTATTCTGACTCTTACGGCTTTTCAGTTTCGCCCCGTTTTTTTTAGTGGGTTCTAGACTCCACTTACCATGATAATATTACTCCAAGAACTGATTTGTTATCAGTCGGACTTAAAGAGTTGTCTAATTTAACGTCATCTAACGTACTATTTTGGAAATTTCCAATTTCATTCTCGCTTTTTTTTACTGCGCCCAACGTTTAGTATATAACAACTAGACGATTTCAAAGCACGAAATTTTCTGTTGGACCAAAATCAAGTCAGAGTTCATCTTATTTTTTGGGATTTAATCTTTGGCTGCTGACAAGCTCTGCTCCCACACACTTTCCGCTAGAAATCGTTTCGTTTTATATATATTACGGAGTATTACAGCGCAATTAACGATCAAACTTGTTGCCAAAAATTAAATGACTTACAATGGAGACCAAAGAGAAACTGAATGAGGTGAAAAACTTCATCAACGGAAAATTTGTGCGAAATGGACAAAAGCAGTTGAACGTGGAGAGTCCAATTGACGGTGCGATTGTTTCAACGATTCCACTTTCAACTTACGCTGATGTAGATCAAGCTGTTCAAGCAGCATCCAAAGCGTATAAAACCTGGTCAGCTACAACCATGAAAGAGCGCTCCCAAATATTTTTTAAATATAGGTCTTTGCTTGAAACCCATATGCATGAGTTAACCCAACTCAACGTTCTTGAAAACGGAAAAACCTATGGCGAATCTAAAGCTGAAGTTGAAAAAAGCATGGAATTATGTGAATTTGCAGTTTCGCTACCCCAAATTGTAAATAATGAAGTTCAAGAAGTAAGCTCCGGTGTGGAATGTCGTACCGAGCGTCGACCGATTGGAGTTGTCGCGTCAATCGCACCTTTCAATTTTCCAATTATGGTTCCTCACTGGACGATGCCAAACGCATTGATGCTAGGAAATACAATGGTTATGAAACCATCGGAACTTGTTCCATTAAGCGTGGTGCGTATCGCTGAATTGTTAAAAGAAGCTGGACTTCCTGATGGTGTTTTTAATGTTGTCAACGGCGGAAAAGAAGTTGTAGAATCAATTTGCGATCATCCTGGAATCGAAGCTGTTTCGTTTGTCGGATCTACGAATGTGGCCAAAATTGTATACAAACGCGCAACTTCAAACCTGAAGCGATGCGTTGCTTTAGGCGGAGCAAAAAATCACCTCATCGTGTTGCCAGATGCACATTTAGATATGACCGCTTCAAATGTAGTTGCCTCCATGTCGGGTTGCGCAGGACAGCGATGCATGGCCGCTTCGGTCATGGTGGGCGTTGATAAGGTCCAGCACA
>JBLFWU010000103.1:0-5874 GCA_047610985.1 Nitrospinales bacterium | reverse complement strand
AGAAAAGAAGGGCACTGCGAATATTTTGCTTCTGCTATGGTCATTCTACTTCGGGCAACCGGTGTGCCCGCCAGACTGGTCAATGGTTTTGTGGGTGCCGAATGGCATGAATGGGGGAATTACCTTATAGTCCGCCAAAGCCATGCCCACTCCTGGGTCGAAGCTTATTTGCCCGGAGTGGGCTGGGCGGTGTTTGACCCCACCCCACCTGACCCTACTCAAGCCTTGGCTCCACAGCTCAACCCCCTGGCACGAACCCTCGACCTCTTGCGGATGAACTGGCAGCGTTATATCATCCGTTATTCCGTCAACGATCAAGCCGACATGGTCCGGTTTTTCCGTTCCGGTGGACGCGATGCGATGGACTCGCTGAAAAACCTGACTTCATTGGAATGGAAAGATATGTGGATATCGAATCAAAGATGGACTCTTTTGATCCTGCTGGTAATAGTTGGCTGTATTCTTCTTTTGCGAAAACGCGGGTTTTCACCGCAATCGTCGCAAGCGGTTTTACTGTATGAAGAATTGCAAAAGCGCCTTGCAAAGAGCGGCATCAAAATAAAACCCAATTGGACTGCGCGGGAACTATTGCACTCTGGCATTCCTGAGCAAAAGTTCAAACAGGTCGAGCGTGTGATCGACTATTACGAAAAAGTTCGTTTCGGCAATCAGTCGGCGAACCCGAGCGTCGAAAAAGATATTAAAGTGTCACTAAGTTCTATTTAACCCTTAAATAACAAAAGCATTAATCGAGAACTCGAAATTTCTCTTGGTTTTCTTGACCCAACCCCGATGTTCAGTCCATTTCAATGAACTAATTAACCTTTTATTGACTGTTTGCTGTTATTTTATTCTCCAACCGTTGAAGATTTCCCTTGGCGGAAAAATGCGAAGGGTCTAGCCGAAGTGCCGATTGAAAAGCTTCCCTTGACTCCCCCCACTTTCCTTCTTTAGCGAATACAATACCCAGCTTGTCGTATATATCTGCATTATCTGAATTCAAAGACAACGCTGCTCTGAATTCTGTCTGGGCGGATAGCCAGTTTCTTTCAGCCATATAAACCATACCCAGGTAGTAAAGTGTATCAACACGGTTAGGGTCCATGGATTTTGAAGACTGCAATAACCTTAGGGCTTCCTTTTTTTTATTCATCGCCAGATTTAGAATCCCGAAATTATTTATTGCTTCAATATAGTTTGGATCTAGCTCTAAAACCTTTTGGTAAATGATTTCCGCATCCTCAAACTTTTTCGTTTCGTAATAGAGAATACCCAAGTTGTTGTAGGCTCGCACTTTGCGAGGCCAGGTTTTTATAACCCTCAAATATACCGCTTCAGCTTGCCCAAACCTACCAGTTTGATAATACAGTACTCCTAAACTATTCCGCCCTTCTTCAGATTCTGCATTGAGTTCCAGAACTTTATTAAATTGTTCTTCTGCCTCTTTGAATCGTCCTGTTTTCGAATAAAGCTGACCGAGTCGAAGCCGCACCGCCTCTAACTCAGGTTTTAAGACTAAGGCCTTGTGGTATTCATTTTGCGCAAGATTCTCTTGACCTAATTTTTCATACAATACACCTAACCGATAAAGCACTCTTTCATCTTTAGCATTCAGCAATAAGGCTTTTTCCAATAATTTCTTAGCTTCAGCATACCGACCTTGATCTGTATAAACCATTCCCAGATAAAAAATCGTGTCGACCTGATTAGGTTGAATCGTCATTGCTATTTTCAATTGATCCTCAGCCTTTTTAAGCTGACCTTCTTGAAAATGGAATGAAGCAAGGTTCGCATGAGCATGGTAGACTTGCTCAGGAAACTTTTCAGTTACAGGTATCCACAGAGACTCTCCATCGTGCCAAATTTTGATCTGTTTAGCAGATAGGTTACTTAAGGCAAAAACCATGATAACGGTTACCAGAATTATTCCTGATCGAAACTTATTATGTTGCCACAAGTTCATTAACCCTGCTCCAAATAAAAAAGCAAGACTTAGAGTAGGGATGTAAGTGTAACGGTCTGCCATTGCCTGTGCTCCCACTTTGATGATGCCAATAACCGGTGCCAGTGTGATCAGGTAAAATAGCCATGCTACAAGCCATGCAGGGTTGCCCTTCCTCCATTGGTAAAAACTAAGTAGAGTTATCGCAAGAAATAAAATCAATCCCAGTAAAAATTTCATGCTGAACAGGGAAGGGTTTTCAAAAAACGGATAAAACGGTAATAGGTCCTGGGGCCAAAATGTTTTTTCTACATATGCCCAGAGGGTTTGAAAAGAATTTATGATCCGGTCAGCAAGAGAGGTTTCTTGTAATGTCCTGACTGCACCGGTAGTACTCTGAGCCAATAGGGTCAGTATCCCACCAAACAGGCTCAAAACAAAAAGCGGGATTTTTTCTACAAAAAGAGGGGGAAGGTCTTTTATCAAACGTAAACGTTCCAAAGGAAAAACATCTAAAAGCAAAAGGACAATAGGTAATGTTACAGCCATAGGCTTGGACATCATTGCCAATGCAAAGAAAAAAATCAGAAGGCTATATCCCAAACGTTTTTTCTCGCGCACATAAAAACAATAGGCTGCAATGGTTGAAAAGAAAAAGAAGCCACAAAGCAAATCCTTACGTTCAGAAACCCAAGCTACGGATTCAACACGTAAAGGATGCAAACCAAATAGAAGAGCTGTAAAGATGCCCCCTATATACACACCATAATCGGAACCTTCCCTTCCCCTGCCTACCAATAAGATAAATAGCACAAATACCAAACAGGTATTTAATCCATGCAAGAACAAATTTGTTACATGATGACCCCAAGGATTCAAGCCATATAATTGATAATCCAATGCATGTGAAAACCAGGTTATTGGATGCCAGTTTGCAGCGTAAAACGAAGTGGTCATCTCATAAAAGTTAGGCCATTTCTGCACCATAGGGTTTTCAGTAACGTATTCTAAATCGTCCCAATTCAGAACAAACCCGTTATCGAGAACACCTCGAAATACAAGCACAGTCAATAAAAACAACCCCACCAGCAATAATAAAAATTTTGAATTTAAAAAAGTCATGAATCGTCGATTAACATTTTCTAAAAATAAAAAAGCCTAAATTGTTTTGTAAAAAGCAAATGAATTAGCCTAGCCGGAAATTGAGATCCTGTCACTAATGTGAGAGCTATTGTCCTAACCACTAGAATAGGGAACCTCATTTTGATCTTTAAATAAGAGGAGTTTTAATCGAGGACTCGAAATATTTCCGGGTTTTCTTCGCCAGTGACAGTAAGCATACCCACCGCACCTTTATTGATTCTGAATATACTGTGATCGACCAGCAAATAATCTCCCGGGATGTCGACCTTGAACTCAACAATAGCGGTGCCAGCTGAGGGAACCAGTGTGGTTTGCACGTTTTTATTAGTGATCCCGTTCAACGCACCCTCCACATACACCTCGTCAAAGACTTCACCAATCACATGAAAAGAAGAGGCACCGTTGGGCCCGATATTGCCAAAATAGATTCGTATTTTATCTCCTACCTCCGCCTCCAAGGCGTTGTTTCCCATCAATGCACCTGAATTGCCATTAAACACGACATAATCCGCTTGTTCTGCCATGCCTTTTTCCAGCGAAAATTCCAGCACCTCCTCATCTTCTGAAGGCTGCGTGAAAAATTCACTCTGAAAAACATAAAACTCGTGGTCCACGCGCGACAACCCATGTTTCGGCTCAACTAGAATCAGTCCATACATACCGTTGGCGATATGCGCCGGAATGCTGGGTACAGGCGAAGCGCAATGATAAACAAAGAGTCCTGGATGCAGGGTTTTAAATTGAAACACTTTCTTCTCACCCGGGGCAACCAGAGTGACTGCCGCCCCTCCTCCCGGTCCGTTGACGGCATGAAGATCAATATTATGCGGAAACTGATTGGTACTATCGTTGGAAAGATGAAATTCCACCGTATCGCCAAGGCGCACGCGGATCATAGGCCCCGGAACGGTTCCGTTAAAACTCCAGAACTTATAGTTTTTGCCGTCCAAAGGACCGACAAACTCCTTCGCCTCAAATTTCACCACTACTGTTTCAGGCATTATCCGTGAGGTATGAGGCGGTACGTTGGGCGCCTCAACCATGTTTACCTCTTCGGAAAAAGCAGGGCCATTAAATGAAAACGCGACGATAGTGCCTGCCATCAGAAAGTTTTTAAATCTTTGTATTTGGGTCACTCGATTCATTCCTCTATGGAAAGGAAAAGGGTTGACAGCATAAGATGGCTGCGAAATAATAGCGTAATACACTCATTTTAAATGACTTAACCGCCGAACATGCGACCTGCCCTGTTCGGCCTTCATTATACAGGCTTACGCACTTTCTATGGATGTTTATTGGGAACAATTCAAAACACCATTTCTTTGCTTTGCAGGTTTTTCGGGTGTCGGCAAAACCACATTGCTTGAACGCTTGGTCAAGCGGTTTTTTAAAGAAGATATCCGTGTGGGTTATTACAAACACGATTCGCACCGCTTTGAGATGGACAAAACCGGGAAAGACACCGCGCGTGTTCGTGAAGCTGGCGCCGGGATTGTGGCGATCAATGACCCAAGCCACTTTGGAGTGCTGGCAGATAATGATTTCAAGCAACTCACGATCACGCATGCATTAGAACGCTGTGACTGTATCTTAATAGAAGGATACAAGCAGTCTCCATTCAACAAAATTGTGTTTCTTGATGACGCAGGCAAACTGCCGATTCCCCCTGACAGCAAGGGAATTTGTGCCATTGTGCATCAAGGGACGGGACCACTGGAACAGTTTGTTGAGCAGGGCATTCCTCTATTCCATCGAGACGAGATAGAAAAAATCTTTGACTTTGTCAATGGTCACTTCAAAAGATGTGCCAGCGAACTTTTTGGAGCTGTTTTTGTAGGAGGTGAAAGCACGCGAATGGGAAAACCAAAGTTTTCGCTAAACTACGATGGCATATCGGGAACAGAGAAGGCCGTCAAACTGGTGAGCAAATTTAGCAATAAAGTATTCCTTTCCTCGCGGGCCGATCTAGATATGAGTTCTTTGCCAAAAATCAATAATGTCGAGCGGATCAATGACGAACACATCCAACTGGGACCTGTAGGAGGACTGGCGACTTTGATGGGTCGATTCCCAGATAAGGCGTGGATGATAACCGCATGCGATATGCCCTTTTTAAAAGAAGAAGATTTTGAGACAATATTACAAAAGCGAGACCCCTTAAAATATGGTACCTGCTATGTTCAAAAAGGCCGTTTCGGTTATGAACCCATGTGCGCCATTTACGAACCAAAATTCATCGTTCCTCTTTTTGAAGCCATGTCAAGACGAGAGCTTTCCATGTCCAGGATTATTGAGGCACTCCCATTTAAAAAATTAAAGATCGACGAAGCGGACCGGTCAAAGTTTATGAACATCAACACAGCAGAAGATTATGAGAAGAGGAACAAAAGAATAATCGTGTATCAACCGAAGGAACCATCATGAGTCAAATTCCCGTCGAGGAAGCACTGAAAAAAATTCTCGAAAAAATTCATTTTAAAGGTGTTGAAAAAGTTTCCCTGGGTCAAGCATTGGGAAGGGTACTTGCAGAAGATATCGTTGCCGGATTAAACAATCCTCCTCTTGACAACTCAGCGATGGATGGCTACGCATTGATCGCAGAAGACATTGCTACCGCCACTCCTGATTCTCCTGTCAAACTCGAAGTGGTCGAAGAAATTGCCGCCGGTTATACCGCGAAAGGCATATTAAAACCAGGCCAAGCCATGCGCATCATGACCGGTGCGCCCATCCCAGAAGGGGCCAATGCCGTATTGATGCAGGAAGATACGGATAAAGAGGGTAACTTC
>JBLFWU010000102.1:0-5917 GCA_047610985.1 Nitrospinales bacterium | reverse complement strand
GTCACGGCTTTTTTCCTGCCTGAATTCCCGGAAATGCTGGATCGTTTTTTTGCCCGACAAATAAATGAAGATTTAAGTGTACCGAGAGAAGTGCAGTGGTTTTTGATGCCTTTTGATGAGGAGAGTCTGACAAAACTCTCACAGGCTATTAAACAAATGGAGCCGGTTTTAAAGGAGATGGGGCGACTGAACCGCAAATTCCCGGTCAAATCGGCTTATCTGGGTGAACAAACTCGGGCACTCTCTTTGCTGCTCGATATCGCGGCGGCAAAATTATTACCTCTCCCAAAAATAATGGAATCGGATAACAAAGAAGCCTTCTCTATTCTGGGGCAGCAATTTGACAAGCTAGATAACACCCGTTTAGGATACAGAATTGACCGTAAGCGGGAAGCATTGATGATTCTCACTTATAAGATGCAAATCAAAGATCCCAAAAAGCGGCTTGGCATCTATTTTCATTTTTTAAAAGATCGATATGTGGGAGCGGATGGAGAGATTCGTTTAAAAGTTTCGAATGAGGAAGATCTAAATAAGTTTATCGAAGAAAAACGGGTTCAGATAACTCGCATGATGAAATCAAAAAACTTCACCGAGATCGAACGCCAAGGCGCAGAAAAACTACTCGGCGTAGAACCAACAGGTCAGAGCTCAGCTGCGATTTCCGAATAGTTGGGCATATGAATAAGAAATTTTATGGGGAGATTCTAGAAGCTAAAAAATACTGTAAGCTTCTTGGGTATATACCTGCTTGGCAAGACACTGCGCATTGAAAATATACCAGCGAACCAATAATAAAAAGCCAATAAGCTCAGCTTGCTTGACGGGCACCGACCTATCTCCACCGGGCGTGGCCCGGTTAGAGTTTGCTGGGATGTGTTACAAGTGCCGGGCCTTTGACATGGTCTTCGAGAGTTTCTGCTTGAACTTTATCTTGAAGTTTCATCAGCGCGTCTATGACCATTTCCGGTCGTGGCGGACAACCCGGGATATAAACATCCACCGGGATCAAGGTATCAATTCCCATTACGGTTGAGTAGTTATCGTAGAATCCGCCGGAGACAGTACATACCCCATAAGCCACAACCCATTTCGGCTCCGTCATCTGATTAAAAACTTTAACCAGAATCGGTGCCTGTTTGTGACTGATAGTTCCCACAACCATGAGCAGGTCAGCCTGCCGGGGTGAGAAACGGGGAAATGCCGCACCCATACGATCCAGATCATATCTTGGACCAGCTACGGACATAAACTCCATACCGCAACAAGCGGTGATGAAGGGATAGATAAAAAAGGAATATTTTCGTGCCCAGTTGATGGCCTGCGTCATTTGCGTAACGATGACATTATTGCCCAGACTCATCTCGGTTTCTGTTCTATATAATCCAGCCATTGAGCCGCTCCATGGAAATAAGTGATGCCTTATATTAGAATATTTTTCGAGAAAAACCAACCCCCCCCGGGCCTTGCCCGGAGAGAATGGGTCGACACCCAAAATGCGTATAAATATATTTACCCCTTGAACGATAGGTCACCAACCTTACTTCTCACTCCGATGAACCCGCATTGCTACCCCCCCGTTAGGGGGCGGAATAACCTTGAGGGATTTAGAGGAAGCGGTGTATAATCAGACCTACCTGGAAACGTGTATTGATAAATTAAGAAATCAGGCCTGCCTATACAGGTAGACCTTTGAATGCTTGGAGAAAAAGGAAAATGGATTACAGTGGCAATAAAACAGCAGTAGGGCAAGATCGTGCGATATCGGAGACGGAGTCCATCGTCAGCATGAATCTGAGTAAAGATGGCAAAACCCTTGATCTTACAGCAACTTACTTGAAGGAGTACGGGGCAAAAGATATCTCGCAGATGGAATCGCTACGACCTTTGACAACTCTGGCATTTGGCACCAACCTTTGCGGCGCTAAAGGTGCTAGATGGCTGGCACAGTCTGAAGTGCTGGTCAACCTGACTTCCCTCAATCTGTTTTACAACAAGATCGGGAATGAAGGCCTCAAATATATTGCCGTCTCAGATAACCTGTTGAGCTTACAGAACCTGGTGATCACGGATAACGAGATAACCGATGAAGGCGCGCTCACTTTAGCCAAGTTTTTGCCACTTTTCACCAACCTAGTGCGGCTCGACCTTCGCCTCAATCGCATTAAAGAAGAAGGCAAAGAGGCCCTTAAAGAAGCGCAAAAAATGTCCTCTGTCAAACATCTGCTGCTGGACAAAGTCGAAGGCTTCCAAGTCAAATAACCCTCGCTAGAGGGCGTTTGTATTTAATGGGATGGTTTGATTGTCGAACAGGGGGTGGATATTTGTAAAATCGATTCCCAGCAACTCCACGCATTTTTTCACTTCAGAGCTTTGATAGATAATTTGCCAAAGACGGTTCCCCATCTCTTGTGCGTTTTGCAGTAGCAGTCGCAAGTCTTTCGTTTCATTTCCCCTGAGAATAGCAAAAAGGTCAAGTTCAAGAGCCTGCCATTTTTTTTCTGTCCGTAAAACACTTTGGTAAAGTTCCATCTCGTGACGGATCAGAAGAAATTTACTTTGGAGAGGTTGTGCTTTGGTAGAGTTAGGAAACAGAGTCGCGAATTCTTTTTCAATATCACTCACCTTGCCCCCTGTAAAAAGCGACCATTTTCCATGCAGGCTTTCCAGTCTGTCTGCGAAATCGAGACAACGGTCAATCAGTTCCGGGCGCATATCGCGGATCAAAAGAGCATCGGGGAAATCTTTAGTGACCCTCTCGTGTAATAATTGCAGATCTTTATACAGTTCTCGCAAAACCGAGTTCAGATTGCCTATGCTAACGGGCTCATCCCTTCGCCGGGTATCTTTCAGAGAAATGGTTTCAACTTCCAGATTCCTTTGCGTGGTTTCGATATAATTGATCGCCCCTATTTCCAAAAGCTGATAAAAATTTTCTGGAGAAAGGGCAAAGTCGATACCAAAATTGGTTTTTACGAAATCGCGTATCTTGCGACATTGGCCCACATCCCGAAACGTTTCAACCGCTTGTTGCAAAGGTTCGCCAGTGGCATCGAAAGGTGCGATATCGGTATCCGGTCCTATTAGTTTTTTTAAAATACGTTTCGGGTCACGCATTCGGGTATTTAATCCTAAAAAAGGTATACAAGCATAGCTTGGAATTTAAGAAAGAAACTGTTAACATTCCCCAGATTCTGATGGCTTTCATTTTAAGTCAAGATCACTTCAATATACAAGACCAAGCCGGGGTGGCGGAATTGGTAGACGCAAGGGACTTAAAATCCCTCGAGGGTAACCTCGTACCGGTTCGATTCCGGTCCTCGGCATTAAATAAAGTAAGGAGTTACGGCATGGCTGCTGTAGCTCCTTTTTATTTTGAATAGAGAAATGTGTAATTGAATCAGTACAGTTTAGGTAGCAGCTGGGCCGCTTAAAGTTTTGGTTCAGAAAGCAGGCACAAATTATCGTCTGGAAAGACTTCGCCTGCAGAGCGCCTATCGCCGCTATCCAAATACAAATAAACTAGAACACTGACCATCTGATTTCCAACTGGAAAAGTTTTAATATTGGAACTACTCAGTCAGGAAGTTTTTGACGAAGAAAAAGAAGTTAAGCTCCACAAGTTACAAACTGTAGCCTCTGAAACCCTAATTAGTTTATAATGATTTAACATTTGCAAGCGGTATCTAATTTTTGCGTGACTCCTTTACAGTCTTGCTCCATATATCAGCAGAGGGAGCTTTGGGGAGTTTGAATAACTCGGAAGAAGGGGGAATTTGAATTAGAATAAACATTTTCGAAGGAATGTAGGTTTATTTGGATTTAGCTCCTAAATTAATTAAAATCCCGCGATAGAAACCACGTGCCCGTCCGATTCCGGCCCTCGGCACTCCCTAACGGTAGAGAAAAAATTAGCAAACTCAGTAAAAAAATTAATTCAAATTGTCAGTTTGACAAGTATTGACCTACTTCCTCTCATAGGAGTGGGTGAATTTCCACCTTACAAAATAAGTGAATGACATGATTATAGATGCGATATCGATAGGCGAAGCACCCCCTTGGGACATTAACGTTATCATCGAAGTACCCTTTGGTCGGGAGCCAGTGAAATACGAAATGGATAAAAAGTCCGGCGCACTGTTTGTAGACCGGGTTATGCATACCTCAATGCGCTATCCCTGTAATTATGGGTTTGTACCACATACGCTTTCTGAAGATGGTGATCCCATTGATATTCTAGTGGCCTCCCCTGTTGAGTTTTTGTCCGGTAGTATTGTGCGATCCCGACCTGTCGGGGTTCTAAAAATGAAGGATGAAAAAGGGGCGGATGAAAAAATTCTAGCTGTTCCAGTGGATGCCCTAAATCCTTATTATAAAAAAGTAAAACAATATTCTGATTTACCTGAAATCTTATTGGAGCAGATTTCTCATTTTTTTACTCATTACAAAGATTTAGAGCCAGATAAATGGGTTGAACTAGGGAGTTGGGAAGATGCGGAGCACTCAGCCCAGCTTATCAAAGAAGCCATTGAAAGAGCCTCTTCTTAATGGCTTATTCGTGCAGTCTTCTTTTATTTTTACCGAGATACTAAACTCACCTAAAAACAAGAAATCTTATCATTGGCACTATGCTAGTAGTAGACCCTGGGTGAATTGCCATTGCACTGCTTTAGAGAAATCTAGCTGACCAAACTGTTCTTCCAGATTGGCAACACATTGCATTAACAATTCTCTGAGCAGTTCCCTGTCTAACTCCGTCCAAGCCATGGGGGCATCTAATAAAGCCTGCTCGAAAGATGAAAGTTTGTCTTCATCACATACCCTGCCTTCATCGCGAAAGATGCCGGGTAAAAAAACGATATCCAGAAAACTTTTTGCCGCAGAAACGGGCAGAGGCTCGCATGACAAAGTTTTAAATAATGTATGCCTGGCAAATGCCGTTGTGACCAGTGTCAACAACTCTAGCTTGCCAGTTTCAGGAAAAGCGAATCCACCCCACTTAGATTGCAATGTTTTTTCATCTAACCCTAGGCTTTGTTTTGAGAGTCGGATATAAAAGGCCCATCGTTCGAGAAATTTATTAATAATGCGAATGTCATCCAGCGTCTCCAAGTCTCGCCAAAGTACAGGTGCGCCCTCTTCCCCTTTTTCCACTATTTGAGGAAAAGGCAAAACCAATGCACCCATTTTTTCTTTATCACCTGAAGAAATAAGATTTTCGATATAAGCGCCATTTTCTTTCAGGAATAAACTTGCCTGCGACCGAATTTGTTTGAGTTGTTCAAAGCCGACTTGAAATAAGGACTGCATCCACAACTGATGCAACAGGCCCGGACCTTTTTGCGGGTCGCCTGATGCTCCAAGTTCTAAACCAATATTCACATACCCCAGCACTTTCCGCATTGCCTTTTGTCGAGTTTCCTGATGTGAAGGATCGCATTTATCTGCCACCAACACTTTATTGGCCAGGCAAACCAGTTCCCAACGAATTGTATCCAGTCGGTCACCAGGACCCAAGTTTTGCACACATTGACTGAAAAAAAGCGAGGGACTCGCTTGCGCAAGCGGGTATTGTGGTGAAAATTTGAATCGACCACCGGGGAAGCTATCCAAAGTCGGCACCTCTTGCTTTAAGGACTCTGGATTCAGACTGCTATAAACCCCCATAGCTTCTTCGAAGTCAGGAATTCCCTTTGCCGCTGTTCTACTCAACCGCCACTGGTAAGATTTTTCTACGGTAATGGTCAAGGGATACCAGATGACCGCCTCTAAAAGAGAATGTAGAATGGACAAATCTTTTTCAGCTAACAAATGAAATATTTTTTGAAGGACTTTTGTTTCTTTTACTTTAAAAAATATGTCGTAAACACCATCTGGAGAATAATGCTCCAGTCCTTCAACCCCTTCATAGGAATCC
>JBLFWU010000101.1:0-5938 GCA_047610985.1 Nitrospinales bacterium | reverse complement strand
ATGAATTTATTCAGTCAGACATCAAAGAAGAGTATGGTCATCGAATCATTGATGCTACCACCATGAAATTTAAGGATGAGTTTGATATTGTTCTGTGTATGAACCTTCTGGAGCATGTATATAATTTTCAGTTGGCTGTGGACAATATTCATGAGGCTCTGAAAAATAATGGGATGGCGGTCATAGTCGTTCCTGTGTTCTATCCCCTACATGACGAGCCATATGATTTTTGGAGATTCACTGAGCATTCCCTTAGGAAAATTCTACATCGCTTCTCAATCAATAGAATAGAGTACAACGGAATACGGCAATACCCCTTTGCCTATTATGTCGAAGCGATTAAACGAGACTGAAACTGCCTTTAGTTATTGCTTTTCATTAGACATTTTTGATTTGATAGACTCGATTTTAAATGAAAAGTAGATTAGTTTTTGAGGGTGTGAGTCGCTCTGGTGCTAAAAAATAGGCTGCGATAGTATAGGGAAACAAGGATGGCCCAGAACAAGATAAAGCAACGATCGAGGAGGGTTGCAAGCATCCCCGTCTGAAAACCCAAGCCCAACCATTGGGAGTACATTCCGATAGCTAGTTCACGAGTTCCTAGATCGCTATGAATAATTGGAATGGCAGAGATAACGGGGGTAAGAGTGATGAAGAGCAGACAATATCCAAATGAGATTTCGATGTTTAGTGCTTGGCAGACTAGAAGCAACCTTAGCGCACTCAAGCCGACAAGTAGTATGTTGTGAACACAAAGAAGGAAAAACAGCTTTTTATTTTTTATTATCCGGTAAAGAGAGTTGATAGCCCGGATCAGTGCATTTAAAAACTTGTTCGAACGATGCTGAAAATTGAAAGTTTTATAGAAAACGAGTATGAGAAACATTGCAGCCGAAAAATAACAAATAACCAAGGGGAAAAATATTTCCTTTTGCTCAATAACTAGAGCAAGTGAGACAGTCAGGCCGCATAATGCGTTGATGAAAAAAAGAATCAAGTGGTCAGCTCCCTGGGTGCCAGCAAAGGACATGAAGGGGAATTCATGGCGTTGTTTTAAATAATTTGAGGTAAAAAGAGAGCCTGCCTTGAAAAAGAAATTGTTTAGAGAGGTGGTAATCGAAGAAAGGCCAATGATTTCGCGGGGATTCAACTGGATGTTGTACGAACCCGCTAAAATTTTTAATTTCGATCCGTTGATTAACAGTGAGGCGATAACGATTCCTGCTATAAGAAAAAACTGTCCTGTAGATATTTCTTTCAGGGCAAGCAGACTATTCTGATGCTTGGCGATCTGTGAACCGAGCAGAAAAATTAATAGTCCGGTGACTGCTAATTTGAAAATATTATTCCATCCAGAAAACATAGGTGTGTGGGGAAATGTTGTTGATGGGCATCATTGCTTTGTCTTCGGTCACCTGTGGCTTTTAGGTGAGAGAGCAACTGCGGCTATTTGATACGGAAACGATTTTCTCACTTTTTAGCGTTTAGTTCAATTGAAAGAAAATTCTGGATTTTTCTTGAGTTTTATACAGGCTGCGTATGGATAAAGATGGTTCGAGTTTTTGCCGATAACGATAGAGAGAGATTTGAGGATAAAGAGATATCTAAAAAGATTTAATTGACTATTTTTTACAGAGATTGGTTTTGAAAATCGTTAAGAATACTTGGTGTGAAATATGATTATTGGTTCTGGCTTGCTTGCACGGGCATTTGCTCACCTTTTTGCAGACTCTAGAGAAAGTTGCGTATATGCCGCAGGTGTTTCAAATTCGAATTGTTCCGATCAACGCGAATTTGCTCGTGAACGGGATCGACTGATGATCGCAATGGAGCAACACAAGTTGGTAGATTTATTTTTGTACTTTGGCACTTGCAGTGCTAATGGCTCTCTGGATTCTCCTTATGTACAGCATAAGATTAAAATGGAAAAAATGGTTACTGAACATCCTCGATATCTAATCCTTCGGTTGCCTCAGACTGCTGGAAAAACAGAAAATCCCCATACTTTGTTGAATTATATTTTTACCAGGATAATTAGAAGTGAACGGTTTCAAATCTGGAGGAATGCCCGGCGTAACATAATCGATGTAGATGATGTGGCGCGAATTGCTGTTGGTCTTGCATTAGAAGAAGGTGTGCGAAGAGAATGTGTCAATGTGGCAAATTTTTCAGATTATTCAATGAGTGATGTCGTGGCTATAATGGAAAAGGTTGTGGGTAAGAAGGCCATTTTTGACTCTTTGGATAAGGGAGACACTTACCCCATTGATACGCAGCGTATTGATATGATTGCTCGGCGCTGTGGTGTTGTATTTGGTCCGGAGTATTTAGAGCCTGTGATTAGAAAATATTATGAATCCAGAGCTCATGAAGAAATCTCTTTTCCCTGATGATCATTTTAAAAAGAACAGTATTAATTCTGTGCAGATACTTTTGGTGAAGATAGGGAGGGTGAAGACTGCTCCAGACTTTTATCAATATCTTCATAAATGCCCATATATTGTTCAGCAACGGCTTGCCATCTAAAAAATTTAATTATGTGTTCCTTTCCGTTTTGTTCTAATTGTTGTTTCAATGCACTGTCTTTGCATAAAGTTATTATTGCTTTGGTAATCGCCTTTGGATCTTTCTGGTGAATCAGTAATCCCGTTTCTTCATTCTTTACCATATCTTTAATTCCTCCCACATCTGATGCAATAATTGCTGTTTTTGATGCCATGGCTTCAATGAAAGCCGCAGGCTGACCTTCGGTGTCCCCCCCCTCTGCAACGATCGATGGCCCAATAAAAATATCAGCTGTGGCGTAATAACGGCTTAAGTCAGATCGTGACTGGCCTCCTACAAATAATATTCTTTCTTCCAGGCCGAGATTTTTAACCTGAGTTTTAAGTTCAGTTTCTTTTGGCCCATATCCTATAAAAACGAGTTTGGCTTTTGGAAATTCATTGAGAACCTCTGGCATCGCTTCAATTAGATATTTAAAACCTTTTTTTTCTGCAAATCTGCCTACTGCAAGAAGAAAGGGGCCGTCAATTTTTAATTTAATTTTAAGTTGAGGGTCGAACTTTTTCTCGTTAAAAAAAAATTCATCAACCCCGACAGGGATGTATTGAAGCTTTGTCGAGGGAGATAATACTTTTAGATTTTGTATGAGATCATGGCTATTTGCAGTACATAACAGGGAGTTTTTTAGAACCAGACTCTTTAGGAATCGAAAACCAGGTATATTTCGGAATGAAAAAACATCGCCCCCTAGGGCCGTTAAGATATAGGGGATATTATAAAGCTTATGAATGATAAGAGAAAAAAAGCCCTGGGGGATTAGCCAGTTGCAATGGATAAAATTGATTTTATGCCTACGCACGGCTTTTAATATAGCAAGGAATTGGAAGACCAGAAAAAAAGGCAACTGAAAACGAGCCAGCCAGCTGGACTTGAGATTAGGCAGTATTCCCCCTTCATAGCAAAGACGTTGTAACCGAGTAGGGAAAAAATAGGGGAAGCGGGTTATTCGAACACCATCCATTTCTTCTGAGTATTTTGCCCCCTCAAAATGGGGTACCAGCACCCATGTTTCTACTTTTGGTGCGAGCTGCTGGTTGAGATCAAATACGAAATGGGGTGTAGAATCTTTTTCCCATCTTGGATAGGTCGTCGCTAAAACTAAAACGCGCAAGTGATTTAAAGGTTTACTTGGTTCTGGCATTTGAAAGCAATTTTGGATTTGTTGATATAAATGGGGTTACTTCCTTTCTCCCAGCTCATCTTTTTTGATTCTCACCTGGATATCTTCCAAAAGTTGTCTGTTCACCGAGATGAGTTCTGCGGCTATTCCCATCATAATAATTTGAAAACCTACAATCAGAAGGATGGCAGATAAGATCAGGGACTGGATATGACCTTCAGTCTGCCCCATGAAAAAGAAAAATAGGTATCGACAGCCAATTACAAAGCCCAGAAGGAATGTGGTGCCACCAGCGAGAGTGAAAAGTCTTAAAGGGCGGTACATGGAATAAACTTTGAGCATGGTAACCAGAGACCGCTGCAAATAAATGCGAATGCTGGGGAACAGTCTGGATTCGCGTAATTTTGCATTGGTTTTTACCGGAACATGCGCAATGGCGAGATTCTTTTTTCCGGCGCTGATTATTGTTTCAATAGTATAAGTAAAGTCTGAAACTACGTTCAGTTGCAAAGCCGCATCCCGACTGTAAGCGCGAAAGCCACTTGTCGCATCTGGAATTTCAGTGCCTGATAATTGCCGAACAACCCAACTGCCAAATTTTTGCAGAAATATTTTAACCGGGGAAAAGTGGCGGATGGTTTCCACTTGACGGTCTCCGACAACGATATCGGCATCCTTTTTTAGGATAGGTTGAATCAGCCTGACTATGTCACCGCCAAAATATTGATTGTCGGCATCCGTATTGACAATGATATCCGCACCCAGTTTCAATGATTGATCGATTCCAGAGATGAATGCTTTAGCCAGCCCTTTATTATTGGTGAATTTAAGCACATGATGTACCCCCAGACTTTTGGCCACTTCAACTGTCTTGTCTGTACTACCATCGTCAATGACTAGGATTTCAATGCTATCAATTCCCTCAATTATTTTTGGCAGGTCTTCCAGGGTTTTAGGAAGAGAGTGCTCTTCGTTTAAACAGGGAATTTGTATGATTAGTTTCATAGGATCATTCGTCTGGATATTCAAATTTTATCGGAGCGTTGGAATATATAGACTTTATCGGCGGAAATCGGTGATTTAAAGAGGTGTATTTGAATTTCGTAGGAATTATTGATTCTTTTTACCGGGGCATTCAATTCAAATTGTTCATATTGATTGTTTCTCAGAATGAATCTAAGTTTTTCCTTTAAAGGGCTAGTTTTTTCCTCTGAATGAAGTACCCATTGGTCGCCTCGTAAAACGATCCAATCCGGTATACTTTTATTTGTTAGCTCGCTGTTATGTATCATCTTGAACCCTGTATAAAAAGCCAGAGATTCCATTTCGTTGTCAATATAGCATGTTTCCCCCTTTTCCCCATGCGTTTCAAAAAATGCAACAATTTCATTTAAGGGGCCTCGATAGGGTTTGGCAAGCTCTCCCCAGTATTGAAAAAAGATGGGCTTGAGTTCTACTTCCCGCATAAAAGCCTGGTAAACGCCTTTAAGGTATAGGTTGGATTGAGGTTCAGGTCGAAGAGGTTGGAGTAATTGCTTAACCGGAATCAAAGGGGCAACGTGGACAATGTTCGAAAAAATCAGGAAGGCCACAAAAATACTTTGCTGAAATATTGAGTTCTTAAATAAATGTAGATTTATCCATCCTAACAGGATGAACAATATTGGAATGCTGGCGGCGATGTATTGCAATTGTGGAATGGAATGCAGCGAAGCGGTTAGCAAAATAAAAAAAATGCAAATGACCAAAAGCGAGATAGGACGGCTGAGTTTTTTTATAGGTAATAAAAATATAAAAGGAACCAATATAAGAGGGAATATGTAGTTGTTAATTTGGAACAAGAAGCCGAGAAAATGCTTTAAATATCCTAATGAAGAGGTGTCTATATATGGACTGGTGGAGGTATAAAATTCAGCTATTCTTTTTGACAGAGCAGGAAGGAACAATAGCCAGGGCAAACATAGTAGAGCGGTAACCGCAGCAGGAATTTTGATCTTCCTTAGATTATCTGGATTGACTTCGTTTCTGTAAATAAATAAATGAATTAACATTCCTGTTATAAGACCGGCAAACTCGACATACATGGTATGAAAAAAAATAATCGATGTGACGGTAAAGGGAATAGGATTCCATTTTTTATTTTCAAAAATATCGATATAAAAAGACAGCAGAATGGGTGTCAATAATATAGGAATGGCAACGTAACGAGAGGTTCTGAAATAAAGGAGCGCAGGAACACAGGTGGCTAAAAAT
>JBLFWU010000100.1:0-6025 GCA_047610985.1 Nitrospinales bacterium | reverse complement strand
AGGAGCGCTCAATCCACAACCGTATGAAAGGCAGTCGAACCAGGAGCCGCCTTTTAATACCCTTTTGTCTTTGCCATACTCTGCCCGTGTGACCGGGTTTCCCGGATGTGGAAGGTAGTAACTGTCCACCCATTCCCACACATTTCCTGACATGTCATTCAACCCATAAGGGCTTTGTCCTTGAGGGTAAGAACTTATGGGCTCGGTCCCCGTTGAGTGTTTGTATGGGTGGTTTGATTTATCCAATGACCATTGGTTCCCCCATGGATAAATCAACCCGTCCTGCCCGCGTGCGGCTTTTTCCCATTCCTGTTCTGTTGGTAGTCTTTTTCCAGCCCATTTGCAGTAATTAGAGGCATCGAACCAACTCACATACACTACGGGGTGTTGCTCTTTACTCTTCGGAAAATTTCCTTCAGGCCAATGGTAGGGAGCCACCTGTTGTGTGGCAACTACAAATTTTTTATAGTCGGAGTTGGTCACTTCATTCAAGTCTATGTGAAAAGCATTTGTAGAAGAAATATGTTCCGGTGCTTCATCATCCCAGCGCTCGTTAGAACCCATGACAAATTCACCTTTGGGAACAAGAGCCATTCCTGTAAGCGGACTGCTTGAGGATTGTTTGGCCCTTGTGTTTTTTGTTGCGGACCCAGTGGTTTGAATCAAGGATTTTAACAACAGTCCACTTTGAATCGGTTTTCGAGTCGTAGAGGACACATAATTAATCCCAACATGGCAGGATCGGCACTCGGGCTTGGATAATTTATCCTGTCTGGATTTTTTAATATGCTCGGCTTGATGACAGGTGGATTGGCATTGTTTCCGGATTTCGCCAAACTCCTCAAAGGCAAATGAGGGCTTTGCAAATGCCAGAAGAATGCTCAAAGTAAAAATCAATTTTTGTTTATGCTGGATTTTTTTTAACATACCTATTATTTATAGAAGGATTGCAATCGAGTCAAAATATTTTTTCTGTTCGACACCTTAGAGGAAAGTTTTTAAATGGATCAATATAGCTGGAGAATTATTCAAGATTCCCTGGGTGATGGAGCTCTCAATATGATAACAGACCGGGCGATTCTTATGGCTTGTAATGAAGGCAAGGTTCCCGCCACATTGCGACTTTATGGTTGGCAGCGACCGACACTTTCCATTGGTTATTCGCAGGAAATATCGCAATACATTGATCTGGAATCTTGTGAGCGAAATAATATACCTGTGGTTCGTCGCTTCACCGGTGGTCGAGCCTTACTGCACCAGTATGAAATGACTTATAGTGTTATTGCTCCCATTCCGCACCCTGCGTTTCCAGGGAGCTTACGAGGTTCTTTTGAGCGAATATCACAAGCGATTCTAGAATCTCTCAGGATCGGAGGAGTTGAGGGGGCAACCGTCGCAGGAAAAAATAATATCAGGGATGTATCCGGTCGATCCCCGGCTTGTTTTTCGATGGCCAATCATTGTGAGATCGTTGTTCGCGGAAAAAAACTTGTAGGCAGTGCTCAACGGCGGTTACGTTCTGCATTTTTACAACATGGCTCGATAATTTTAGATATGGCCCCAAACCTAACCCATACCTTATTAAAATATTCGTCGGAAACCCAAAAGCAGGCTGTATTGGACTCACTTATTTCAAATACCACAAGCTTAAAACAGTTATTGCAGAGAAACTTGAAAAATGATGAGGTTAATCAATGGTTTCTGAAAGGGTTTCAAAAAACATTTCCTGGTAAGTGGGAAATAGGAAAGTTAACCCAGCAGGAATCTGAACTCATAAAAGATTTTCAGATTATATAGATCTCTATTTTTAATGGGGAAAGTATTGTTACCTAAAAAATGATTGTTTATAATGCGGACTTTCTTTTTTGCTTAAGGATTAACGGTGCATATAAAATTTTGGGGTGTTCGTGGCAGTGTTCCTTCGGGAAACCCGGAAACAGTAAAGGTAGGCGGCAATACAACCTGTGTAGAAATACGTTGTGGAGAAGAATTGATCGTCATCGATACGGGTACTGGGTTTCGTAATCTGGGGATGGCTTTGATGAAGGAGTTGCCTGTTAAAGGTACGATTTTATATAGCCATGTGCATTGGGATCATATTCAGGGCTTTCCCTTTTTTACACCGTTTTTTATTCCTGGAAACGAATTCAGAGTCTTTGGCGGAACCAGTTTACCAACAACAGTGGAAGAGGTGCTCAAGCAGCAAATGGCTCCTCCCTGTTTCCCTGTGAAAACAGATTTGTTTGGTGCTAAAATTTCCTATCATGATGTGAAGCCGGGTGAAGTTATAGAAGGTGAAAACTATAAGGTCACTCTCGCCCCTCTATATCATCCTAATGGGTGTTATGCTTACCGAGTAGATCATGAAGGCCAATCTCTTGTTTTTGCAACCGATTGCGAGCATTATGAAGACAAACCAAATAAAAACCTGATTGAACTTTGCCGTGATGCGGATATGCTAGTTTACGATTCCCAATATACGGATGACGAATACAATGGTTTGAATGGGGAGTTCTCCAGAAAAGGTTGGGGCCACAGCACAATGCAGGAAGGTATAAAAGTGGCCGAAGCCGCGAATGTAGAAAAGTTTGTTTTGTTTCACCATGACCCAACACATAATGATGAATTTATTCAAAAGATTGAAGCAGAAGCCCGCCAACTCTTTCCCAAAAGCATAGCTGCTTATGAAGGTTTACAGATCGAATTATCTGAAGAAAATCTACCCAGCTCTTTGTTCGATTGATTCCATGATTTCATGGTTGTTGATTCTTCTCCTGCTTTCCGCTTGCGGGGGGGCCAAACCCCATGTCGCAGATAATCCGGCAAGCCAGAGATTTCGTGGTGCCACACACCTTTTCCCAATTGAAAAACCTTCTATTACCCACGCTAGCTTTCTCAGGGCCAATCAAGACAACTTGTCTGACCTTGCGGTATTAAGCAAAACTAAATCCGAACTCTATATTCTAATTAATCAGGGTAAAAAGGGGTTTTTGAAAAAGCAGGCGGGCCAGTGGACTCAGAATAATAAAGAAGAAATAAATTTTTTTGCTGCCGCAGATTTAAACAGGGATGGGGGAGACGATTTGGTTTTAATTCTCGGCGGCAGGAAAAACCCAAAAACACGAATTCTTTTTAATAATAAAAAAAGTTATTTTTATTCAAAAGAAAAAGAGGGTGTTTATCCACTAACACCGGGTATAGAAAAGGTCATTCCTGTAGACCTCGATGGAGATGGTGATAAAGACCTGTTTTATTTTGGCAGTAGCATAAAAAAAACGGCAAGAAAATCCCATCAAACCATGATATTGATCAATAAGGGCGATGGCCGATTTGAAGATTTAACATCCCTATTAATGCCTTCGCTTCCTTCGGGTATTCGAGATGCTTCGTTTGCTGATTACGATGGCGATGGTGTGGTAGATATCTTTCTAGTTTATAGCAAAGGGCAAAACAGGTTGTTGCTGAATAATGGGGTGGGTAAATTTTCTGACCGCACCTCATCAAGAATGCCGCGTATCTTGGATGACAGTATGCATGTCGATTGGGCAGATTTTGACCAGGATGGCGACAACGACCTTCTTGTTGTCAATCGATCTATTAATAAAATATATAGAGGGTATCCAGAGGAGACCAATTACTTTTTAGAGAATATGGGCGGCGGAAATTTCAAAAAACGCTCACATAAAATTCTGCCTCGTTTACCTGCCACTAAAGTTTATCTTTTGGATGGGAATGGCAATACCCGCCCGGATGCCTTGATCTTGACCTCTAATGGGGTTTATTATTTGCAGGGACGTGGCAGATGGGATTTTTCAGATGAAACCCGTCACCGTTTACCGCGTTACAGGCAATTTGACCAGATGACGTTTGGCGATATTGATCAAGATCAATTTCTCGACCTGTTTGCATGGTCTGGTAAATCGAGTAGGTTGTGGCTGAACCGTTTTGATTAGGTCGAGGTTCGAATAAGCTAGTTTTTAAAAGTTCTTAATTTATCCAACGCATTCATTAGGAAATCATATGTCAAAATTTAAAAAACTGACCTTCCTCAAGGTTTTAACGACTGTGGCTTGGGCGGATGGTGAAGTGAGCCAGTCTGAACTTAATATACTGAAATCATTTTACAGGAAATTTGATCTGGATAAGCACGAACTGGACGAGCTGAAACCTTATCTGAATGCACCTATTTCAAAAAAGGAAAAAGATCTATTATATCGACAGATGATTGCCGAACTTTCTACATCTACTGAAAAAAGTGAAATCGTGGCCGCCTTGGAAAATATGGTTCAGGTTCATCCAAGGATGAAAGGCGATGAAAAGCAACTGGTCGATCAGTTTTCGGGTTGGCTTGAAGATACTTCTTTCACCAAGAGATCATTTGGGCGAATCCGGAACTTGTTTCAAAAAACCATATTTGAACATGCCCGTGATCCGAACCCAGATATGGAAAAATATTTCAAAAGACGGGTGCTGAAGAAAATTGAATTAAAAAGTGCACATTCAGGATTTGCATCAAAGCTCCCTGAAGATAAACTATATTTCCTCTGTCTGGTGGGGGCTCTAATGTCCTCGATCGCTCATGTAGATAATCACTTCGACCCTAGAGAAAAGAAAGCTTTGAAAGCTTGTCTTGCAGACCAGTTTTCTATTAAGGGTAAAGAGTTGACATTGCTTTTCGAGGTTGTAGAAGAGCAGGGGAAGAAAGGTTTTGATTTTCATGAGGTGGTTACTGAAATCAATCGGTTGACTTCTTACAATGACCGGTTGCATTTTATGGAATGCCTTTTTGCGGTGGCCGCCGCTGATGGAGAGATTGCCCATGAAGAGTCTGAAGAAATTAGGCGGATTACTAAATCGATGCGAATTCCTCATAAAGTTTTTATTGAGGCCAAGGTGCGAGCGGGAAAAGCTCTTAACAAAAAATAGTTTTCAAAATATTCGATTGAAATGGAAAAGGACAAAAAATTTCTAGGCATTATGTTTGAGTGTTGCAACATCTATCGCCGTGTTTATATCAATAAGGGGGGTAACGCCTATGAAGGTCGGTGTCCCAAATGCTTTGCTGTGGTAAAAGTTCTTATTGGTCCAGGAGGCTCTGACAATAGAATGTTCCGCGCCCGTTGACCTGATGATTGCGGCGCAGTTTTTACAAACCTGAATTTCCCCAACAAATAAAGCCGATGAAAATTGTATTACAAAGGGTTTCCCGGGCATCGGTCACGGTTAAGGGTGAAGTCATTGCTTCAATTTCCAAAGGACTCCTCATTCTTTTTGGTGCTGAAAAAAATGATGATGACAACAAGGTTCAGTTTCTTGCTGAGAAAACGCTTAATCTTAGAGTTTTTCCCGATGAAAAAGGCAAGATGAACCTATCGTGCTTGGATATTGGCGGTGAGGTTTTGGTTGTGTCGCAGTTTACCTTAGCGGGGGATTGCACCAAAGGACGTCGGCCTGGATTCGATAATGCGGCTGCTCCTGAAGTTGCCGAGGGATTCTATCAAAAATTTATTCAGCAAATTTTGGAATCGGAACTCAGGGTGGCCACTGGTGAATTTGGAGCAGATATGCAGGTGGAGTTGATCAATGATGGTCCTGTTACTTTTACTCTTGAACGCTAGCGGGGTATTCTCATTTTTCTTTTGAAGTTTTGATCCTTTTCGGTTTTTTATGCAAGTCGTAACCTTTCAAGGTGTCGGGCAATTGTAGTTCGCTGAAGTGTTTTCGGGTTAGCTCATATTTCTCGAATAAAGGTTTTAGTTTCTCTCCCATTTTTTTGAACAAATCCATTTCCTTTTTTTTATGATAAACAATTTCTGCGATTAGGATGTTTGAAATCGCGTCTCTGCTCTCATTGAGATTGTCATAAGCAATTCCCAGTCTGTAATAAGCATCGCCAAACTCAGGATCAAGGTTTACAGCTTTGTTAAGAGAGTCGAGGGCTTGGTCAAAATTGCCGAGATCAGACTGAATTCTGCCAGCTGCATAATGAGTTTGGCTATTGAAGGGTTCAAGTTTTATAGCTTTT
>JBLFWU010000099.1:0-6061 GCA_047610985.1 Nitrospinales bacterium | reverse complement strand
TAATCGCAGGTAGAATATCAGAATTAAACTCGAACTATACCCATGAACCCTACAAATTTAAATAATATGATTAAAATATTGAGCGCCTTCTTTTTTCTACTGTTACTCCCAACAACTTTACTTGCAGAAGGAATTACCCAAGAGCAAGGCAAGGCAATTCTTGAAGAATTGAAGGCCATAAAAAAAGAGCTTCACGAGATAAAGCAAAACGGTTTTGCCCCAAAAACCAAACCTAAAGGAAGACCCACAACAGCTCAAAACGTGGCAACTCTGGGCAGTCCGATTCTAGGAGACTTGAAAGCTCCAGTCACCCTAATCGAATTCACCGACTACGAATGCCCGTTTTGTAAAAAGTTTTATAAAAACGCCATGCAAAAATTGAAAAAAGAATATATCGATACGGGTAAACTACGACTCGTCGTTCGCGATTTTCCCTTGCCCTTTCATAAAAATGCGCGACCTGCAGCCAACGCCGCCCATTGTGCAGGAGAGCAAGACAAGTTTTGGCCCATGCACGATGCCCTTTATGAAGGCAATAAAATGAATGCCGAAGATATTAAAAGTCACGCTACTAAAATTGGGCTGAAGTTAGTCCCCTTCCAATCTTGCCTCGACTCCAAACGCTACAAAAAACATATTGATAACGATATGAAAGAAGCCCAAATAGCTGGCATACGCGGCACTCCTGCCTTCATTCTCGGCAAGACGACCGATAATCTAGTTAGCGGCGAATTCATCAGCGGCACAAGAGACATCAACTTCTTTAAATCCCGCATTGATAAATTATTAAAATAACCCTCTAGCGATCAAATTAAGCAAATCCCCCCAATCCTCTTCGTCGAAGGGGGTGGCTTAAATGAACCCCTCTTTTTCAAAGAGAGGCTGGGGTGATTTATAACCCCTAAGACAATCCACAAAAATTTATTTCTCTTTCCTCCTCTATCGAGGTAGCAGAATTGGAGTTGAGGAACTAAATTAGTATTGAGGACGGCAGCGGTGCAACCCCGCTCAGATACCTGGGGTAAAGTGCCGGTAGAGCATCAAGTAGAAACCGGTAAAGGGTTTGAGCCTATGCTTCCCTCAACCAAACAGGCTTGGGGGCCAGGGCATCTGGGTATCCTTGGGTGTGGGCGGGGTAAAACAAACTTTATAGACTGAAACCATCTCCCATAAGGGAGAGCCACCCTACCCGCACCCGCCAAACTCGGATCGAACATGCCCAAAACGGACATACCCTGGATTCCCCGTGCTTGTTTGTTTCATCAGTAAAATGGCATTTTTTTAGGAGATAAATCTAAGGAGGGGGCTACAAAAATAGCCTTACAAAACTTTCCCAGAAAGTTAACTCTTAGGTTCCTGCATTAGCTTGGTTTTTCTCGATCACTTCTTCACTACCGCTATCTTTTTTAACCGGCCTGAGAACGGGCTCTTCATTATGAAGTTCGAGAGTTTCCATTTTTTTTAATAAATACTGATTCTGTTCTTCCAGCACTATGGCAATTTTGAGAAGTAACTTACGTTCTCGGATAAGAGAAGCGGCTTCTGGAGGTTTTATTTCGTAGGGCAACCCAACCGGCCTAGCCAGAATTTCCTCTAGTCTCGCTTTAATATTTATTGAGTTATCCATCGTACAATATATTAATCAAAAATATTTGGCTTGTCTATATTTTACAAAATATTATTATCATTAGGATAACATTGACTCGTTACAGCGCAAGCTAACAAACGAATACGAACTGCCAATTGTTTTAAGCTTATGGATTTGGAAGTGGGGAAAGGATAGGATTATATGCAACTCAGCTTCTTATCAGGACTGTTTCTTTGCTACGATCATTTTCTATCTATCGCTAACAGTGTTTTTGCATCCATTCATCTGATAATTTTTTTGCTGTGGAGATTTGTTCCGGTGTCGCTTCTTTTTCCAGAGTGTCTCGGTTTTGCTTGGCATCATCGCTTCCATTTTCAATAGAGATGTAGTGCCACATGAGGGCTTGAGCCATATCTTTCTCGATTCCTTTGCCATCATAATACATGGCACCTAGGCTGACCTGAGCTTTGGAGTTGCCGTTTTCGGCTGACTGCCGCCACCATTTGATGGCTTCCTCCATATTTTTTTCTACACCCTCACCGTTGTAATACAACACTGCAAGGGTATTTTGCGATGCCGCTTCACCCTGTTCTGCTGCACGTGTCATCCATTTTGCAGTTTCTTTTAAATCTTTTGGCACGTCATCGCCCAAATAAAACAACATCGCTAAGTTAAATTGTGCGGGTGTGTGGTTTTGCTCGGCGGCCTTCCTATACCAAATGACAGCCTGCTCACAATCTTTAGCAATGCCTTTGCCCATATGATAACTGATAGCAAGCCAGAATTGAGATTCTGCATCGCCCTCTTCAGCCCCCTGCCGGACTACTTTTATGTCACCATCTGGTTGAGTCATAGTATTTATCTTAAGATTAGTGTTGGTTATCAAACTCAGGAATAGAAGCTAGCTTCTTCCATTTATTAAAATAGTATTGGATGCGTCCATCCTTTGTGGGATAGATTTTCACATATTTTTCTTTGCCATCCACGCCTTTTTCTACCATCGCTATTTTTTTATCAAGCACTTGCGTTGACTTCGCCACATACAGAAAAGTGTAGGGCTGATCGCGCGCTATTATTCTATGCAACTCTTTCGCCATTTTCACTTGCTTTGACCTGTCATACTCTTTGCGAATGCGGGTGATGAGGCGGTCAGCTTCGGCATTTTTATAGCCCACAAAGTTCAATTGCTTGGGCCCGGCCTGACTGGAATGCCATATCTGGTAAAGATCGGGGTCGATTCCCATGCTCCACCCTAACACTAGCGCATCGTATTTGAGTTCATTTACAAAGTCTTTCAGGAACACAGCCCACTCGAACAACTGTGTGTTGCACTTGACCCCTATCTTGCGCCAACTCTCCTGCACAATAGTAAGTATATTTTTACGGATGGCATTACCACTGTTGCTAATAAGATTAAACTCGAACAACTTACCGTCTTTTTCCAACCAGCCGTCAGCGTTTTTCTTCCAGCCTTTGGAGTTTAAAATTTTCAAAGCCTCTTCAGGATCGTAAGGCAGCGGCTTGACGTTAGGATCGTACCACTCTGTAATTTTCGGGTACGGTCCGGTCACTCTCTCCCCTTCTCCGTACAAGACATATTTTATGATAGGGTCGATGGCGATGGCCATTCCAAGGGCGGTGCGTATTTCGGCATCAGCAAAAAGTGGATTGCGAATGTTGTACCCTATATACGAATAGAAATAGCCGATACTGGAAAAACTCTGAAACTTATTTTCTTTGGAAAACCGCGCCACCTGATGTGGTTGAACGGAATAGTTATCGATGGCACCGGCGTAGAACTCCAACTCCTGTGTCAGTGCATCGGGAATGATGCGCATAACATATTCTTCGTACTCGGGTGCCCCTTCCCAATAGTTTTCGTTACGTTTCAAGCGAATGAATTCATCCGACTTCCATTCTACAAATTCAAATGCTCCAGTGCCAACCGGATGCCTGCCAAAATTGCTATCGCGCATAATAAACTTTTCGGAATCGCGCCCTCTTTCCATTGCTTCTTCCTGTAGTTTTTTTTCGCTTAGCAGATGCTCCGGCAAAATACCCATGGACCAAGAATTGAACGCTGGCGAGAACAGACGTTTATAGGTAAATTTTATTCTATGGGGTCCCAATACGGTGGCAATTTTCACCGGTTCGTAGTCCGATTTTCGCGGGGACGTGCCTTTGGGGTTTACAATCGAGTTATAAGTGAACAACACATCACCCGAATCAAAGGGATGGCCATCATGAAAAACAACATCTCTTCTGAGGTCAAAAACGATGACAGGATTGTGTTCGGTTACGCGCAGGATATTCCCATATTGTTTTTCAAGAATTTTTTGCTGGCCAGCATCTTTTGCCTCAATAAACCGTCGATAAGGAAAACTTTTAAAATAGTCTTCTCCCAAAAACGTTCTGATGGGCTCAAAGAAATCCTGATCAATATTTTTGAGTGTGAACTTCAGCCTTGCCGGTTGTTTTAGTGTGTAGCCAATTGTTTCAATTTCGCCTTCGAAGGTTTCTTCGGCAACAACTTCAATACTGAGCAGATTATTACGCCACTGTTTATTTTCAGACAACGCTTTTGCCAAGATATCGGGCCAATTGAGTGCGTCTTTTTCTAGCTGTCCCCCGGGCAGAAACCAAGAGGTATTAATTGTCAGATAGGCTTCTTCATATTGCGTCCACGATTCGGCAAGTCGAGGGCGGTATTTAAGGTCTTTATCTAAATCGATAAGACCATCAAAAACCAGATCATTGATGGTGCTACTTGAAGTGTCGGCACTGAGTATCGGGTTGAGTATCTGCGCATCACCACTGGAGCCTTGAACATATTTAACTAGTCTTGAAGGGTTTCCTGTGCCCTGTTTGTCGTAAGTTGGCACCCAGAAAAAAGATTGAATGAGGAAAAGAATCAATGCAAGAGGTATAAAGATAAGAACCTTTTTGATAGCCATGAACAAATCATATCAAATAGGAGAACGAGAAAGGGTGAAAAATCATTTTTAAGCAGAAAAATTTAAAAATAATAATTTACTCTCCAAGACACTCATATATAATGAGTTTTTGGTCGAACAGATTGTATGAATTCAAATTAATGCCGATACCAAAAATTCTCTTGACTTGCTCTCTGATTGACTATAATTTGGAGAACCTTTCGAGGGTTGGCAGGTAAAGCAGCTTTCCAAATAAATTGAGCACATTAAAGATTTAATTTTATATATTATTTTTTGTTAACTAACTAATTAGAAGGAAAATGAGATGTCTACTTTAATCACTGACGAATGTATTAACTGTGGAGTATGTGAGCCGGAATGTCCTAACACGGCAATCAGCGAAGGTGAAGATTTTTACGAAATCGAAGCAGACCTTTGCACAGAATGTGTCGGGTTTCATGGTGAAGAGGCCTGTCAGGAAGTTTGCCCGGTAGACTGTTGTATTCCAAATGAAGAACACAAAGAATCAGAAGAAGATCTACTGGAAAAAGCCAAGAAGATTCATCCGGAAGAAACATTTCCTGCAGTGGCTGAACTGAGTAATGAAACTTCTCTGTTCCGTAATCCAGATCGCAAAAACGCGAATCTCTAGTTCAAAAAATTTACGGGCTCTGCATCGGGAAGCTTCCCAAGCAGAGCCCGTCTCTTTTAGGTAAGGTTCCACTTGACTTTATAAGCATATAAGTGGAATATTAATACTTCGGGCCTTTTCATTCCAAAGTCTTCCTCGACTTGACAAAGCAACCTTTTCCAAGTATTAGTCATACATTAATAAGAACAATATCGGTGCGGGGTGGAGCAGCCTGGTAGCTCGTTGGGCTCATAACCCAAAGGTCGTCAGTTCAAATCTGGCCCCCGCTACCAAATTAAAGAAGCACTTAGGGGTTTTTCCTCTAAGTGCTTTTTTTGTTTTTCAGTCGTTTTTCAGTTGTTTTGTATTTAACTCTACCCTTCATCAGCTTTTTTAAGAGCATTAAAACGAGTCTCAAGAGATAAAAGAGCCTGTACCTTGTCAGTCTCATCTACAATATTATAACGCTTGAACTGGCTATTCGTCTTATGTCCGGTTATCTGCATTGCAACTGATTCAGGAACCCCTGCCCTAACGAGATTTCTAGATGCGGTACGTCTGCAATCATGTATAAGCTTCCCCGGTAAGCCTGCCTTAATTCTGGCTTCTTTAAAGACATCATCAAATTTCCAGACTTTTTTACCTTTAACGTGAAACACATACTCAGATATTAACGTCTGTGTAACCGGCTCTTTCAATCGCTTACCATTGAGCCGAGTATTAAAGGTTAAATTGACTACACGCTTTTTTACTCTTTTCTCAATAATATCTTTAATAATCCATATCATAGGTATAGATCGAGGTTTCCCGTTCTGAGTTATGGTGATATCTGGTGTATGAGGAATGAGGAGGCGGCGTCCCCTTTGTTGTAAAATTGTTTTCTTCGAGAAAAACAATAAAAGCAAAAGG
>JBLFWU010000098.1:0-6274 GCA_047610985.1 Nitrospinales bacterium | reverse complement strand
CCCGAATTTATTATACTAATATATCTTTATTTTAAATTATCAATGGAGAAAATAAATGATCAAACATATCGTAATGTTCAAATTAGCCGAAAAAACTACCGAGAACATGGAACGTGCAGTCGATTCCCTAAGGAGTCTGGAAGGTAAAATTGAAACATTACTATCCATAGAAATAGGAACCGATTTTCTCGAATCTGAGAGAAGCTATGACATTGTACTCACTGCACACTTTAAAGACCAAGACGGATTAAATTTATATGCCAACCATGATAACCATTTACCCGTAGTTAAAATAATGCGGTCTTTATGTTCATCCTCGGTGGTCGTCGATTATGAGATATCTTAATGCTGTTATCATCCCCGAATGAATGAATTTCGCTCAAAAAACCTATTGAGATCGAAAAATGAGTCGATTTTGGCAAATAAAGGCTTGTACTTTATTTTATCAAGTGATAGAGTTCTAAAAATTTTCCCCTAAGGTTCTTTTCCACTGGATTCGCCTTTGAGTACCAAAAATAGGAGGTTCGATAATGGCGACGAAGAAAAAAGCAAAAAAAACAGCTAAAACGAAAACTCCCGTTAAGAATAAAACTGCAAAGAAAGCGGTTGCAAAGAAAGCGGTAAAAAAGAAAACAACGGCTAAAAATGTCAAAAAAGCCAGTAAACCTGCGGCTAAAAAGCCAAAGGCAATAAAAGTACCCACCAAAAAGAAAACAACGAAAAAGACTTCGGCCACAAAGAAAACAAAAGTAGCACCCAAAAAAGTCACACAAAAAAAAGTATCACCAATAAAAGCAATACCCAGAAAAAAACCCCTCCCGGTTAAAAAAGCCGAAACTGCTACAGTTGTAAAAAAAACAAAATCGAAACTTCGGGCACTTCCAAAGCTAGGACCCGAGACCCTGAAAATAAAGGAAAGGTTACTTGCAAAACGAAGTGACCTAGTAAAGTTAATTCAGTCTTCGAAATCTTTGGAAAGAGATGCTGGGGATCTTTCTTTTAGCAATGAAATTGATCTTGCTTCAAGTCTAGAAGGAAGAGAAATGCTCTTTCAACTGACCAGCCGTGACCGCAATGAACTAAGATTGATTGAAGATGCTTTGTTTAGAATAAACGAAGGTACTTTTGGGGCATGTGAGTCTTGCGAGGAACAAATAAGTCTGAAAAGGCTACAGATCATGCCTCTCACCCCCTTATGTATCTCATGCCAGGAAACTGCTGAAAACTTGTAGCTTTATTTTCCGTGGCATTTTTTGTATTTCTTGCCACTTCCACACGGGCAAGGATCGTTTCTTCCAACTTTTTCATCTACCCGGCGAACTGTCTCAGGCTTGTCGGAATCTTCCACATCCCCTCTGTGCTCAACCATCTGTTTTGGCTGTGAAATAATATCTTCATCGTCGAACTCACTTTCCCTTCGCACTTGAACCTTGAAAAGATATTCCGTGGTTTCTTCTTTTATCTTTGCCATTAAATTACTGAAAAGAGTAAAGCCTTCTTTTTTATACTCAGTCAGTGGGTTTTTCTGAGCGTATCCACGCAGGCCAATACCTTCCTTCAAATGATCCATACCCAGCAAGTGGTCTTTCCAAAGAGTATCCAAAACCTGAAGCATAATTATTTTTTCCTGATGCCTCATCGCGGCTGGTTCTATCTCTAATTCTTTGACAATTACATCTTCCTTTAATTGATAGACTTCACATACCGCATCAATAACCGATTCATATAGTTTTTCACGGTTACAGTCTTCTAGTACCAGCTTATGTTTGCCTTCAATTTCCAATTCATGTTCATTGATTTTTTCTATATGAGCACCAAACTGCCGCCCAAGAAAATCATTCAAATACTCGATATCCCATTCTTCCGGATAAATTTTTTCATGAGCCACTTCGGAAACTATGTCATCAACCAGTTCATCAGCCATATCAAGAAGAATTTCTTTGGGACTTTCCGCAGAGATGATACTTCTTCGAAGAGCATAAAGAACTTCTCTTTGACGGTTCATTACATCGTCATACTCTAGAACATGCTTTCGGATATCAAAATTATGGGCTTCTACTTTTTTCTGGGCATTGGCAACCGCCTTGGAAACCATGCTGTGCTCAATGGGTTGACCACCTTCCATGCCTAAACGTGCCATAAGAGGAGAAATTTTATCCGAACCAAAAATACGTAGCAGATCATCTTCCAGGCAAAGAAAAAACCGAGAAGAGCCATTATCTCCCTGTCTCCCAGATCGCCCTCGCAACTGATTGTCAATGCGCCGACTTTCATGGCGCTCGGTTCCAAGAATATGAAGTCCACCTAATTCAGGAACCCCTTCACCAAGAACAATATCGGTTCCTCGGCCTGCCATATTGGTCGCAATGGTAACGGCGTTAGGTTGCCCGGCCAGAGAAATGATCTCTGCCTCTGATTCATGGTGTTTTGCATTGAGCACACTGTGTTTGATTCCATATTTTTTTAATGTTTTGCTCAAAAATTCTGACTTCTCAATTGAAATTGTACCCACCAGAACGGGTCTGCCCATTTCGCTTAACTCTCTTACCTCTTCAATAACAGCATCGAACTTTTCTTTTTCCGTTCTATAAATCACATCGGGAAAGTCTTCGCGAATCATCGGACGGTTGGTCGGCACCACAATCACTTCGAGTTTATAAATGGACATAAACTCTTCTGCTTCAGTATCTGCGGTACCGGTCATTCCACCCAATTTTGCATACATACGAAAATAGTTCTGAAATGTGATGCTTGCAAGGGTCTGGTTTTCATTTTCTATATTGACACCTTCCTTCGCTTCTAAAGCCTGATGCAAACCGTCACTGTATCTCCTGCCGTTCATCATTCGCCCAGTAAACTCATCAATGATGACTACTTCTCCATCACGAACAACATAATCCACTTCGTTTTTAAAAATTCCATGTGCTTTCACAGCTTGATTCAGGCAGTGAAGAGTTTCAATATTTGAAGGATCATAGAGGTTATCGATATTCAGATCTTTCTCCATCTTGGAGATACCCTCTTCAGTAAGGGACGCAGTTCGGGCTTTTTCATCTATCGTGTAATGCTCTTCTTTTTTCAAATTGGGAACCAACTTATTAACCGTATAATATTTGTCAGTAGACTCCTCTGCAGGGCCAGAGATAATAAGCGGAGTCCGAGCTTCATCGATCAAAATATTGTCAACTTCATCAATGATTCCAAAATTCAATTCTCGTTGAACCATTTGTTCTTTGGAAAACTTCATATTGTCGCGCAGGTAATCGAAACCAAACTCATTATTGGTTCCATAGAGCACATCACAGTTGTAAGCGGCCTTTCTTTCTTCTTCAGGAATATCGTGAAAAATCATGCCAACGGAAAGCCCAAGAAATTTGTATACGGTTCCCATCCAATCACTATCCCGGGTCGCCAAATAATCATTTACAGTAACGACATGAACACCCTTCCCCCCCAGTGTGTTTAGGTACACCGGTAAAGTGGCCATCAAGGTTTTTCCTTCACCGGTTTTCATCTCGGCGATTTTCCCCTCGTGCAAAACAATCCCACCAATCATCTGGGCATCAAAATGTCGCATCTTAAGAGTTCGCCAACTTGCTTCACGAACTACAGCAAAAGCTTCAGGAAGAAGCTCATCCAACGTCTCGCCTTTAGAAACTCTATCTTTAAACTCAGTTGTCTTTCCTTTTAACTCGTCATCGGTGAGAGGTTTGATTTTATCTTCCCAGCCATTGATAGATTCAACTATGACCTGGATACGTTTTATTTCCCGACCATTTCGGGTGCCAATCATTTTTTTTATGAGTCCAAATACCATCGCAATTTAAACCGGAAAAATTTTATAAAATGGGAAGTATACAAATCCTACTAGATTAGAAACAGCAAGTGCCGTATGTGTAATGAAGAATAAATGTTCGATTGGGGAGGATATGTACCAGGAACCAACTCAATATATTAGTGGACTATCAATCTTCCAGGATATAGTTTTGGGGGGTTACAGGAACGCCATGCAATAAAACTTCATAATGCAAATGCGGCCCAGTGCTCCTTCCCGTACTCCCGACTAGAGAGATCACCTGCCCTCGTTTTACACGATCACCCACTTTAACCAGATGTTTAGAGTTGTGTCCATAACGAGTCACCACACCGTAGCCATGATTAATTTCAACCATGTTACCGTAACCATATTCTCTGCCTTCGACAACAACTTCGCCGTCAGCGGTGGCTCTAACCTGAGATCCTGAGCGTGCCGCAATGTCCCACCCATCATGTCTTTCACGCAACCCCGTAAAGGGTGATTTACGAAAACCAAATTGGGATGTTACCCAGCCACGAGTCGGCCAGATTGAAGGCGTTGAGGAAAGAAGTGACTTCTGATTTTTAAAAAAATTATCCAGTTCCTGAAAACTGATGCTTTGAATTTTTGCCTGCTTGTCTAAATGGTCTAAGCCGTTAGACAAACGATTGACCATACTTGCAGCACCGCGTCCCATAGAGGTATTGAAGCTGCTGGTGCTCAACCCATAAGGCCCACCAACACCCCAGTTTTTCTCTACTGATTTCGGAGAGTTTTCAAGTGCCGTAATAACCCGCAACTTTTTCTCAAAACGTTCTAGTCGAGCCATTTCAGTTTCAAAATTCTTGACCTGATGAGAAAACTTTTCTACCTGAATTTTTCTTATTTTTGATTCCTTGCGGAGTTTCGCTAGTTCCGTTTCATTGCCCTGCAACTGCAAATATTGCTGAATGAAATAAACGGAGGAACCCAAAAAAGCAATAAAAAGGACTCCGGTAACAATAAACCCAAGTTTTGCAAGCTTCTTGGGGAGGCAGAATTTTTTTGGGGAACTCAATGCCCCAGGGAATACAACTATAGTAAAATCGTCTTTTTGCACCCTCTCTCCTTAACTGGAAATTGAAAACCCTGTAAACCTTGCAATCTTAACGCTTAAAGCCCTTATTTGTCAATAGTTAAATCCAAAAAGGCTCCAGTGAGAATAAACCCGAAAAATCAGGTTTTATCAGCAAGCCCACACTCCAACAAGACCGAACTCTATTGTCAATCTAATAGCTTTATTTTACCTTTTGCCTGAATGTGATTTGGGTTTAATGCTAACACCTGAGCAAAGTAATTCTGAGCTTTTTGAATATTTCCTTTTTCTTCGTTAAGTAAACCCAAACTGAATAAAGCAGGAACCTGACCATTTACATCTCCTATATCCTGGTAAATTTTCAGCATATCCTCAAATCCAAGAATCGCATTATCCAAATCACCTTTTGAGTAAGAACCAAACGCCCTTTGCCTAATAACACGCACCAGAATTTTACCGTACCCCCAGGCAAGTTTTTCAGAGTTCTTTTGCTGCAGGTTTTTATATTCATTTGCGAAACGATCGGGCTCTCCCATTTCCTGATAAATTTTTTGCAGATTCGAAAAGAACATGGACTTCTTAGGGTCCGTTTGAATTGCGCTTTTCACCTTTTCAATCGCAAGAGCATACTGTTTTTTTTCTGAGAAAATGGCGCCTAAATTATTCAGAGCGAGGCCATTTTCTGGGTTCATTTTAAGAGCCTTTTCAAAGCTGTTCTCGGCTTTCTCATAGTCTGCTTTAAGATAATGTAAATAACCAAACGCATACCAGAGGTGAGTAGAGTCTTTATTCGATGCATGGTAATTTTTCAAAAACTGTTCGGCATCACTCAAACCCTCTATCGCCTTCCAAGCCTTTAACATCATGCGAAAGGCAGTACTGGTCTCCCCTTCCGACTTCAGGACCTCTTTAAATTTTTCAATCGACTCTTTATAACGCTCTCTGGCAAAAAGAATTTGAGCGTCATCTTTATCAGATAACTTAAACTTTCCATAACCTGGATGAGCTTGTGCTAACACGGGAGAAGGATTAAATAGGACACCAAAAAATAATAGGAAGGAAATTACAACCATAGGTTTTTCTCGTTGGTTAAGACCGAGTGCAGATACTCTCTAACTCCAATCACTACCTATCAAAAACCGCTAAAATCAGGAGAGTTTGTTTGAGGTGGCGCATCATTTCTCTCGGCCCGATCAAAGAACCGGGTAAATTGGTTTTCGAAATGCAATTGAATATCACCAATAGGACCGTTACGTTGTTTGCGTATCAATATTTCAGTTTTCCCTGGGTCATCTGTTTCTGGGTTATAAACCACATCACGATAAATAAACATAACCACATCCGCATCCTGCTCAATAGAGCCTGACTCTCGTAAGTCTGAAAGCATAGGTCGTTTATCTGTC
>JBLFWU010000097.1:0-6313 GCA_047610985.1 Nitrospinales bacterium | reverse complement strand
CTTAAATAATCGGCTACAAAGTATCCGCGAAGAAGAAAAAAATCGTATTGCAAGAGAAGTCCATGACGAGTTGGGGCAAGTTCTCACTGTTCTTCGAATGGAAGTTTTATTTATCATTGAGAATACTACGGATTCAAACACAAAAATAAGCTCCCAAATGCACTCCATTTCTTCCACATTAGAAAAAACCATTGGCTCCGTTCAAAGAATATGCACGGAGTTACGGCCGCAAATACTGGATACTTTGGGGATCGTCAATGCCATCGCTGTGCAGGCGAAAGATTTTGGTGATAGAACGGGAATAGAAACCGAAGTAGTTTTGCCAAATATAGAGATAGAAATGAGCCCTGGCTTTGCAACGATGGTTTTTCGCATTTTCCAGGAAACATTGACGAATGCCGCTCGCCATTCAAAAGCTTCTAAAATAATTGTTCAGGTAGACAAAGAAAAAGAAATTTTATCATTAACGATCAAGGATAATGGCATTGGCCTGGATCGAGAAAAAATCAACAATAAAAATTCTTTGGGCTTACTAGGCATAAAAGAACGCGCTGAAACCTGGGGCGGAGAAATCATAATCACCAGTTCACCAGGAATCGAAACATGTATTAAGTTGCGAGTCCCTCTTGAAAACAACCTTGTAATAGCATGAAAGTTATCAAAGTACTCTTAGTAGATGACCATGAAGTGGTTCGAGGTGGGGTCAAATCTTTTTTGTCTATAGATACTGAAATCCGAACCGTTGGGGAAGCTGAAAGTAGCGAACAGGCTTTGAAACTCATTGAGGAACTGGATCTTGACTTGGTGCTGATGGATCTTGACCTTCCGGGCGTTTCAGGCTGGAAAACAATGCATCAAATAAAAAATATATACCCTAAACTCCCGGTTCTCATATTCAGCATTTTCCCAGAAACCCATTATGGCATTCGTCTTATCAAGGAAGGTGCCGCAGGTTATTTATCTAAAAACAGTTCACCACAAGTGATTAGAGATGCAATTAAAATCACAGCCCGTGGTGGAAGATATGTCAGCCCGTTACTCGTAGACCAACTGTTCGATGCCGATGGCAAATCCAACAAGAAAAGTCCGCATGAAATTCTATCTGAAAGAGAATTTCAAATTCTTTTCCTGATCCTATCTGGTAAAAAAGTCAAAGAAATCTCTGAGGAGTTAAATATCAGTGTCACAACTGTAAGCACCCACAAAGGCAAAATCCTGGAAAAAATGCAGATGAATAACACCACTGAATTAATTCGCCACGCTATCAAGATCGGCCTAATAACATAATTCCCCGCATTGCCAATCAAATATTTTGTTTAAGTTCCCCTCACAAACCGGCTCTACTTATAGTCTAGTAACCCAGAGGACTCTCCGCATAAAGAGGCGTTAAGCTTTTACGTTCATCTCACAGGAATGATTTTCATAGAGTGTTCAGGCGGAATATTACTTGAAAAAATGATCCCAATTCCTCCCTCAGTATTAGAAATATGCAAGTTGGCATCTATGGGGTCTGAAAAAGATTTTGGTGGCTGGGTAAAAGTTTGCTGAAAAATTGCCTGCAGGTAAAATTTTGGGACATCACTTTTTACTCTCTTTTTTAAAATTTTGTTCTTAGTCATATTTGGGGATCTTTTTCAAATCGAAGAGGTCGAGAATTAAATTTCTAACCCACTAGATTAGTTTTTTTTCAATTCTAAACTAAAAAAACATTTTTAATAAAAAAGATCTTGGAAAGCAACAATAATCCAGAAAAACATCTACAACGATAAATAACCCCTTGTAAATCAGCCGCCCAAACCCTATTAAAAAAGATGATACTAAAAGGTCGCCACCCGGTGTGATTGAGGAAGCAATACAGGACAATATCTATACCGGTACAGAAGAAATTCTATTTTTTTTCCCAAAAAACAATGATAATCTTGATAAGACTAAATGCTGCCCCTTACATTGACCGTATCACTTTTGGAATAAGTAAGTTCGCTGGTGCGGGGTTTAAATTTCACATACAGTTCAATTTTCGATTTTCAGGACGACAGCAATAGTTATGACTAAGCTTGGAAAAACAATTTTCCACAATCTCCCGATAAGGATTAAGTTTTTAGTTACCTCTTTTTTAATTCTGTTTTTAATTTCTGCTTTCATATTTATTTATTACCCCGCCGAGCATAAGAAAACTTCTCTAAATTTATTAAAAAACAAGGTCAGTAGTATGGGCGAATTTGTGGCCCTTGGTGTTGGCATTGGAATGGACTCCAATAATTCCCAGGCCATTCATGAAACATTGAACTGGGCCAAGAGGGACAGGAACCTGGCATATATCAAAATACTGGATACTTCAAATCAAGAGTTCGCCAACTACAACCCTAGAGGGAATACGACTAACCAGGGGGCTTCGGTTCCTCTAAATGAAATTTTTGAGTCTGACGGTACTTTACATATAAGAATTCCTCTGGAGTACAACAAAAAGAACTTTGGGACTCTGTTGCTCGGATACTCACTAGAAAGTTTAAATAATAGCCTCGCCAATAATAGAAAAACTACCGTTTTAGTTTGCCTGGCCATTTTAATTTTGGGAGCTATTTCATCCCTTATCCTTGCCGGGATGGTTACCAGATCTCTCCAGCAACTTAAAATTGCCGCCAATAAGATGGCAGAAGGAGATTACGATACCAAAATTGCTGTCGAATCATCCGATGAAGTGGGGGAGTTGGGACAAGCCATGAAGGTGATGGCATGGAAAGTAAGTAATTCGATCAATGAAATTAAAGTTGTAAATAAGGCATTGAAAGCAGCCCGCGACGTGGCCCAGGAAGCCAACAACACCAAAAGCCATTTCCTCTCAACAGTGAGCCATGAATTCCGGACACCTTTAAACGCGATTATAGGCTTTTCAGAAATGAGTTTGGAACTGGAGGAAGAAGAAGAGGATAAAGAGCAGATTTTAGCAGACCAAATTTCCAATTTTAAATATATTCTCAGGGCTGGCAATCATTTGCTGGTCTTAATCAACGAGATTCTGGATTTAGCGGCTATTGAATCAGGGAAAACAATCTTATCCATGGAACCTGTTGGTCTACATGGGTTAATAGAAGACATACTTGTTCTGATAAAACCACAAGCCGAAAGCTATGGCATTAAATTAATTAACGAAACAAAAAGAACTAACAATCTAAACATCCTATGTGATCAGACCCGATTGAAGCAAGTCTTGCTTAATTTGATATCCAATGCCATCAAGTACAACTCCCAGGATGGAATAGTTACCATTTCTACTGAAACGGTTAACTATGGAACACAGCGGATTAATGTCTCTGATACGGGCCCCGGGATACCGCTGGAAAAACAGAAAAAAATATTTGAGCCCTTCGTACGCATTGGGCCTGATGACTCCAACGCTGAAGGTGCTGGCATTGGTCTGACCATCACCAAAAATCTGGTTGAGATTATGGGTGGCACTATCAATTTCCACAGCACAGCAGGAATCGGAACCTGTTTTTTTGTCGATTTTCAAATCACGTCTGAAATAAATAAAAACACATCCCTTCCCGTTGAGGTCAAAACTTTTGAGCAAAATACCTTAGAAAAAAGAAAGAAGGAGTTTAAAGTTTTATATATAGAGGACAACATCATCAATACGCAATTGGTGCAAAAAGTACTGAAAAAAAATCGTCCAATGGTAAAGTTGTTATGCGCAAATCATGCGCGAAAGGGAATTGAGCTGGCTATAAAGGAACAACCTGACCTGATCTTAATGGATATCCAGTTGCCTGATATGGATGGCATTCAGGCTTTCCATAAGTTGCGCGCCTATAAAGAGACAATAAACATTCCGGTCATTGCTTTAAGTGCAAATGCAATGAAACATCAGGTCCAGGAGGTGATGTCCCTGGGCTTCAAATTTTACATAACAAAGCCAATCAACTTCCATCAGTTCTTAAGTAAGATCGATGAGTTTTGGGCAGCAGCTCCCAACAAATAATTGGTCAGGTTTATTCAGAAAAATTTTTAAGATGCACATTTGCTTATTTAATATA
This sequence comes from Nitrospinales bacterium, assembly GCA_047610985.1. Classification (GTDB taxonomy): domain Bacteria; phylum Nitrospinota; class Nitrospinia; order Nitrospinales; family VA-1; genus UBA8687. Next base: position 2,279 of record JBLFWU010000097.1, on the reverse strand, counting down.
AGTCTATTTCTAAAATAAAAATTCATTCATTCTAAAGTTTAGAAAACACAAATCCTTCAACTTTGTCACAGATCTAGAACGGGAAGAAATGTGGAGCAAGGAACAATTAAATTTAACCGTCTCTTTTTTGAAGGCAAGCCGATTATTTTTTTCATTGGACAGAAAACCGGGACAATTCCCAATTAAAGAAAAAATCCCGGCCTCCTATTCTAGCCAAACAACAAGCCCTACCTACCGCGGATCAATTTCCAAAGCTGATGAAACCCGTAAACTACCAGGGTAAACGTCAGCACCGACAATGCGGCGGAATTAAAATCCGTTTCAGCTTGCGAAAAATCCAAGGTAAAATTAGGCGTAAGCTGTGCATGTGCCAGATTTGCAGAAGCCGTAACACAACCTAAACCAACTCCTGCGCCAGCAATAACCAACTTTCCTGCTTTAACAACCTTCTTTCCAATTTCCTTGACATATTGCCAAGTCCTACCAATAAACCTTTTCATAATTCGAACTCCATAAAAATATTAATAAAAAATACAAACGTCCAACAACTTTGCGGCCACAAAGATCCAACACTACTTGAGCAACATTTTACAAATTGCTCCCGTAGTAAAACCTAAAACAATCAGCTTTATAAAAAACTCAGTCAATTCCATTACCTTAATAATCCTCGAACTTTATTGAATGCAAAATAAAGGGCAGAAAGCCCAATCAAAAATCCTGATAATTGAAAATAAACTTGAAAAGTATCATCAACAGAAAAAAACACATTTAACGCCTCAACATTCAAACAAGCAGAATCCAACGGATTCGCCAAACAAAAGTTATTACAAAGATTCAAAAATGAATCGATAGAGCAAACAACAGAGTCATTAATACCCGCGCAAATAGCATTACCCTGATTATTTATGCAAAAATTATCATAAGCAGTGCAGACAGCCTCATTAGGTGACTCAAGACAAAACTGAATATGATTACAAGTAGAAGCGAATGGATTAGGTTCACAACCCGGTAAATGAGCCATTACATTCTCCCAGCAAGAAAAGAAAACATATAAACAAGAGCACTGAACCCCTGCAAGGCATAACCCAAAATGTCAGGATCAATAGTCATCAATAAACCCTTATATCTCTGCCAACTTCTAGCAATTTGGTTGTCTCGACAGTGAACTTTTGAGAACCACCATTTTTTAATATATATAAATTTTTATAACCCAACCCCATAAAGCCAGAAACCTTATATTGCCCAACCACCAATTTTTTATTGAAAGCCTCAGATTCCACAGATATCGGTTTTAACTTTGGCTTGTAAGATTTAATGTTTTCACTCTTGGTCCCACCATCAGGCAAAGTATTATCAAACATAATCGCCTCTCCAATCTTGACTCGATATTTACCCTTTTCAGGTTTTCTAATAATTCTTGAATCATTTGGGGGAAAGTTTTCATTCTTGGTAAAACCAGAAAAACGGGAAGACTCTAAATCAGCTGTATTCACTTGGTTCCTGACAACCTTGCGTTTTCCTGCATTTGCATCATCACTAAAAAAAGACATGCTAGAAAAAGCAAATGCTCCCAATCCAAACAAAAAAAGCAACCCCCCAATCACATACAAAATATTAAAAGAAGTAGGTGCTTTCATTTTAAATAAATTCGAATTCCCAAAATCCACTGAAAGATAGTAATCGAAGTACTTCTTTACAAACCTGCCTCTTTTCTTACCCAATGCAGTTTTCCCATCAAAACCTTCATACATCTTTACTTCGTACAAACCCTTCAAACCAAGCAGACCCAGATTTCTAAATTCAAACCTTGCCGCAATGACACTCTGAATTATTTTATGCAGATTAGTTTTAACCTGGGTGCATACGACAACATCAACGCCATAATGCCTATGGTAAGTCCAAAAATTTCTAAGGTTGTTATCTTGAATTTTCTCACCCGAGAAAAAGGTCTCATGCGCCTCGTCAATCACCAACAATGAATTCTCCAGAATCTTTTTATATTTAGGAATTTGTAATAGAAAATCCTGATTAACTTTTATTAATCGCCTCCTCAGATAACCAATATGGAATTCGCTAGCTTCTAAAACAGTATGAGTTATAGTCAAATGTGGTGTATGGGAACATGATCAAGCGGCGTTCCTTTGTCGTTCGGATGTTTCCTCATCTACGCCATCAATAAATTTTACGCCATTTATAACATCTGCTAATCGCCTAAACCCTCTCAGTTTTCGCCAACCTTTTTCTGCACTCAATCCAAGTTTATAAACCATGGTCAGTAT
>JBLFWU010000096.1:0-6627 GCA_047610985.1 Nitrospinales bacterium | reverse complement strand
TTTACCAAACTACTGGCCTGCCCCAATATTGCCAGCAAAGAATGGGTCTATGAACAATATGATCATATGGTGCGTCTCAACACGCTGGTTTTGCCCGGCTCGGACGCAGCCGTTATACGTATCAAAGATACAAAAAAAGCAGTGGCACTGTCAGTGGATTGCAATAGCCGCTTCTGCTACCTTGACCCTTATGAAGGCGCCGCTATCGCCGTGGCTGAGAGCAGTCGTAACGTGGTATGTTCCGGAGCCACTCCTATTGGTTTGACCAATTGTCTTAATTTTGGGAACCCCGAAAAACCAGAAATCATGTGGCAGTTCGAGCAAGCCGTCCGCGGAATGGGCGATGCCTGTCTTTATTTTGATATTCCTGTAGTCAGTGGAAACGTGAGCCTCTATAATGAAACCAAAGGACAAGCTATATTCCCCACTCCCACAGTTGCAGTGGTGGGTTTGATTGAAGATCAGTCCAAAGTTATGACATCGGGATTCAAACAATCCGGACATTGTATCGGGCTCATCGGATTCACCATGGAAGAGTTGGGGGGAAGCGAATATCTAAAGGTGTTATTTGATAGGAATGAAGGCAAGCCCCCGGTTCTAGACCGAAAACACGAAAAACAAGTACAAAAATTCTGTCTGGAGTTGATACAAAAAGGGCTCATTCAATCGGCGCACGATTGTTCTGAAGGGGGTCTGGCTATTGCTGTAGCAGAGTCCTGTTTTACTGCTACAGAAGAAGTATTGGGAGCGACACTTGAGCTCGAATCTACTCTTCGAGGTGATGCTCTTTTATTTGGTGAAACGCAATCTCGAATTATTATTTCTTTTCCGGAAGAATTAACAGATCAAATTGAAGATCTGGCTTTATCCTATCCCGTAGATTTTTCGTTGTTAGGAAAAACGGGCGGATCGCAATTCACCGTTAGCATCAACGGGCAAGAATATATTAAGCAGGATATTGAACCTGTAAAAGAAATCTGGAAAACTTCTCTAGGACGCTATGCTGGACAAACTACATGAGGAATGTGGAGTAGTTGGGGTTTACGGTCACCCAGAAGCAGCTAATCTGGTATACCTTGGACTTTACGCTCTGCAACATCGAGGTCAGGAAAGTGCCGGCATTGTTGCCAGCACCCATTCGAAGATGCATCTGGAGTTAGGGATGGGTCTGGTCGCTGATATTTTTGATCCGAACCGACTGCTAAAACTTCCCGGCCCTCTTGCTATTGGTCATAACCGCTATTCGACTGCGGGAAAGAGCGAACTTGTCAACGCACAACCCTGCATGATCAACTATGCAGCGGGGTCTCTGGCGCTCGCACACAATGGCAATCTCGTCAATGCACAAGCCATCCGCAAAGAACTGGGTAGCAAAGGAGCTATCTTCCAATCCACCAACGACAGCGAAGTCGTCGTCCATTTGATGGCGCAAGCAAAAAGTGAAAGTTTCGTAGACCGCGCCGCAGAAGCATTGCGCCAGGTGAGCGGTGCCTATTCTTTAGTGCTGATGACAGAAAATGAATTGGTGGCCGCACGTGACCCGCATGGATTCCGACCTCTTTGCCTTGGCAAACTGGATGGCGCATACATCGTTGCTTCAGAAACCTGTGTAATGGACCTTATAGAGGCTGAGTTCATTCGTGAAGTGGAGCCGGGTGAGTTGATTCTCATCAATGAAAACGGATTACAATCTTTTTTCCCTTTTAAGAAAGTAGAACCTAAGCACTGTGTTTTTGAGCATATCTATTTCGCCCGCCCCGACAGCTTTATATTCGGTGAACATGTTTATACAGCGCGAAAAGAGATGGGTCGAGCAATGGCTCGGGAAAGTCCCGCTGATGTTGACTTGATTGTTCCCGTACCTGATTCCGGGGTGGTTTCGGCCTTGGGATTTGCGGAAGAGAGCGGCATCCCTTTTGAAATGGGTTTGATCCGCAATCATTATGTAGGCCGGACTTTTATTGAACCTCAATCCCAAATACGCAATTTTGGGGTGAAGCTAAAACTAAATGCCGTAAAAAGTATTATTGAGGGAAAGAGACTGGCTGTCATCGATGATTCCATTGTCCGCGGAACCACCAGTCGTAAAATAGTAAAAATGCTACTGGAAGCGGGAGCTACAGAAGTGCATCTTAGAATTTCTGCCCCACCAATTTTGCATTCCTGCTTTTATGGAATCGATACTCCAAACAAGGAAGAATTGATTGCTCACACCCACTCTCTTGAAGAAACAAGAAAATACCTGGGTGCGAATTCCTTGCACTACCTAAGCATCAATAAAATGTTGGACGTTGTACAAAATGAAAAAAACAAATTCTGCTCTGCCTGTTTTGATGGAAATTATCCTGTACCTGCAACCGACCATCTTGCAGCCACCCAACAGCTGGACCTGTTCGAAAAAAAATAAAGCTATTTATTTTTCCGATGGTTTCACCGGTTGAAGAGAAACCGGCACTTCCTGCAAAACCTCTCCCAAAGCCTTTAGTTCTTTTTTATAGTTGCTCAATGACTGATCGAGCTTGCCTTGAGACTCCACCACTTTTTTATAAAAGTCTTGGATCTTTTCATAATTGGTTTGACTCAATATCAGGTTTCTTTCTTCTCTTGACTCGGAAGGTTCTGAGTCCACGCTTTGGAGTTCCTTAGGGATACTGGAAGGAATACCGGTAAGACCGGGGAAAATTTTCTTTAATGCTTCATCTAACGTTCGTCCCATAGCAATATTGTCTTCATAGCCCACGATAACTCGTTTCAGCTCGGGAATTTTTCCCGCATCTGCCTTCAGATACAGAGGCCTGACGTAAACCAAAGACTCTTCAATGGGTATAACAAGTAAGGTGCCCTGAATAACACTTGAACCACGTTGATCCCATAATGAGATCTGTCGTGATATCTCTGCCTCTTGATTTATGCGGGCAACCATTTGACTTGGACCGTACACCAGTTTTTGTTTTGGAAACGTATAAACGTCTAGCTTGCCATAATTTTCACCATCACTACGGGCCACCATCCATGCCGACAGATTGCTCTTACCCTGCGGGGTGTATGGAACCATGAGGATATATTCTTCCTGATCTTCTCCAGGAAGCTTCATGATCGTGTAATAAGGCTGCATGATGGTGCCGTCAATTTCAGGAATCTCCCATTGGTCTTCCTTATTATAAAAAACCTGCGGCCGCTTCATGTGATAGGTCGCATAGATAAAAGTTTGAATCGAAAACAAGTCTGAAGGATATCGAATATGGCTTCTTAGATCTTCTGGCATTTTCGATAAGTCTTGAAACAGATCTGGAAAAATATTCTGATAAGTTTTAATGATTGGATCAGATTGATCTGCGATATAAAAATTCATCGAACCATCATAAGCATCAATTGAAACCTTGACGGAGTTTCGTACGTAGTTTCCAAATCGGGGAATCTGTTGCGAATAAGGATATCGATTGCTCACGGTATAAGCATCATAAAGCCAGATCAAACGCCCCTCAGATATAACCAGATAAGGGTCGTTGTCCAATCTCAGGAAAGGCGCAACTTTCTGAACACGCTCCGTTATATTACGGTACATCAAAACCCGACTGTCATTTTCGATGTCATCTGAAAATAAGATTTTAAGTGTTTTAAACCGTGCGGCAAGAACCACCTTCTTTAAAAAAGAGCCTACCGGGAACCCCCCTTTGCCTGCATAATTTTTATAAACATTTTTTTCGCCTTTTGGATAATCAAACTCCTTGGTGCCTGTGTTTACAAAAACATGGTCGTTCGCCAATTCACCAAAATAAATCTCTGGCTGTGTGACCTTCAAATCCACATTTGATTGTGGTGGAATATCCTTAATAAACAGAACTGGCAGACCTTCTGGAGTAACTTGGTTTACTGGACTGAGCGAAACACCATATCCATGGGTAAATGTCAGGTGCTCGTTTATCCATGTACGATTTGGCAAGCTGGAGGATAATAATTCTCTGGGAGACAATAAGGTCTGACGGTACTTTCCGTTTATGTGATAGCGGTCATTGTCAACCGATTGAAATTGGTAATAAGTGCGTATCTCCTGTATCTGCCCAAGCGTATCGAGAAGCGGCTCCTGATCCCATAAACGGATATTTTCTATAGTGGCATCGTTCTTACGGACACTTTCAGCAGTCAAAGATTCGGAACCGGAAAGGCCATGAACTTTCGTTTCACTAAGCCCATAAGCGTTCAACGTTCCAGCAATAGTGCGCTCTATATAAGGCGCTTCCTTTATCAACTCGTTTGGGGAGACCACAAACTTTTGTAGGATCTTTGGATAAACATTTCCCACAAAATAAACCAGCGCCAAAGCAACCACCGAGACCAGAATTTTTTTCATTCCCGGTCGAACAAGACCAGAAAAAGAAAACATCGCACCCACTAAAGACACGAATACTAAAGCGTATAGAATAGGAATCGACCCATAGTCATCAGAAAAACCTATTCCCGAAATTAGTTCGTTGCCTTTTGTCAGCAATTCATAGCGTTGTATATAAAACTCACTGGCAAAAAGCAGGAAAAAACAACCCGCTAGGCCAGAGAGAGTTCTTCGAGCTTCAGGGAGAAGAACAACACCTGTTGGCGCAACATAAATAAAGCGCTTGAAAAAATAGATCAACCCCACACCGAGAGAGATCACTATCAAGGTTTCCCAGATCAGAGATTTGACCATCAACCAGAATGGAAGAGTAAAAATATAGAAAGCAACATCCTTACCAAATATCGGGTCCAATTGATTAAAGGAAGACGCATTGAGATATTTGAGTACAGTCTCCCATTGTTGGGCCATGATCAGTCCTGTCATAACAGACAAAACCAAAGGAGCGGCTACTATCAAGAGCTTCAGATTTCCTGCCAGGATGTCCAGCAATGGAACTTCGCGCCTGACTTGATCGGATAATAAAATGGGCAAATGCGAAGTTTTTTTGTATACACGAATCAAAAAACCATAGGTTGCAGCAAAGAACAAAATCGCAATAGTAAATCCCATGCCAAATTGGGAAATCAGAACAGTCCAAAGCACAGAGGTAATGCCATGGCTCTCGAACCACAACCAATCGATATAAAACGAAAGAACTTTATCGGCAAACATGGAGCCAACAAATACAACCGCTGCCAATATAAACAACCACTTTTTTAAAGCTTCCATTCGTTTTCCTTTAAGATACTTTCCATTTTATAGAACATCCCATAGATGGGACTTGCTTTACAGGAACTTCCTGATCAGCAAGAATGCAGTCAATGGCCTGTTTTAAATCTCGTTGTGTGACCTGCTCTGCGTTCTCCCAGTTATCATCTATTCGCCCTCGATAAAGCAATTTCCCTGCTTCTCCGTACACATAAATATCGGGTGTGCACACCGCATCATATTTTTTTGCTACCGTTTGTGATTCGTCAAACAGGTAAGGAAAATTCATGCCCCATTCCACGGCAATTTTTTGCATATTCTCAAAAGAATCATCGGGATATTTTTGCACATCGTTGCAATTGATTCCAACCAACCGAACGCCTTGACTCAACGTCCCTTCCTGCAAACCTATCAATCGTTGAATAACAGCCTTTACATAGGGGCAATGATTGGACATGAAAATAATTACCAACACTTTACTCTCTGCAAAATCGCCGAGAGAATATTCCACGCCATCAATGCCTGGCAATTTAAAATCAATCGTACCGGTTCCCAGAGGCACCATGGTGGAATGCAATAAGGCCATGTTTGGCTTTCAGTTTAAGGAGAGGACTTGCAGGTCATACCTGTCACCCGGCAAGTGTAACAGGCCGAGTGCGATAAGGGAAACGGGCGCAACGTATGACTCAGTGTATCGCCCATTCGAGCAGCCGGATTATCTACCAGGATCGGGCAGACATAAACCCCCTCGCCCGTGGCCATTCGCGAAGTTGCGCATTGTAGTTGAGTGATATCAAAGTCTTCGAAACATTTTTCTGTCACATATTCATCTTGCGAATAGTCTCGCTCGTTTTCTGCCAACTGTCCCAATAAAAATCCGGGAAGTATTTTTATTTGCGGTTCCATTACGCCACTCTTACGAAGAAATTCAACAAACTTCGATTCCATTTCAGAGTCGCGCTCCTCTTCCCAGGTTCGCGTCACTGTAAGTATGGGAGAGAACCCCGCCTCCGCAAGACAGACCATTCCTGCAATGGCCTTGCGATATGCATTTTTTCCTCTGATCGCGTCATTTTTATCTTCATCAAAGTGTTCCATACTGACGCGAAAACGCAGAGGGTGTTTGGATGCATCTTGAATTGCTCTGAGCCGCTTGGCCTTTTCGGATGTGATTTGCGTTCCATTCGTGAGCGCATCGAGCGGACCGTAGCTCAAGATAGCTGCAAGAATTTCAAAAATTTCTGGATTGATAAAAACCTCACCGCCAGTAATATAATAATCCTTCACGCCCAACTCGCGAGATTCCCGCAATCTTTCTTCCACTTGCACCAAAGTCATCATCGCAATGGTGTCGTTTTTCGGGCCACAACTGATGAAACAATGAGTGCATTCCAGGTTGCAAAGAGTACCCCCCACCTGCATCCATAACGTTTCCAGCTCTTTCAGTGGAACTTCTGGGGTTTTTTTCGGTGTTTTTACTTTATCAT
>JBLFWU010000095.1:0-6813 GCA_047610985.1 Nitrospinales bacterium | reverse complement strand
CGATGGTCCTCAAACTCCAGAGTACAGAGAGAATGGGTGATCTTTTCAATGGAATCCGACTGCCCATGCGTGAAGTCATACATAGGGTAAATGCACCACTTGTCTCCCACGCGATGATGCGTTGTTTTTAATATTCTATAAAGAATAGGGTCACGCATATTCAGATTACCGGAGCTCATATCGATTTTAGCTCTTAAAACTTTTTCTCCTTCTGCAAACTCCCCGGCTTTCATCTTCTCAAATAATTCGAGATTTTCTTCAACCGTTCGATTTCGATAGGGACTGTCTTTCCCAGGCTCTAAAAGCGTTCCACGATATTCGCGTATCTGCTCCGGATTCAAATCATCAACATAAGCCTTGCCTTTTTGGATCAACTGAACGGCAAACTCAAAAAGCTGATCGAAATAATCGGAGGCAAAAAACATGTTGTCGCCCCAATCGAATCCGAGCCACCTCACATCTTCCTGAATGGCTTTCACATATTTCGTTTCCTCTTTACTTGGATTCGTATCGTCAAACCGCAAATTACATGTTCCAGAATATTTCACAGCAAGTCCAAAGTTCAGGCAAATGGATTTTGCATGCCCGATATGGAGATGCCCGTTAGGCTCAGGCGGGAAACGTGTATGAACAGCAAACTTCTCGGATTTTAAATCTTCATCAATTTTGTTTTGAATAAAATTAGATGGGGAATCGACTTCAGACAAAATTTTTCTCCTCTTTCTTTATGTATGGCGGGAAACAATCGAGGTTATTATAACACCCAATTTCCAATGGAACGGATTCTACCAATATGGGTTCTTGCAGGCAAGGCGCGAAATTTGATTTCCACATCCAGTCTTTTTTAAGGTAAAAATATGATCATAAAAAAACTAGCAACCAACCTGCATATTGTATGAGCATTACAAAGTATGGATAAGAACATTATTATGCCCCTTCATCCTATTCTTCTCCCTCCAGAGGAGAAGAAGCTTTTAAACATCCCCCTGACAAGGGGAATTGAAGAGGTTGCTTTTTCTACCTTTTAATCATCCAACAATAAACACAATGCCTGTTAATCGAAGATTCACAGTTCTTCTTATATTTCTTATCTGTGTTGCCTGTAGCTTCTGGATGATCTCCCGTTATCCGGCCTTGGACACGAAAGCCGCTCTTTCAGGCACGGATGCATTTGAAGACCCTCTCACTAACGAGGCTCATTTCCATGCATCCAGAAACGCCGACTTTTCTACGCGCGTGATGATCACCACTTTAAACTGGTATCAAACCAATTGGCGCGGCATGGCATTCGGGCTTGTTATCGCGGCAGGATTTTTCACCATCTTGAAATACATTCCAAGGCAGCCTTCGGACAAACGTTTTCGCAATAGTTTTATGGGGATGTTCATAGGCACACCGCTCGGGGTTTGCGTCAATTGCGTCGCTCCCATCGCCAAAGGAATGTACGAAGCTGGCAGTAAAATGGAAACGGCATTAGCGGTCATGTTCAGCTCGCCCACTTTAAACATCATCGTCCTGACCATGCTATTTTCCATTTTTCCTTTTTATATGGCAATGGCTAAACTACTGGCAACCTTTGTACTGATTCTTCTCATCGTCCCATTGATATCTGACAAAAAACGACTGGCTCTCGAAAATTCCGCTTGCGAGATCGACACCTCTTGCGACATCACAAGCGAGTCTTGGTCTCAAGCCGCTAAAAGCGCCGCCCTCGAATTTTTAAAAGGACTGCAATACATCTTTATAAGAACAGTCCCCCTCATGCTATTGGCAGGGGTCTTTGGAGCTGTGGCAAGCCATTTAATGAGCTTCGATAAGTTAATTGGCGCGCCCATCAACCTGATAAACCTCAGCCTGATGTCCTTTATGGGAACGCTTATGCCCTTACCTATAGCCTTCGACCTGATGCTGGCACAAGCGTTGATGATGTCGGGGCTGGCACCGGGATTCGTCACTACTCTACTGTTTACCTTCGGCACCTTCAGTATTTACTCGGCAATGATTGTTGCACGCACGTTTTCCATTTCTCTGGCGATAAAACTTTTTCTAATTGTTTTCGCTATCGGCGTTGGATTGGGTTACATCACCAATGGATTCGTAGAATACCGCCACGTTCAATGGTTACAACAATACGATCAGATCGTGGACGACACTCCCAGTAAAAAAAATCCACCGCATCCAAATTTAGAAACGAATTTTTCACTGGCCCCCAGAACCCGGCAAGCGTCCCCTATTATTTTTAAGCAAGAAAACATCCTGATCCAGGCTCTTTCGCATGAACCCAGGAATCCGCAGAACGAAAAACCTTTCACCATCCGAAACGGAACCGAGATGGGAATCACCTATTCGAATTCAATGTCGCCAAAAATGTTTTTCGATCCATTATTTTTTGGACGCGGCATTGCCTCTGGAGATTTCGACCTCGATGGCTGGACGGATTTTGCAATTGCAACTGACAATGGATTCGAACTTTACCAAAACCTTTATGGGAAAAGTTTCAGAAAAGTTTTTAGTGATGTTGTCGAACTCAAAGGCAAACAAGCCATTAACATTGCACTGGTCGATTTAAATAACGATGGTTGGCTGGATATTTTTCTGACCACTTTTAACGAAGGAAATTATGTAGCACTAAACCCGATTCCAGTAGAAGGTAAAATAACTGTAAAAAAAGTGCCTAATGGCGACGCTCTTCTCACCAGCGCTTCGGCCTTCGCGGATATCAATTACGATAGCTATCTCGATATCATTAACGGCAATTACTATTTAGGTATCCTCACTCGAAAACCGATACAGCAGGCCACTGACCAGTTGGTAATGAACCATAACCTTGATTTTATTATTCAGACGATGGAAGGAATCCCCGGTCAAGCTCATTCCGCTTTGTTCTCAGATATCAATCTGGACGGACAACCTGATCTGATGATTGGCAACGACTATCGCGTTTCCGACACTTACTACTATGGCACAGACAAAGGCGCGTTAAAAAAAATACGCCATCAAGACAACATAATTCCTATCACCACTCAGAACACCATGAGCATCGATACCGGGGATTTCAACAACGACCTCATTCCCGACATTTATCTGGCTAACATTGGGATGTCACGCGGGCTGGATGTGGTCTCAAATATTTTTGGTGACACTATGAAAAATGCGGGACTCGATTTCTGTGAATCGGGGAAAAGTGTTCTCAACAAAAAATCCTGCTACCAGCTTGTAAAATTGGCTACCTTATTGAATCCGGAAAAACAGGACATCTCGGAAAAATGCGCGCTCTTGGAAGATCAGGATCAGGTTCAGGAATGTATGGTCATGCGTATGGCGTTGGTAGCAACAGCCCGCAAGGATAAGTCGCTCTGCGAAAAAATTTCTGCGCCTTTCATGCTCAACAACTTGGTCTGCAAAAAATATTTCGAAGCCCAGCATCTAAAACTCTCGGTGGATGATGAAATTCCCATGCAAACTCAGTTCAACCTGCTTCTCTCTGGTCAAACCGACCATACCTTTAAGGATGTTTCGAAACAAACCAAAATATCAACAGCCGAATGGAGCTGGAATGCCCGCTTCGCAGACCTCGACAACGATCAATGGCAAGACCTTTATGTGACCAACGGCGTACCCATCACTCAGGAGTTTGCGGCCAATAACTTCTTTCACAACCAGAAAGGACAAGCATTTAATTCCTCCGCACAGGAGTTCGGACTGGATGACTACGACCACAGTTCTTCATATACCTACTTGGATATAGACCGAGACGGAGACCTCGACATCATCGCCAATACACTTTATGGCATCTTTAAGGTTTACACCAATAACGAGTCAAAAAATAATAGCATCACCTTCAAACTGCGTGACCAAAAGGGCAATCGCTTCTGCCTCGGATGTAGAATCATCATCCGCTATGGCGAAAATGCAGAGAAGCATCAGGTTCGTGAAATAAAGACAGGTGGCGGATTTCATTCTTATGACGCACCGCTAGCGCATTTCGGCTTGGGAACATTTGAAAACATTCAAAGCATTGAAATAACCTGGTCGACAGGAGAAGCCACTTTCATCAAGCAGAACTTCCTTGCGAATCACGAATACATAATTGCGAGAAACAAACAGTGACAAAAATGTACATCCAGAAGCCTGACAGGAATATTTTGCCTAAAACGTTCTGATCTATTGGCCCCACGCCGAGTGGGTGATACAATCTCGGCGGTAGATACTTGATAAGGTATATTTTATATGTCACTTTGGTTACTAGTTGGGTTAGGCGGGTTTGTTGGAGCCATTTTACGCTATTGGGTCAGCGGCTGGATTCAAAGTGGATTCCTGACTTTCCCCTGGGGCACCCTTGGGGTCAATTTCCTGGGCAGTCTTTTGCTGGCCCTAATAATGTATGCCTCAGAATACCGGGGACTGTTCGGAGAAGAGGCTCGAGTATTTCTGACCATTGGCGTACTTGGCTCTTTCACTACCATGTCGACGTTCAGCTTTGAATCAATGAAACTGCTGGAACAAAGCGAGCATATGATGTTTGGACTCAACCTCATAGGCACTGTATCATTATGTCTTCTCGCCATTTACCTGGGAAAACTTATGATTGTTGGAATGGGGATGAAATGAAAAAAGAATCCGATGCTATTTTACTGAGAATATTTATCAGTGAATCCGACAAATACGAAGGCAAACCATTATCAAAGTATCTGATTGAATTTTTCAAACAGGAAGGATTGGCAGGAGCCACTGCATTAAGAGGTATTAGCGGATTTGGTAAAACCAGCAAATTACACACCACCTCCATCTTACGATTGTCTGATGACCTTCCAATTGTAATTGAAGTGGTCGATCGAAAAGAAAATATTGAACGCGTGAAACCCAAGCTCGGTGAAATTATTGAAGAAGGGCTGATCACAGAAGAAGAGGTTAAAATTGTTTTCTACGAAAGTAAAAAATCTTCCGAAAATTAGAGTAATATAACTCCCCTAGATTAAATACATGCGCCTGTAGCTCAGCTGGATAGAGCAACGGACTTCTAATCCGTAGGTCGTAGGTTCGAATCCTACCAGGCGTACCAATTTTTCAAGTACTTACATCCTTCGCGCTTACATCATTTTTATCAACTATGATAAAACTATGATAATCGAGAGCCGACACTGCCTGTTTTAACCTTTCCGGATTCAAATGAGCATACCGTTGTGTGGTGGTGATATCTTTATGCCCCGCCAGTTCTTTCACGGTGTATAAGTCCACACCCGCCTGAACCAGCTTCGAACAGAAATCATGACGCAAATCATGAAACCTGTAATCAGGATACCCCGATTCAATGCAGGCCCTTTTAAAGGCCCGATAAACTCCCCACTTGGTATATGCCTTTCCATCCCGATTGAAGAAAACAAAGGGCGTATGAAGCTCACGGTGTTTGTGCTGATCCTTTAAAACCTCAAACGCCTGTTGATTTAAAGGAAGCCCCAAAGAGTATGCGTTTTTCATCTTTTGAGCATCCAGTACGATCAACTGCTTTTTGAGAGAAACCTCAGACCATTGCAGATTCACCAGATTAGAAAGCCTCAACCCTGAATTTTTCCCCAATAGAACAATGGGGCGAACCCAATCCACAAGACGATTGAATATTTCCGAAAACTCATTATCCGGAAAATACTTTACTCGCTTGTGCTCCTTTTCCCTTTTGATACGGGATACAGGATTGTTCTGACACCAACCCCAGACTTTAATCGCCTGATTGAACGTAGACGAAAAAAATGCCAGTTCACTGTTGATGGTTCCGGGCACTACTGTTTTTCTTCTATGAGTCACGTATCGAAACAAAAGATCGGAGCTAACTTCCATAAGCTTTCGATCCCCAACAAATTCGAGAAAGCATCGAGCAAATCGCTTCTCATCTACTTGGGTAACCGGATTCTTATTGGGAGTCACTTCTTCAAGATATCTCGAAAACATTTCGCTCAAGGTTTTGCTTTTTCCTTGGCTATTTTCAAGATAAGCACCTTCCGCAATCTGGGTTTTGACCTTGAAGTAGATAGACTCTGCTACCTTCTTATTGGTCGCTCCCGTAGACTTCCGAATTTGCCGCCCTAGAAACGAGTAACTCATCCACCAGACCTTGCTTCCTTCCTGCCTATAAAGGGCCATTTACAACCTCCTTTCTGGAAGTTGACATCAGGTCTGGTTTCTTCTTATCTGCAAGTAGAATCATATCAGAGGCTGAATGCGCCCTCAACATCTTTGCATTTGTTCTTCAGCCAAAGATCTATTTCAACCTTCTTGAACCTCAAAGCTCCCTGCATCCGGTAAAAAGGAATAACCTTCTTGCTAACCCAAGAATAAATAGTCTTTCCCTTTACGTTCAGATATTTTGAAAGCTCTTTAACTGTAAAAAATGTATTTTCCATAATTCAAATACCGCTGTACTGATTTTTCTTTTGCTGAAATGTAGACATAAATTTTTCCCAATCCCATTTGTTTGAATTTAAAAATTTAATAACAAAAATCTCTGCCAACTGACTTTTAAACTGCTCCTCATCTCTCCCTGATAAATCAATTTTCTCTTTAGCAAGAAACGAAGAGAAATGACCCATAATCTGTTCAAAGTTTTTAGAGCTATCTTTTCCAAAAGGCTTGATCCGTTTTAATTTCTGAGAACGGCGGAGTAATAATGTACCAGTGAGTCGTTGAATATTTTTTGTTTTTGCGGAGTAAAAGTGTACCACTCACGTTAAGCTTTCTTTCCTGTATGTAATCCATATTCAGGAGGGAGGCGAAAGGATGTATCCCGTGAGCACTTATAGAAGAGTCAGGATTGATTAT
>JBLFWU010000094.1:0-7441 GCA_047610985.1 Nitrospinales bacterium | reverse complement strand
GACTAAAATCTTCGCGCAAGGTAGAAAACAGTTTCCGTTCCGGCAACCCGGCTCCCGACAATACGTTCTATCCTGAATTGGACGACCAAGACCCCTATCATCGAGCCTATTGCATGGCTGCTTTCGGCGGTCACCGCGGAACAGAAAAAGCTCTAGAAAAGCCTTATCGTATGTTGTTACTTTGGGAAGAAACCATGGCACAAACCATTTCGCGCTTTTTAATTAATCCCAAATATAAAAACACGAAGCTGGTGGTTCTGAGTGGTGGGTTCCATATCCAATACGGGTTCGGCATCCCCAAGCGTGCCTTCCGTCGGGTTCCACACGCCTATTCTACAATCCAACCTACGATCACCCACATCCCGGAAGAGTTGAAAGACCGTGAAATGGTAGTAGAGAAGGTCTCCATCCCACTTTATGCCGCGGATTATGTCTGGAAGGTCGACTACAAAGTGCATGACAACGTACGACTGGGTGTGCGCCTGGCGCAAAAAAAAGAAGGCGTAACCATAATGGCAGTGACACAAAATTCTAATGCTGAGACTGCGGGAATTGTAAAAGGCGATTTATTACTGCGTATGGATGGGAAAAAGCTCACCCGCACAGAAGAGGTACTTGAACAACTGCAAAACAAAAACTTCGACGACCACTCTACATTTCACCTGCGCCGCAATGGCAAAGAACTCAATGTTGAAGTGGTGTTTAAGAAAAGAAATTAACCACTGATGAGCACCGATAAACGCAGATAGTTTAGAAGCGGAAAAAATCACCCCAGCCCCTCTTTGAGAAAGAGGGGTTCATTATAGCTCCCCCTTCTAGAAGGGGGTTGGGGGGATTTTCTTTTCACTGACTGTTGTGTGAGTCACCCTCTTTTAAAATTCCAGCGCACACAAAGAAGAAAAAGAGCAAACAATCCTAATATAAAAAGAGACTCCAGAGTAGCAAGAGCTTTTACCCAACGGATACCCGTGATATCGGTTAACCACTCAAGCGAAGGTTGTCGTAACACATAAAAAGGCTGGAAGGCTTGCTTGAAAGAAAACCCCAAAGTTTTGAGGGCTAACTCCCAATAGCTTTTTGTTTGGCTGGCATAGGCGCAGGCAATAGCAAAATAGAGGACAAAGAACCCTCCGGTCACACCTCCTAAACATGCTAGAGGCTTTCCCATACTTTGGCCGTAGTCTGCCGTTTTCTCGTACAACCATGAGAAAAATTTGGCAGTTTTAGAAACCTCTGGATCATTTCGTAGGCTCTTTTGATCTAGGGCATAGAACATGCCTTCTTCCCTACGCGCTCGCACATTTTCCATCGCAAACTTTAGTGTTCGATAAGCACTAACGGCACCTTCGATATTGGTATCTTTAAAAAACCTCTCAGGTGGAAAAACAGTGTCTTGGTGAAGGTTACAATTATGAAAATTAGGCGCACGAATAAAAGTACATTTTTCGAAATTAGTGCTCGCCAAAAAGCTTCGATTATTAAATGTAATACTAGAGCCAAAGCTAGAGCCATTAAATCCCATTCTTGGAAAACCCAAAACTCTATCACCTCTAATAATTTTTGAAAAATCGACAAACTCTTCAAATTGAGTTTTAAAAAATTCTGTTGTATCGCCAAAGTCAGTATTTATAAAAAGAGTGTCATTTTTGAATTTCACACGGCTAAAGTTGACTGTTTCACGGAAATTTACCTCCGAAAATATTGCTAGATCGCAAAAATTAGCATCTAGAAAAAATGCAGGACCTTCAAATTTTGTCGACCTGAAATCTGCATATCCAGTAAATTTTGTATTTTCAAAATCACCCCCCTGACAAAATTGTGCACCGTTAAAACTCACCTCTCTACTAAAATTAGCTCTAGTAAAGCTAACGGAGTCTCTAAATATAACTCCTTCAAAATTTATTGTGCCCTCAAACTGAGTTTCCATAAAAATGGCTGAGCCCGCAAAATCAGCTCCTGCAAAACTAATATTAGGAAATTTTTTACCTGAAAATTCGATGACGGTCGGAAATACAACATAAGAAAAATCGATTCCTTTGCCTTCATTAATACACAGTTGAATATACTCATCAATTTCTTTATTAAAACTTTCCTTTTTTTCTTTACCCCAATCGCCTTTTTTGTCAATTAGAGTATGAAAAATACAGTAATGCAGATTGCTAAAGGATATTAGTTGGCTCTCTGGCACCTGAAATTGACAATCTTTAATTTGGCAGGGCATAGGTTAAACTCTCAACATTACGGTTCGTTTTTAATAAAAATTACCTTTTGGGGTCAATGAGTTATCCTTCCGGTCTCTCGCGATGACAAAGCCAATGAGAAAAGGGCAACCCCCTTAATCCCCCTTATCAGGGGGAGACTGATTCTTCTTTATGCATTGCCCCTCTAATTTTCTGTATTGGGCGGGTTTCATTGAACTTCTATCCAGAAGCTCAATCGAAACTGTTTCGCTAGAAAAGAATAGGCCCTATTGGCTGCGGGGCTTGCCCCGTAGGGTGTTTTTTTGAAGTCATTAGTGGATATCAAAAGACTTAAATTCTTTTGCCGTAATCCAAACAATTCCCAGCGAGGTTACATCTGCCGCCGGGGTTCCTTTGCGGCACCATGTAATAAATTTTTCGAGTTGTGGTTTTTCACCTTCGGCGTGAATTTCTACCGTTCCTTCTGCTCGGTTTTTTACCCAACCGAGCAGACCTAATTCATCCGCTTGCTCTTTTGTCCCGGCACGAAACCAGACACCCTGCACCCGGCCATACACGATGATGTGAGCCGCCTCTATCATTTACCCCTATAAATATCGTCAAACAAATGCTGCACTTCGCGACAAACTTTAAAGGTACTGCCTTCACCAATTTTCACACCAAACTTTCCGAGATCGCGCATGATACGCTGAAACTCCTGCGTCTGGCCTTTAAAATTATCAATCAACGGACGAAAATATTTCTGCTCTTCTTCATCCAGGCGATCACAAATAATACGAAGCCGGTCTTTTAATGGTTCAAAATCTTTTTCCATAGTTTCACTCGAGAGAAAATTTTTAGCTACTGAAAATCACTGCCCCTTTTTTTTGCGTTCGATCATAAGCTTTTTAAGACGCAGAGCAGCCGGATTATCATCAGGAAGTAGGAGATATTTATCGCGTGTAAGAATGGCAAGTTCACAATCTTCCAAAGCGATCACCGATGCGGTACGCGCATCGCTAGAGATCAGTGCCATTTCACCAAAAAGATCACTTTCTTTCAGGCTTGCCAACACCTTTTTATTGCCATCCGCGTCTGTTATGAAAACTTCTACCTTGCCTTTTTTGATAAGAAAAGCACTGGTGCCATGAGTTCCTTGGCGAACAATGGTCTTACCCTTTCTGTATTCTTTGATAACAAACATGGTTTTTTATCAATCCCGTTAGCTTATCACAACACCAACACTATAAAAAAATAGGGCAACAAATTCAATCCTATTAAGAATAGAGTAATAAAATTCCTAACATTAAAAAAATCTTACTGACAAATCTAAAGTAGGGAACTAATATTCAGCGCTTTAGAGCCTTTTCTGAACTTGCCGTTCCTACCTCACTTGGATAACCCATATAAAATCGTTTTAATTGGCGTTGGGTGGTACGGATTTTTCGGTGGTCCCTCTTCGTGGTATAGATATCCAGTGCTTTTTGCATATGATAGATGGCTTTACCGCCCTCATTCAAATAATCAAATGCCATGCTTAAATTATAATGCGCCTGCGCAAACTTTGGGTTTAATCTTAAAGTTTCCTTATATGCCTGCACCTCTTCTTCATGCCGACCCAGCGCAAGATAAGCGTGGCCCAACTCATAATAGGACAGGAAGTCCAGAGGGTCCTCTTCGACAATCGCATTTTGTCGATTGATTTCCTGCTCTGCTGCCTTGCGGTAGGTTTTAAAATCGGTTTCCCCAGCCTCTATAGATCCCAAAAAAGTAAACTGACCGGCTAAAAGGAGAATAAAAAAAAGAGTCCTCTTGTTTTCAGGCAAAACATCTAACAGAATGTGTTGAGATAAATTAAGAGTCATCTCATCAATGTAACATTTTTCTATTTTGAGGTAAGAATGAATTACAGGAAATTTGGCGGCATGGATTGGCAGGCATCTGAAATCGGACTTGGAACCTGGCAACTCGGTGCTGATTGGGGAAATGTAGACGATGTAATGGCAGAAAATGTTTTGCGGACTGCCGTGGAATCGGGAGTTACTTTTTTTGACACAGCAGATTGCTACGGTGAAGGCCTTTCCGAAAAAAGACTAGGAAAATTTTTAAAATCGTGTCCCGAGAAGGTATCCATCGCAACCAAGCTGGGCAGGTTCCCTCAACCTGGCGGGCCGGATAATTTTTCTCTACAACAGTTCCGCCAGCATACAGAAGGTTCACTCAAACGTCTTGGTGTCGAATGTCTGGATCTGACTCAGGTTCATTGCCCTCCTACAGAATTAATAAAACAAGGGGACATGTTCGACTGGCTTCGCACATTAAAAAAAGAAGGCAAAATTAAAGCCTTCGGACTCAGCATAGAATCCATGGAAGAAGCGGAACTATGCCTTAAGCAGGAAGGAGTTTCATCCCTGCAAATTATTTTCAATGTTTTACGGCAAAAACCAATTGAAACGATTTTCGAAACGGCTCTAGAAAAACAGGTGGCTCTCATTGTCAGACTACCTCTTGCATCTGGACTGCTTTCGGGGAATTTCAGCAAAAACACTTCTTTCGCTGAAAACGACCATCGCAACTTCAATCGTAACGGAGAGCATTTTAATGTCGGGGAAACTTTTTCAGGTCTCCCCTATGAAAAAGGTCTTGAGCTTGTCAGTCAGTTAGGAGAAATGATTCCAAATAATATCCCCCTATCCCTTGCGGCTTTAAGATGGATTCTGGATTTTGAGGCCGTCTCTGTTGTGATTCCCGGTTCAAAAAGCCCTGAACAGGTTCAGCATAATTGTCAAGCCAGTGATCTGCCCCCTCTAATCCCGTCTTTACACGATACGCTAGAACAATTTTACAAAAAGGATGTAGCACCTTTTATCCGAGGCAAATACTAATTCGCCGGATTCACCTTTAAGAACAAAACATTATTCTCTTTATGAGTCTTAAGGTACGTATCCGTTTGAAGAAACTTCAACTCCTTATACAAAAGTTGAAATGATTAGCAACCGTCATCAGGGACGTCAAAACCTTTCATTAATTTTCTTATTTCTTTTAATAAACCCCCTGCCCGATCATGTTCCATCAACATAACCTGAATCGGCCCGGCAACAGCTTTCATGTTGGTGTTCAGTTATCGTGACTCCAGTTTTTTATTAATGGAAAGATAACCCTTTCCTCTTTCAGCAAATGTGGCTCGAGGTCTTCTCGCAAATGTGTAAAAGTTGTTTTTAAACCTTTAAGCTCCGGATGCCGTCCCCCATGAGCAAATAAAATTTTATCAAGCGAATCACTTATTCGAGGTAGGACTTTTTTCCTGGCAAGCATTTTCAAGAGCGTTGCCCCCTCCATATCAAAAACCAATTGATAAATCTTCAAATTTTTCAGCACAGAGCGCGTTTTCGGTGGCAAATTCTCCAACAGAGGTCTGAATACTCCAGTGCGTTATCATGATTTTCTCCATAATTTATGGCTTATTTGAGCGTTCTATTTAATCACAACCCATAATAAAGATAAAAAGATATTTTTATCCTTTTATTTGAATTTAAACCTGTTACAATAAGTTATCAAGGCATGGCCCTTAATTTTTAGAATTGAGAAACTTTTTGAACCGCAATTAACCGGAACCCATCTTAGTATGAGAGAGCAGTTCAATCTTATTGCAAAGGGAATTTGATGTCGGAAAATTATACAGTTAAAGAAATCGAACTCACGCCCAACCCAAGGGCTGTAAAGTTTATATTAGACAAGCCTGTTTTGGACTCTGGTTCAAAGACTTTTGAATTGGGCGGTTACCTTGCATCCGATATCTTTGCCAGTAATATTTTCGCCTTGGATATTGTTGACCTAGTTTATCTTCGGGAAAATTTTATTTCCTGCACCCTACATTCTGCTGATCTATGGGTGGTTTTTAAGGATAAAATCAAAAATATTATTGAAGCCGATTTAAAAAAATACGACGAAGGCGATGACGAAGTCTCTTCTTCAATTCTTGAAGATTTCGATATGGAAAAATATCCGGGGCTCTCCAATGATGAAAAAGTCATTATTGTTGAAGCTGTTCTGGATGAATCTGTCCGACCTGCGCTGGCAAATGATGGCGGAGGCTTGGAAGTAATTGAAGTGGATGGCCCGATCGTCCGAATTCGCTATCAGGGTGCTTGTGGCGGTTGCCCTAGCTCTACCGGCGGTACTTTGCGTGTAATTGAAAACCATCTCAAGTCTCAACTCGACCCGGCAATCAAGGTTCACACTTATTCTTAGCTCTCCCTCCTTTTACTTTTACCGTTCCCGTTTTTTTACATCCTCGCCCAAGGTTTCTTGATTACTATCTAAAACTAAAATTTTTTATAGTAGCCTTCAATCCGCACCTACACCTCGATTTATCAACAGGTTGCTTAAAGCCAAATCTTACCCACTTAAGCTTCGGTGCAACCTATGGTTGCTGCACACACCAATTTGAGTGATAATTAGTCATTCAAAAATAAATAAAATGAAAACACAAAAACTCATCCAGATTTTTATTTTGGCCTTGCTTGTCTCTCTTTGCTCCAATAGTTTCAACTTGGCATGGGCAATAGAGAACAAAAGTCGGGTGGTATCTAGCTATTGGCAGTCGGATTCAACAAGTTATTCTTTCATTTCAGTAACTCATTCTTCCTTATCCGGTTTAGCTTCTCAAATCGGGTTGGTAGTCAATGCAATACAAGGTGACCAGACGGCATTTGGAGCGGCAGTTACATTTACAATTTCGGCTGGAACAACCCAAAGAATATTTATCGCTCGTAGCAATCATTCATTTCTCAGCGCAGCAATAATACCCACGGCTTCTTTTATTATAGGAACTTCAAGCTTTAAGCACGGACATATAAGAATAGAACCAGTCGCAAGCAACCCTGCAATTGTCGCTGCTAACACTCCTAGTGGTAGAGGCTTTAGAGATATCACCATGCTAAATTTTTGGGGAGCGATTGTTATTGAATCAAATACGACTGGATTTGCGATGGAGTTCATTGGAGACATGCATGATAGTGCAGCCACCCCCAGCATGGACAGCTCTGCACCTGTGAGCGGGGTAAACTAAATCATGAACCAACACATAGCTATTACGAGAAAACTAAGTTTAACGAGTTTAACCGGATTTCTGTTTTTTTCTTATTACTCCCTAATCTGGTAGTGGCTCAAATAATCATTGTCCCCGAAACCAATTTGAAATCACGGGTGGTTTTATCACCTTATGCGCAGGCAGTTCCCAATGACAGCTACACCTTCAT
>JBLFWU010000093.1:0-7656 GCA_047610985.1 Nitrospinales bacterium | reverse complement strand
CTAAGAAAAAAGTAGTTAAGAAAAAAGTAGCTAAGAAAAAGGTAGTTAAGAAAAAAGTAGTTAAGAAAAAGGTAGCTAAGAAAAAAGTAGTTAAGAAAAAAGCTACTAAGAAGAAAGCCAAAAAACGATAGACTCGTTTTAAGGTTTTTTTCAGCTTTTGCTGAATTTAGCAAAATGTCTCTCAACTCAACTGTACTAAACTTTTTCGTTTCAGCGCCCAACCAACACCGCCCATCTCGACGATCCGGCAAGCCATTGATTTTAAATGCCTTGCCGGAAAACCTAAGCTTCTACCCAACCCGTTATCGACTTTAAGTAATCTAATTCTGCGAATTTCACAGGGTGATCAGGTGCGTGTCTGGTTTTCGTAACTGCTTTTAATTTTTTGTTTGCTGATCCCACTCCATAATTCACAGCCCTATAAAACTCTTCTGCAGAAATATGCGCCGAACAAGAGGCTGAAAACAACCTTCCTCCCGGGGCTACTAGTTGAACTCCAAGTTCTGCCAAACGACTATAGGCTTCCAAAGCTTGCGGTCGGTGCTTTTTCTTTCGCGCAAATGCAGGAGGATCCAGAATGACGAGATCGAACTGTAAATTTTGTAATTTCAAGTCATGCAACTTTTGAAAAGCATCTCCCTCTATTTGCAAATGCTTAAATTTTTGTTCTTCTGGAAAATTTAATTCCAAGTTCTGTAAGGAAGATTTTAATGCAAAGGAATTACTATCTATTTCAACAAGGCTTTTACATCCTCCAGAAATAGCATAAATTGAAAAACCACCTGTATAACTGAAAACGTTTAGCACAGATAATCCTGAAGAAATCTCCTTTACTTGAAGTCTATTTTCCCTTTGATCGAGAAAGAATCCCGTCTTTTGTCCGTCAACAACATCAACATGAAACTTCAAACCATTTTCGCAAAACTGTACTGGAACTATAGGGTCAGGACCATAAAGCACCTTACCATCATAGAAATTGGAAGAAGAATCTCCTGTATTTCTCGCAAGTCGTAATACCACCTGCTCTACACTTTTCTCAGTTTTAATTACTTCCAGCATCCTCTCTAAATATGGGAACCAACTTTTAGCGTAAACTTTTAAAACCCATGTCTTGTCATAGCGGTCGAGGATGAGTCCAGGGAATCCATCATTTTCTCCATTTAAAACTCGATACCCCGTTGTTCCCTGCTCCCTTAATCCTTTTCTTAGCAAAAGAGCTTGTTGAAATCGTTTCAGGAAAAATTGGAAACCAATTTCTACAGGTTCGAACAAATTCAAGACCCGGAAACATAGGTCTGAATCAGGATCCCATAATCCAATCGCAAGGAAACGGTTTTTGTGATCATAAAGAACGGCAAGTCCGCTGGATTTCTCTACCACGTCGCTTTGCAATTGATATTTAAATACCCAGGGATAGCCTTTTCTAATTTTTGTTTCTAAAGTTTTCGAGATTTTAACTTTAATCATTTCAGTTAGTGGGAATTCGCAGGGTTGCCATGGAATCAAGAATTTTTGCTTGCCTCGCACGAACATGACTAGGCGCAGGTTGTTGCGACCACTTTCGGGGATTGGGCAATACCGCTGCCATCCATGCTGATTCAACGGGTGATAACAAAGAGGGCGAGCGTTTAAAGTATTTCTGCGCAGCTTTTTCGCAGCCGAAAATACCTTCTCCCCATTCAATAACGTTTAAATATACCTCAAGAATGCGTCTCTTATCCCAAAAGATCTCAATTAAGGTCGTAAAATAACCTTCAAGGATTTTGCGCAACCAAGTACGCTTTTGCCAAAGAAAAACGTTTCGCGCCGTTTGCATGGAAATAGTACTGGCACCAATTTTTCTATCTGATGTCAGGTTTACCTGAATCGCATATTCTATAGCCTTCCAATCAAAACCATGATGCATAAAAAATTTTTGGTCTTCTGCTGCAATGACTGCTTTTAAAAGATGAGGAGAGATATTCTCTAAGGATTGCCAGCTGTCAAGACTGCGTTGACTTTCGGCATCACTGGAAGACCAGCGAATCCACATCAGCGGGGTTGAGGGAGGGTCTACATAACGAAAAACAATAACGGGAATCAGGGTAACGGCTAAAAAGCATAGGGAAATATCAAATGCTAGGCGCCCCAATCGTATCTTGAATTTTTTTTTGCTTCGTTTTCGCCTTTTTTTTGAGGAGGTTTTCAATTCAAGGCGATCCTGATCTTTCTATGGGGTTAGGTTACTTAACTGGTTTATCTTCCTGCTGATCAACTTTGTTTTAGCAACGAATCGTAATGCTTCACGATTTTTTGAAACTGCTCCATATGGTTCCTCGGTATTTTACGGGTGTAATGCTTGTGGTATTTGGACTTGAATGGATTATATATCCGATCCTTATTCTTGCGATTCTGAATCTCATAATGCAGATGTGGTGCAAATGTTCGCCCTGTATTGCCCGATTCAGCAACCTGTTGCCCTGCCTTAATAACTTGCCCGCGTTTTACGAGTACCCGACTCAAATGCAGATACAAAGTCTTTATACCCAGTTTGGGATGATCTATTTCTACACAATAGCCATTGGCACGCCTGTTCCAGTTTGCCCGGGTTACCTTACCTTCAAATCCTGAATACACGGGAGTTCCTACCGGGGCTTTAAAATCAGTTCCAGAATGTCCTGCGACCCCTTTCCTAAAATCCCCTGGGAGAGAAGTGATCTCTGTATAGGTTCTCATAGGGCTTTGCGCTTCTATAATCCGATGGGCAATGTCATTGCCTTCGAGATCGAAATACCCACCTTGACTCAGACCATCAAAAAAATTGGCAACAAAAGTCTTCCCAAACCGTTGGCTTTTATAAGAAAGTTTTAAAATTTTGAACTGTTCCGGTCCTTCCATTTTCTGGTAGATTACTTTCATCGAATCGTCATTTCTAATATTCCTATTTACATCAAAAAACCACGACATCAATCGTCCCAAATGCGCAGATAATGCCGCACACCCGTCTTTACGTGAAAGTATTTTGCAGACCGTGTAATTTAAGGAGTTTCGAACTTTAAATTCTAGAGAGAGGACCGCTTGATCGCCAAGTTTTATATCCTCTGACATGGAAAAGGCAACGGGTTGAATCGTCGGAGTTTTGGGAACCACTTTTTCAGGCAGAACAATTGCCTCTGGCTCCAGCCCGCCTACTTGTGACTCAACCAGATTGGCAGATTCTTTTTCCTGTGAAATAGCTTCCGCAATTTCTACGGTATTTTTTCCGTCAAAAAATAACAAATAAAAATTCAAACTCACTGACACCGCAAAGAACATAAAAAATCCAAAATGTGGCTTCTTCCTGGTTTCTATATGTTGATTTTCAAGCGAGTTCTGAAAGTCCATTTTATTTCCTTACTCTTAAGTGATAAAGTAAATGTTCTAAGCATTCAAATAACTTTGAACACACCCAGTATATAGAATAATGTCAAATAAAACAATAGGTTCCGATAATCCTGCGGTCCTTTATCAACCCGATGCCGTCTTTGTAGAGCAAAGCGCCAAAGATTACCCCTTAACGCAGAAAATCTTATCTGCGCTTCCGCATGTGCCGGTTCATGAGATTCAAGATGTCACACAGGTGGAAGAACAGTTTAAATCTTCTCGATCGGATGTTTTTGGAGAAGGAAAAAAGAATCTGGTGCTATCTCGATTCAACGGATCGTTTTTAAAGAAATGTCCAGGTGCGAGTCCCGGCATGGTGTGTTGCAATTATTATGTAGTCAACCTGTCGAAGAACTGTCTCTATGATTGCTCCTATTGCTTTCTGCAGGACTTTTTAAAAAACAATCCGTTACAAGTGGCTTATGTGAACGTGGAAGATTTGATTCAGGAACTCGAAGAAGTTTTTACAGAATTTCCTGACCGTACTTTTCGCGTAGGAACCGGTGAGATTGCAGATAGTCTTGCACTCGATTTTCTGATTCCTTATTCACAATTTCTTATTCCCTTTTTCAATCGTCAAAAAAATGCAGTACTGGAATTAAAAACCAAATCGGACTGCATTGAGAATTTACTGGAGCAACCGGACCCGACCAATGTCATTGTCTCCTGGTCGATCAATCCACAGCAGGTGGTCGATCGCGAAGAAAAGGGAACGCCTAGCCTGGAAAAACGTTTGCATGCAGCCAGCCTCTGCGTAGAAAAAGGTTACCGGGTTGGTTTTCATCTCGACCCAATCATTTTAATTCATGGATGGGAAAAAGCGTATCGAGAATTAGTAGACGTGCTTTTCGATTTTATTCCTGCATCCTCTATGGAATGGGTGAGTCTGGGAAGTTTCCGTTACCGCCCATCATTAAAACCCATTATAAAGTCACGTCATCCTGAAACGATGTTGTTCACGGGGGAACATTTGCCAAGCAAGGATGGAAAGTTTCGCTACTTGCGTCCCTTGAGGAACCAAGCCTACGAAACCATTCGTGGTTTTTTACAGGACAAGTCAAAAGAGCTGAGTATTTATATGTGTATGGAGACGAAAGAAATATGGGAAGGTGTTACCGGTAAAACTCCGCGCAGCGATGAAAAGCTGGATGCGTTTTTTGATCTATAAAAAAAATTACAAGCGCATTGGCATGACAATACTTTTGTATTGATCATCGTTGACGGATGTGAACAAGCAGGAATGGTTTTGATCTTTCAAGTTGAAGGTGACCGCCTCAACATCCATAACATTCAAGATATCCAGCACGTATTTGGCATTCAAACCTATCGATACTTCATCGCCATCGTATTCAATAGCTACTTCTTCTACTGCCGCACCCAAGTCGGTATTATCTGATACCAAAGTGAGGCTGCCTTTTTGTATCTCAAACCGCACCATTTTCGATTTTTCATCGGCAAGAAGGGCGACTCTTTTTAAAGCACGGGTCAAGTCTTCCCTATTGGCTTGAGCTTTTAAAGGATTGTCTGTAGGAATGACTTGGCGATAATTGGGAAACTTGCCATCAATTTTTCTGGAAACGATGACATGTTTACCATGAATGAAAGCGAGATGGTTTTCATGTGAAGAAAATCCAAATTTTGTGTCATCCCCTTCCATGAGTTTCAAAAGCTCAGACAACGCTTTTTTGGGAAGCAAAAAACTAGCCTTTTCGCCTTTTTCAGCATGCGAAGTGACCGGTCGACTGATCAGGGCCAGCCTGTGTCCATCTGTGCCCACTAAAGTTGCAATGTCGCCTTCCGTTTCCAGCAACAAACCATTCAATGCCTGACGCGATTCATCTGGAGACACTGAAAAAAAAGTTTTTCGGATCATTTCCTTTAAAATATTGCCATCGAACTCTATAAGAACCTTGTCGCTATATTCAGGCATGGGCGGATAATCTTCAGGCGGCAAGCCAGGAAGACGAAACTTGGATTTTCCGCACTTCAAAGTGATCCAGTTATTCTCTTCTTTTTTTATATAAATTTCTTCGTTGGGTAGCTCTTTGATAATATCAAATAATTTTCTAGCATTGAGTGTCACTGCGCCTTCAGTCGTGACATTGGCAGGGTAACTTCCCAGCGTACCAATCTCTAAATCCGTAGCGCGAATACAAATGCCATCTTTTTCGGCAGAAAGATGCAGGTGGGAAAGAATGGGCATCGCACCTTTAGGTTCGACTATTCCCTGAACTTTGTGAACCCCGCTCAGGAGCACATCTCTGCTTATTCTAACTTCCATAAAACTCCTCAATCACTGCAATTGAGTCCAATTTTGGACTTGAAGATTTTTAACACAATTGCAAAAACCTGTCAAAACAAATGATGGGACAAAACCCTGTTTTAAAATATTTTCGATGATACTTATTAAATTTAAACCATTAAAAATTCAAGCTCGTTTTTCAACTCACATAGGAAGGGCGATAATGAGTTGAAAAATCGCATATTACCAGAAAAAGCTCACAGTTATTCATTGACTAAAATAAATTATCCGGGAACTATAGAGTTGTACCGTGTTTAAATTTTTTAATCCAAATTTTCCAAAAATATCTCCTTTTCTAATTATGAAGACTGGGAAAAACATTAATCAGCCCCTTCCATCACCCCTTTTTCATAATCCTAGAACTGATTAAAGATGAAACATAAATTACTTTTACGTCAGATCAAACGCTATATAAAGGATGAGGAGAATCTACCTCACTCCTTTAAAGAATTATTATTTGCCGTGGATGAAGCCTACCAGCAAAGAGATGAAGACTATTCTATCCTCGAACATGCGATGGACGTATTGTCGGAAGAATTTGATGAGAAAAGAAGTAGAGTAGAGTCGCTCTCTCGGTTTTCAGATGAAAATCCGCATCCAGTCATGCGTATTTCCAAAGAAGGGGAATTGCACTATGCCAACCCTGCCAGCAAAATAATTTTAAAAACCTTCGATATGGAAGTAAAAAAGATCGCCCCTATATATTGGAGGTATATTGTAGAAATAACTCTATCAAAAAAGAAAAACGAAATTATTGAATTGGAAGTGGGCCAGCATTTTTTCTCTTTCACATTTTCCCCGGTTGCCGAGCAAGGATATGTAAATATTTATGGCTACGACATCACGGGAAGAAAACGGGCAGAAAACTACCTACTCGATCACAATAATATATTAGGATCTCTTGCGGCTGGAAGTGAGCTACAAACGGTTCTTGATGAGCTTTGCTGTAAAATGGAAAAATATGCCGATGGCATGAAAAGCTCGATTCTGCTCCTGGATAAAGCCGGAAAATATCTCCATTATGGGTCGGCTCCAAACCTTCCCAAAAGCTATATTGAAGCAACCCGAAAGGTTTATATTGGCGAAAACCAAGGTTCCTGCGGAACAGCGGCATATCTCAAAAAAGCTGTCATTACTGAAGACATTTCAAAAGACCCTCGCTGGGCTCAATATAAAGATATTCCCATTGCTCATGAATTACAGGCTTGCTGGTCAACACCAATAATGGATGTTTCCGGCACTGTTTTGGGAACTTTCGCGCTCTACTACCATAAACCAAGAAAACCCGTCAAAACAGAGCTGGACCAAATTAAATCTTCAGCAAACATCGCAGCCCTAGCAATACACAAAAGTCAGGTCCAAGATGAACTGAAAAACTACGCCGCCGAGCTAGAACGCAGCAACAATGAGTTGAGCGACTTTGCTTACATTGCCTCCCATGATTTGCAGGAACCGTTAAGAAAAATTTCTATCTTCAGCGATCGCGTTCTTGAGGTCAAAAATTCTTATAATGAAACCCAAAGAGGTTATCTTGAGCGCATGGGTAAAGCGGCATCCAGAATGCAAACTCTGATTGAAGACTTGTTGGAACTCTCTCAGGTAACAACCAAGGGCAAACCATTTGAAAAAGTAGAATTGAGTAAAATTGCTCTAGAAGTGATTGAAGACCTGGATGCAAAACTACAAACAACTCAGGGCAAAGTCACTCTAGGGAAATTACCCCGCATTGAAGCCGATCCCTTTCAAATGCGACAACTACTTCAGAATCTGATTGAAAACGCATTAAAATACCATAAAGAGGACACTCCTCCACAAGTGCTACTGGATAGCAGTTTTACAATCAAGAAGGGCTGGACCGTTAATATTAAAGATAACGGTATCGGATTGAATGAAAAATTTGCCGACCGCATTTTCATTCCGCTTGAAAGGCTGCATGGGATATCTGCTTATGA
>JBLFWU010000092.1:0-7757 GCA_047610985.1 Nitrospinales bacterium | reverse complement strand
AACGAGTAGATATAGCTGTGGATGTTGAGGGATTTAGTATGGAAGATTTTGAGGGTTTGATTTTTTACGGATACCCAAAGAAATTACGAATGATTAACAGTGCTTTGATGCGGCCTGTCTGGGCAGGTATGATTTTAAACCCCATCTTGAGCAAGTCCATCTCATCAACAAATACGTCGATAACTCGGACAGGGTTATCTTCTGCTATATAATCATCAAGCTGATCGGGGAACAGGGTCGATTGCTGGCGACTTGCACCTTCAACAAAACGCTTCATTAATTTCCTCACCTCTATTACGATAACAATGTAATAAATATAACATCGCTTAATAATATTGACGACTCTGTGTTTTCACACAGTCTGGGCCGATAGCCGACATGTCTGTTCACACCATTCATTGCCAACTGATAACTATTCAATTGAACAACCCTGGCTAGCGTTATATTCTTCCTAATTCTAAGCGGATTTAGTGAGATACTAATCCCTTTCAGTCCACCATTTTACTATAGTCTCACATTGAGAACCCTCGTTACTGCTACCGGCGCTTGGATAATGATCGATTACGGCATCTTTTTTTAAATTAACGCGTTTGTTCGATTTAATCCAACCGTTGACATAAGCATCATCTTCAACATCAATGTTACCATCTGCTAAAATGGCACCATAAAATTTTGCGTCGTCATTGAGCTCGACCTTGTTTTCAGCCAGAAGAATTACGTCATGTGGGTCGCCTTGTGAAGCATTTACCTCTGAATCTTCTTCCATTTTAAATTCCTCCACAACTCTAATATTCAAAGTCCCCTGAACCTGAACCTTCGCCTTATCTTTCATTATAAATTCCTTGTACACAGTAATACTGGTGTCATCATATTCATAAGGTGAAAGAGAATCATAACTTAGATTCAATAGTCCGTTATTTCCTTTGATCTCCAATATTTTTGCAACGTAAATATTGTTATCCGCAGTAGTGTTCACAGAAGTTCTCACCTCAATATCATCAATTGTCATCTCGCAGAATTTAAAATATTTCAGGAGTTTAGTGGAGGTCTCGTAATGACTCCCATTATTTTTGTCGAAATTTGGGCATTCAGAATCAGAGCCATTACAACCTGTATCACAGTCATAATCTGTAAAATTTTCTGTATATGCAGGGATGGAGACAAGCCCTGGTGGATCTAAGGTGCAAACATTATTTGGATCCCCATCTCCATCTTCTGGAGACACTGGGTTGATGATATCTCCTTGTAACTGTAGATTGTTACATGAGGTGACGGCATATTGAACCCCGACGCATTTGCGGTTGATGAAGCGTGTTAGAGACCGGGTCGCTCCTTTATAGGTGCCTACAGAAATTACTCGCAAATTATCCGCGTCATTCGGTGAACCTGTTAAGTTGGCTGGTTCGGAAGTACCCGGAAAATAAATAGAGAAGGTCCCTCCCGCAAAACTTTTTCCTAGAATATTATTACTCTGGTTAATATTTTCTGCCCAGTCTTTTTCATTTTGTAAAGCTGTAGGACATTGCCATGAGGCTTCCACGTCGACCATACATTTTTCTATAAACCTTAGTCCAGCTTCCGAAATCAAGGAAGCATTAATCGAGGTGTAGGTTAAAATGGCTCCGGTTTGTTTTTGTCTGGATTCTGCCAGAAAATTAAAGGCTAGGGCGGCAATAATAACAAGGCTCATAACGACACTAATCAAAGCGGCCATGCCTCTTGAGTTTTTTAATGGCAGGGTAAATAATCGAATTGTTTTATTGATAAAGAGTTTATTCATTAGATTAGACTGCGCGGTCGAATACCCGTATTAAGTGTGAAACTTTGCCCCCTACTTCCTTGTAAGATCAATGAGAATTTATAATATTCGCCTCCGCCTGATTCTGTCGTTTTAATGATAGAAAAGTCTGTAACCTGATTTGTCAAGGTGGTGGTAACGGTACTGTTTCTGGTCAAGCTACTTCCTGTCCAGTTATATGTAATAGGGCCGGTACTGGTATCTTTGGAATGACCTTTAAATTTATAGAAAGTAATCGATGCTGAAGTCCCTGTGTCAGTGAAAGTAATGGGGTGGGTTGAAGTATTAGCAAGCCGGACTTCTCGAAACATGAACTCCATAGCTAACTTGGCATCATCGACCAAAGCTTTCTGCCCTGCCACTAGTCGACTGGTTTCTGCGGCACTCGTGATGAAATTTATTGAGAAAAGGCCTAATACACTAAAAAGTACAATAGATATAACCATTTCGACCAGGGTAAATCCTGATTGATTTCTGAAGTTTTCTGACGATTTGATCGACTTGTACATTATTCATTAGTCCAGTGCAAAAATTTGACTGAAGGTAAGTGAATCCATCGCCCCATCGGTACGATAGACAATTAAAGTGACTTTTCGAGCGAAACTCGCTGAAACAGTTCCCGAAATGTCTTCCACGTCCAATGCCCCTGCATTAACTTTTATCGAGGTACAGTCCATTTTATAGTCTCCCTCAGTTTTAGTAGATATGGAACCATCCGGACACTTGCTTGAATCGACAACTGTGTTTCTATTCTCTTTTGCAAGTTCCTCCATTCTCTGTTGAGCAAGAAATGCTCCTTGAATAATAAACTCTGGGGTTTTTATATGACTGACTCCCTGAAATGGAATCATAATTGTCGGTATTGCTACGCCGATGATTACAATAGCCATTATTATTTCTATCAGCGTAAATCCTGAAACATTCTTTTTTTTAAAAAGAAGTTTAGACTGAAGTTTGAAAATTTCTATCATCAGGATACCGTGGCTCTTCCAGTAAATTGCTCAATTGCAACTGTTGCCGTTTCACTACCCGAAACGAGAGTAATATAATCCGCGCTGGAGGGTTCGCCCGCACTATTAAAATCTATGGTTATGTTTGCCAGTATAGTTGCTCCTTGAGGTAATTCTCTCATTTCAGCAGGATAAACCCCACCGGGATCGCCAGTTACCATATAGCTTTTTGCACCAGCTAAAAATTCAATGGTCACATTTTGATTACGCGTCATCGCCAAGTCTTGAATATATTTAACATCAGTTTGTACAGTATGGGCAGACAAAGTGGCTGTGATGGAGCTGCGATCAAATGAAGGGATAGCTACTGCAGAGAGAATTCCTAGACAAAGTATAACAAAGACTAATTCTACTAATGTAAATCCTTTGTGATTTTTTAAAATTTCCATTTTGTGTATCCTCCAATCTTTTTAGAGCTTCAAGTTTCATTGGTTAGGCTAAAACTTGATTACCAAAGACAAAGAAATTTTATAAATATAAACTTTAACTTCACTCTATATTTGCATATAAACAATAACATTTACATCGCGCCCTTGTAACAATCATGTTAATTCGATTTTATGCTTTCCATATAACTCTTTAAAATTCAATGGTCGTATTGGAACAAGATCTTTATTCATGTAATGTTCAAATTTAATTTCCGAATAAAATCCAACTGATAACTATTCGGTAGATTCTCTCGGCGAGCGTTGTGGCACAAATTACAAAAACCTTAATGTCCGCAACCCAAAGCGGACATTGAGTGTTTAAAGTTTGCTTGTCTTTTGCGCTGGAAGCAGGGGTTCTATTTTTCTTGTTACCTTTTTAAAATCGCGACTTAGTTTTAATTACAGCGAATCCCTACTTAATCCTTGTAAAGCGACAACAACTATTCTATTATAGTGTTTTCCATTCCTAAATTTTACCTGCTTTGGCGGGTTATTTTATAAGTAGTATCAACATATACCTTTTTTAGATCAGAAGTATCTTAAAAATCCCATAAAAAGCAGCGGCTATTAGTTTTACAGGGAAATTGAGAATAACTTAGGTGATGTTTGGTAACCCTTTTAAAATAACGCCCTTACGAAATAATCTTTTCTCTATTGATTTAGAAAGGGAGGCTTTTTATTTTTGTATAGAGACTGCTTGCTTTTGCCATTAATAATTTTAGATTTTTAGAATCTAATATTTACCCCCGGCTCAATAACTATGCAGAGAATTAACTTTAAACTTTTTAGTTTAAAAAGATTTTAAATGTCATCAAAACTGACTATGAGAACTGTTTCCATATACAAGAAAAATACCATGTAAAGGAGAGAGAAATGTCAAGCATAACTACTCAGCAAGAAGGTGCAAAATCAGGTTTCTTCGGTCTATTTGGAAATAGTAAAAACAATCATCAAGAAATAGAAAAAGAAAAGCAACTTGAATTGCAGGCTAAACTGGATGCCATTGACAAATCTCAAGGGACTATTGAGTTTAATTTGGATGGAACTGTCATTACGGCTAATGAAAACTTTTTAAACGTGATGGGTTACAGCCTTCAGGAAGCTATAGGCCAACATCACAGAGTTTTTTGCGAAAGCTCCTATGCAAATAGTAATGAATATAAAGATTTTTGGAAGAAACTCAACCAAGGCGAGTTCGATTCTGGGGAATACAAGAGAATTGGAAAAGGCGGTAAAGAGATTTGGATTCAGGCTTCTTACAACCCCATTTTTGATTCACACGGTAGAGCTGTAAAGGTTATTAAATTTGCCACAGAGGTTACTGAACAAAAATTGAAAAATGCCGAGTATGAGGGAAAAGTAGCGGCCATTGGAAAATCTCAAGGAACTATTGAGTTTAATATGGATGGAACCGTCATTACGGCAAATGACAATTTTTTAAATGTCATGGGTTACAGCCTTCGAGAGGCTATAGGCCAGCACCATAGAGTTTTTTGCGAAAGTTCCTATGCAAATAGTAATGAATATAGAATGTTTTGGGAGAAACTCAACCGAGGCGAGTTCGATTCTGGAGAATACAAGAGAATTGGAAAAGGCGGTAAAGAGATTTGGATTCAGGCTTCTTACAATCCCATCTATGACTTGAATGGCAAACCCTTTAAGGTCGTAAAGTTTGCCACAGAGGTTACTCAGCAAAAGATGGAAGCGGCAGAGAGCAATGCTAAACTGGATGCCATTGATAAATCTCAAGGAACTATTGAGTTTAATATGGACGGAACGGTTATTACGGCAAATGACAATTTTTTAAAGGTCATGGGTTACAGCCTTCACGAGGCTATAGGCCAACATCATAGAGTTTTCTGTGAAAGCTCCTATACACAAAGCCCTGAATATAAAGCTTTTTGGGAAAAGCTCAACCGAGGCGAGTTTGATGCCGGGGAATACATGAGACTTGGAAAAGGTGGAAGAGAAGTTTGGATTCAGGCTACGTACAATCCCATTTTAGATTTAAACGGTAATGTGTTCAAGGTCATTAAATTTGCCACAGACATTACTGAAAACAAAAAGATGGAGCAAAAAATTAAATCGGTAATGGAAGAAGTAGCAGAAAAAGCCCAGACACTGGCCGGTGCTTCAGAGGAGTTGACTGCTACCAGCCAACAAATGGCTGGCAATGCCGAAGAAACCTCTGCCCAGGCGAATGTTGTCTCCTCTGCCGCTGACCAAGTGAATCTAAATATTCAAACAGTGGCTACGGGTTCAGAGGAGATGAGTGCAAGCATAAAAGAGATCGCCGATAATGCCAATCGGGCCACTAAAGTCACCAGCGATGCGGTTAAGCTGGCCGACACTACCAATAAAACAGTGAGCCAACTGGGAGATAGTTCGGCGGAAATTGGTCAAGTCGTTAAGGTCATCACTTCCATTGCTGAGCAGACTAATCTTCTAGCCTTAAATGCTACCATTGAAGCAGCGCGAGCCGGTGAGGCAGGGAAAGGTTTTGCTGTTGTCGCAAATGAAGTAAAGGAATTAGCTAACCAAACAGCTAAAGCCACAGAAGATATCAGCAGCAAGGTTCAGGCTATTCAAACAGATACCAAGAGTGCGGTGACCGCTATTGGTGAAATAGAAACGGTAATTGGGCAGATCAGCGATATTTCCAACACCATTGCCAGTGCGGTGGAAGAACAGTCGGCCACGACCAATGAGATCACCCGTAATGTATCGGATGCTGCACAAGGGTCTCAGGAGATTACCGAAAATATCGCAGGGGTGACTCAGGCCGCTACCAGCACCTCCGAGGGCGCTTCTGACACTCAAAAAGCGGCCATTGAATTGTCAAAACTAGCATCAGACCTACAAGGTATTGTCATGAAGTTGAGTTCGTAATCGTAAGAATCTGTTAACAACATTCTAGAAATTTTTTGCCAAAGGACTCAGGTTGACAGCCGGAGTCCTAAGCGCATAAAGAGGTAAACCTCTCAACGATACGAAAGCTAAGAATGATAAGGGGGTTAAAGGGAGTACCAATCTAGGTTTAGGTTTGTATAAAAAAAAGAGTTAAAAAAACGTCCGCTATTGGCCCAGACTGTGTGAAAACGTGGATTAAAGGTGTTTTTTTAAGAGACAAATTCTCATTGTTTTATAATTCCAGATTAAGATATTTTAAGCGTGCTGATTTTGTTGATACGGGCAGTATTTTGTAAAACACATCTGTATTTCAGCTTCTATATTTAGAAAATGAAGACCTGTTAGGCCGTCATTGCCTCCATCAAAGGTACTGCTCCCATAATTTTCAGTACGCGTTTCATATTATATGCGAGCACATGCAAACTCATTTCTGCGCCGACTTTTTTCAAGGTTTTCATTTGAAAATGCGTTGAACCCATCCAATATTTTATCGTACCAAAAGGGTGCTCGACTGTTGATTTCCGGATTTTCATCATATCGGGTTGCTGTTCAAGCCTAGCATCGACAACCTCTAATACGGCTTCATGTTCCCAACGACTGATGCGTCGATATTGACCTGTAGTGCATTGTGTTTTGATAGGACAACTCAAGGTATTGTCACATTAAGTGGTTGATTGTGAGATTATAGGACATGAATCCTATAAAGAATCCCTATATACGTCATCGCTTCCCACCAGAAGTTATTAGCCATGCAGTCTGGCTTTATCATCGTTTTACTCTCAGTTTCCGCGATATTGAAGAACTACTCGCCATCCGAGGAATTCATGCCTCATATGAATCGATCCGACGTTGGTGCCTGAAGTTTTCTAGCCACTACTCTAAAAAATTACGTAAACAGCAAGGGCGATTGGGCGACCTGTGGTATCTGGATGAGGTATTCGTCTCTATTGGAGGAAAGCGCCAGTACCTATGGCGTGCGGTTGACCAAGATGGAGATACCATTGATGTTATGGTTCAGAGCCGAAGAAATAAACGGGCCGCATTGCGGTTTTTCAGGAAGTTGTTTAAAAGGCAGGGGTCTCTTCCCTGGAAAGTGATCACCGACAAGCTGAGAAGCTATTCCTCAGCTTTGCGTGAGATAGCGCCATCCCAAATCCATATCACAAGGCAATATGCGAACAATCGAGCAGAGGTTTCGCATGAACCGACAAGACAACAGGAGCGCCAGATGCGAAAATTCAAATCCGCAGGGCAAGCACAGAGGTTCCTTTCCTTTCACGCATTAGTGAATAATTTATGTCGACAACCAAGACATTTGCTGTCAGTAGTGCATTACAGAATTTTAAGAGATAAGGCATTTACTATCTGGAAACAGGCGGTGGGAGTTAATTGATAAAATTAAAACTCTAGGATTATTTTGCCTAAAATAGTTAACGTGACAATACCTGGAATATAGATGTTTTTAATAAATTACTATCCATATCAACAAAATCAGTAAGCTAAAATAGCTTAATCTGAAATTTTAAAACAATGAGAAACTTGTCTCTTGAGAAAAACATCTGTAATCCACGTTTTCACACAGTCTGGTCCATAAGCCGACATTTAGGATCA
>JBLFWU010000091.1:0-7994 GCA_047610985.1 Nitrospinales bacterium | reverse complement strand
ATTGAGATTCAAGGGAAACAATCGCTGAATATTATCGAGACGGTGACTCAAGTTACCGGCATTGCCATGAAACCATAATAGAGTCGCTCTTGCATCAGGGTTTGGAACAAACCAGCCATGCAAATTTATCCCATCTTCAGACTGGAATAAAATGTCCTGAGCTTTTAATCCTAATGACCCCGGATCCCAATAGCCTTCAGGGAATTTGGCAGGATGAAAAATGATCTTTTTTTCACAACCGACCAACAACACCGCATAAAGGATAATGAGAACTGCCATCACCCCAATGGATTGAAAAATCGTCATCAGCGCTTTCATATTTAGAAGAAATTATAAGGAATTTTTTTTCACTCTTACTTTTAACCCTTCGACCGATTCAACAATAACATGTTCACCTTCCACGATCTCCCCTGCGCATTCCGCTTCCCACAATTCTCCATGCACAAGAACGCGCCCGTGTGGATTCAAAGTCTCCTTAACAATCCCTATCTCACCAAGCATTCCATCTGCTCCGCCCTGCTTTTTCAAGTTTCGAGTCCGAGTCGCAAAAACAATGATGCCAATAGAAAAAGCGATTGCCAGCCCCAAAGTAGGATAAAGAACGGCTTGAGAAATCTGCATCGCCGGGTCGTCGCTGTCTATTAACATCGTCGATCCTAGAAAAACCGACACCACCCCTGCAAGCGACAAGAGCCCATAACTCATCACTCCAATTTCCGCTATAAAAAATAGAGCTCCAAGTAAAACCAATAACAGTCCCGCATAATCAATGGGAAGAGTTTGCATGGCATAAAGAGAGAGCACCATACTCACGGCACCGATCACTCCTGGAAATATAAGTCCTGGATTAGACATTTCAAAATAAAGACCTACCATTCCTATCATCATAAGAACGTAAGCCACATTTGGATTGGAAATAGTATCCAGCATTTTTAGTCGTGGACCCATTTCGTGATACACAGTTTCCAGTCCACTGGTTTTCAAGGTCACCAGTCCCGATACGGTCTGAATCTTTCTGCCGTCAATTGCAAGTACGAGGGCTTCCACATTTCCCGCAATGAGATCGATCACATTCAACCGCTTCGCTTCTTCAGCAGAAATCGAAACGCTTTTCACTACGGCAAGTTCTGCCCAATGGCTGTTTCGGTTTCTAAGTTCGGCAAGAGAACGTATATAGGCCGCCGCATCATTGACCACTTTCTTTTCCAGGGTCGTTTCCTGTTCATTATCACCGCCCATCATATTTACCGGATGCGCCGCTCCAATATTCGTACCCGGAGCCATCGCGGCAATATGCGAGGCAATTGTGATGAAAGTTCCTGCCGAAGCGGCTCGCGACCCACTGGGTGAAACATAGGAAGCTACCGGCACATTTGAGCTTTGAATTTCTTTGATAATCTGCCGCATCGAAGTATCCAGTCCACCAGGCGTATCCATGTTAAGAACGATCAAGGCCTGTTGCTCCTCATTGGCCGCATGGATTTCCTGCGAAACAAATTCCGCTACAGCAGGGTTTATAGCACCCGAAATTTTGACGACAACGATTTGATTAGCCGCAAAGACGGGAGATGCAAACCAGAGAAATACTAAAAAGAAAAAGGGGTTTTTATTCAACATAAGAAAACCTCCGAATGAAGTTTTGCTTTCATATCATTGTTTCATAGCGGCTAGCGCAAATCAAAGAGGTTTTGCTTAAAAATAAATGCTAAACTTAGTAATATATTAATTTAATTTCAAGAAGGTTGGATGAGTTATAAAACAGTATTTATAGTCGACACAGTTCGCGGCGAACGCATACAAATGGCAAAATTTCTCAGCGAAGAAGTTATTACCGTCATGACGTTTATTTCCATTCACGATTGTTTCAAGCGTCCCGATCTCATCCGTTGCGACCTGATTGTGTTTGCACCACGAAGAGATAAAAATGAAATCAAACATCTATTCAATATAAAAAAGAAATTTCGCCAGATACCAATCATTATTTCTTTGAATAATGATTTTCCGGATATCAACCTTACAGAACTATCCGAGAATGGTTTTGCTTCTCCCTACAAAGCATCCAATAATGAAAAGGTGAGAGAAATTATGCTTGGTCTTTTGGCTCCAGAGGGGTTGCCATCGCGCACCGAAGTTCCTCATCCGGTTCCTATTTCTGCTGAAGTTCAAGCGGCATTATCACCGAGGCCAGAGTGAATCCAAAAATAACACGTTCAATTGCAGTCGGCCCCATTGCAATAGGGGGACAAAATCCCCTGGCTCTCATCGCCGGACCTTGTGTGATCGAGTCTGAAAAGATTGCAATGGAGATCGCTGAAAAACTCAAACGTATCACAGAAGATTTGCACGTCCCCTTCATCTTCAAAGCTTCTTACGACAAAGCCAACCGTACCTCCATAAAATCGTTTCGCGGTCCGGGGTTGAATGACGGATTAAAAATACTGCAAAAAATTAAAACCGAACTCGACCTGCCAATTCTCTCAGACGTTCATAAAGAAGAAGAAATTGACCCGGCAGCAGAAGTCCTAGACATCTTGCAGATTCCCGCTTACCTGTGTCGTCAAACCGACTTGCTGGTCAAGGCTGCGCAAACCGGCAAACCCATCAACGTTAAAAAAGGCCAGTTCCTCGCACCGTGGGACATGAAAAATGTGGTGGTTAAACTTGAGGAAAGTGGTAACAGCAATATCATGCTCACCGAGCGGGGAGCTACATTCGGTTACAACAATCTTGTAGTCGACATGCGGTCCTTGGTTCTGATGCGCGAGCACGGTTACCCGGTGA
This sequence comes from Nitrospinales bacterium, assembly GCA_047610985.1. Classification (GTDB taxonomy): domain Bacteria; phylum Nitrospinota; class Nitrospinia; order Nitrospinales; family VA-1; genus UBA8687. Next base: position 5,213 of record JBLFWU010000091.1, on the reverse strand, counting down.
TATTCGATGCAACCCATAGCCTGCAACAACCCGGCGGACAGGGAACTACAAGCGGTGGCCAAAGTGAGATGGTCCCCGACCTGGCTCGCGGAGCTGTAGCTGTAGGCTGCGATGCCTTATTCATGGAAACCCATACCGATCCAAACAAAGCACTCTCAGACGGACCCAATATGTTGCAAATCGATCTGCTTCCAGAGTTGCTCAAACAACTGGTAACACTCGATCAAATCGTAAAAGGTAAAACCGCGTCTCACTCAAACTAAAACCATGAAACACTTCGTTGCCATACTGATTATGGGAACCTTGGGTTCCTTTATTTTCAGTCCCATGCAAGCTACTGCGCAGGGAACCTGGAAGCAATTGCCTTTAACGCCAACCACCCGAACGGAAAACTCAGCAGCCCTCCTCAACGGTAAAATATATGTGCTAGGTGGATTCACCCCAAAAGGCGCTACCACTCGCATCGATGTTTGGGATCCAATATTAAATAGCTGGGGCATGGCTGTCCCTCTTCCGCAAGCGTTACACCACACTACAGCGGCGGTGGTGAATGGAAAAATTTATATCATTGGTGGATTCGAAAGTGGATTCTGGAAACCGGTCAACACCACTTATGAATACGACCCCGACTTACACAGATGGTTCAATAAAACTCCCATGCCAACGGCAAGAGGAGCGCATGCAGCCGCCGTCATCAACGGTAAAATTCATTTAGTGGGTGGGGCTCATCGAAAACTATTCAAACTCGTCAACACCGATGCCCACGAAGTATATGACCCGGCAACGGATTCCTGGGGAACGTTATCTCCATTACCCACCCCCCGAGACCACCTCACCGCAACCGAAGCTAATGGAAAACTATTCGTCATTGGCGGACGCATCGATGTGAATTACCACAACAACCTCAACTCCAATGAATCTTACGATCCGAGAACTAAAAAATGGACGCAACACGCTCCCTTACCCACGGCGCGCAGTGGTATCACTTCCCAATTTTTAAACGGGTGGGTTCATGTTTTCGGCGGTGAGTCAGGCGAAGGAACTTTCGTGGAGAACGAAGGCTATAATCCGGCAACGAATAAATGGAAAACTTTCAAACCCATGCCCAGTGGATTGCACGGGTTAGCGTCGATTCTTCTAAAGGGACAAATCCATATCCTAAATGGCGGCCCTCATCCCGGTGGCGGTGGCAGCAACCACCATCGCGTTTTCTCTCCCCACTAGCAGGGCAAGACCCGCAGAGCCTAAAGGTCGATTGCTTTTTGACGAAACAAAAATCCTTCTCGATAGTGTAGCGAGACAATCCTTTTCCAATTTATCCGTATATTTCTGATTCACCCCCTAACAGAAGAGCCACTGTTGACGAATTATAGTAAAAAACTTGAGTATATTTGTTTCGCTTTATGAGTATTAATGAGTAGCGTCCAGCGGCTCGCTGGAGAAGGGGGAGGGGGGCTCCCTAAAAAGGGAGCCGGCGAGAAAAAAGCTTGTTAGCCATCGAGGTTGGCACGCCACGGATTGGATCACTTGGAGGTGAACCCAACCCGTTGGAGGTGGCAGTGCCAGTTCGAATCTTCAGTTATACATAAAGCAAGCCTCATGCCAAATATAAAAATACACAAGAAAACAACAGCAAGGCCATATAAACAAAGGGGGTTCTGGTTTTAAGGTGCGGGAAGCTTGTGTCAGAAATTCCGGCAAAAAATGACCGGTTACCCAACTGCGACGTCAATTTTTTCCCGGTTTTCTTGTAGAGCTTGGATTGCTTCGCTATGCTCGCAATGACCGACTTACGCAAAGGTGACGGATCAGTATGACAAAATTGATGGCTTTTCGAAACGTCATCCTGAGTTCATCCATGGGTCTCGGGGTTTTGCAAAGGTCTTATAACAGGTTGGAGACAAACTCGGTCATAGTGCGTGTGGCTTGTTGAGTTTGTGAGCGCAGAGACAGGGCACTGGAAATGGATCCAGGATGCGTCAGAACGTACCACCCCGCTTTCAGTTTGGAAATTTCTCCATCGCTTCCGAGAAACGAGGAACTGTCCAAAATTTCCTGTTCGACTGAGTCGGAAATCGCACGCACAGATAAAAACGGCAAGTTTTTATCCATTACCACTTTAGCGATGGCAGAGGTTTCCATCTCGACCGCTTGGGCTGAAAAACGTTCCCCAAATTCTTTTTTATCTTGTGGACTATGAATGACCTTATCCGCAGTGACCAGTTTTCCTGAAATGACTTTATAATTTTCTGGCGCAGAAATGTTTTGTGCCAAGTGCAACCATTTTTGATCGGGCACAAACTCTGCCGAAGATTCCACATCAATAATCTGCTCAGCGACAATCAGATCGCTCACTTCAAGCTTGGGGACTAATCCGCCTGCGTAACCGATGCTGAGTAATCGATCAGGAGAAAATTGTTCGATGGTTTGCAATGCTGCCTCGGCGGCACGTTGCTTGCCGACCCCAGTGCGAACGAGGACTATATTCTTCCCCTGCCATTTTCCCGGCCAAGCTTCGGACTTACCCAGACGAATTCTGTCAGAAATATTCATTGCCTGCTTGATACCGGCAATCTCTTCGGTAACGGCTGCTAATATGGCTATGGTTTTATTCATAACGGCAAGTATACAACCGAATTCTAGGTTCTAGCAACGGAGTGTGCTAAAGTTCTCACCTCATTAAACTACAAGAGCAATTAAAGAAACCATGGCAAAAACTAAATTAAACATACCTGTGAAACGGGGCGACCGACTGGAATTGGATGTAGAAACCCTAGCATCCAGCGGCGATGGACTTTCCCGTCACGAAGGCTATACCGTGTTCACCCCCGGCGGCCTTCCTGGTGACCGCGTCCGAGGAAAAATGATCAAAATCACACCCCGCTTCGGCGTGATGGATATATTCGAACGAACACAGCTTTCTAAAGACCGGGTCGACCCACCCTGCCCTGTCTTTTTCAAATGTGGAGGCTGTAAATTTCAGGACCTCAACTACGAAAAACAACTCGAATTCAAAATCCAAGTGGTTCGAGACAGCCTGAGCCGTATCGGTGGAGTCGAGCTTCCAGAAAAAATTGAATCCCTGGCAGCGGACCAACAATACCAGTATCGCAACAAAGGCAGTTTCGCGGTACAAGGAAAAACCAGTGACCCGCAAATCGGATTCTATTCCGAAGGCTCGCATACAGTTGCGGACTCGCCCACTTGCGATATTCTTTCAGAGCCTATCAACAAAACCAAAGAATGGCTGCGAGAAATCTTAAAGAAAAATCAAATTTCCGTCTACAACGAAGGAAACCACCGCGGACTGGTAAGAGGCTTGGTTATCCGGCATTCAGAGTCCACTGGCGAAATTCTTGTAGGGATGATGACTAATGAAGGCCGCTTCCCACGAAGTTTTCTGGCTGAGCTCACCGAAGAGAAGAAATTAAAAGAACTTGGAGTTGTCGGCATCATTCAAAACGTCAATCCGCGTGCCACCAATGTAATTTTAGGAAAAGAAAACAGATTACTATGGGGAAAAGAAAGGCTTACGGACAAAATTGCCGACTTGAGTTTCCACCTTTCTCTTGGGTCATTTTTTCAAATCCATTCTGCGCAGACTTTACGTCTCTACGATCTGATCGAAAATTGGGTCAATGCCGCGGAAGGGGAAACCATTATTGATGCTTATAGCGGTTCCGGAGGCATTGCACTTTGGCTTGCAGCAAAAGGCAAAAAAGTAATCGCCATCGAGCAATTCGAACCCGCTATGGAAGATGCACGTCTGAGCGCAGAAACCAATGGCATCACCTCTTGTCAGTTTCTAACCGGGAGCGTGGAAGAACACGCGCCGCAGGTTGTATCTAAAGAAAAAGTTCATACCTTCATCATTGACCCGCCGCGGAAAGGCTGTTCCGAATCGGTTATAAAAACATTGCTGCAATCGCAGCCGGAGCAAATCATCTATGTCTCCTGCAATCCATCCACCCTCGCCCGTGACCTCGAAAGGCTGGAAGGATACAAAATTCAAGATATGCGGGTAATTGATATGTTTCCACAAACCCAACACATAGAAACTGCTGTACACCTCAAGAAAGTAAAACCTGCCGAAAATTGATTTGAGCGCAGTGCAATGCGGTTTGGTTGTCTATCCAGGCAACATATGGTAAGATTTTATCATGGATAAAGAGCTAAAGATCAAGTTGTTGAAGGAAACCGACTTGCTCAGTTTTTTCGATGAATCTACTCTAAGCATTTTGGTAGACCATTGTCGTGAAATCTCACTTGAGCCCGGCGAAGTTTTGTTCAATGAAGACGACCTTGAAAATGCCATGTACCTCATTCTCGAAGGGGAACTTGACGTTTTTAAAGGCCCAAAGCAAATTGCCCTTTTAGGGTCGGGGCAATATCTGGGAGAAATGTCGCTGATTGAGTCTAAAGCTCGCTCGGCATCCGCAAGAGCAGAAAAACCAACCTTGCTCATGGAAATCAACGAAGAACATTTCCATACCTATCTGGCTTCTGAACCGAAAGCCCTTTTATCTATCATGCGTACCCTTTCCAGCCGCGTTCGCGGGGATCTGGATACGATGATGAAAGATATGCGCAAGTTGAGCATTTTTACCCACGACATCCGAAATTTTTTGAGCACTCTGGGTCTCGCGGAACTGACCATTGAAGATTCCGTTGAGTTGTATGAAGGAACCGAACCCGGACACAAAAAACGGGAAGGCCTTGAAGACATGGAAAAATGCCAGACCGTCGTTGAGACCGTTCGCACGAATCTGATGGATCTCCTGGATTCCAGTTTGAATCACATCAAAAAAATTAAAACCGAATATGTAAAATCAAAAAAAGCGATTATTCCCGTCATAGAAGAGACGGTAGAAGGCCTTTCTACTCACGCGCAATTGAAAGACAAAGACGTAAAAATAAACCCTTCGGGAGATTCTCTAGAGGCTGTATTTTATCCCCTCGATATTCAGCGTGTTCTGCAAAACCTGATCATCAACGCCGGCTACGTAACTGAAACAGGTGGAATGGTCGAAGTTGGAGTCATTCGAAACAACGGGTTCCTGCAAATCAGTATTACGGACAAAGGGGCGGGCATCCCTGAAGACATTCAAAATTATCTTTTTAAAGATACTTTGACGACAAAAAAAGATGGCAACGGTCTGGGACTTCTATCCTGCAAAGGCATCATCGAAGAAAACCATCAAGGAAAACTCTGG
>JBLFWU010000090.1:0-8452 GCA_047610985.1 Nitrospinales bacterium | reverse complement strand
AGGGAAGGGGGATGCCCCAAGGAAGACGCGATTTTGGACGCGAGATGCAAAGATCTTCCAGTGGTTTTTCCAGGAAACCTAAAACCTCATTCCTCCGTGAAGTAGGTAGTATGAAATGCGGGTCGCTTTTTATTTTTTCAATAAGCCAATTCTGATATTTTCCCATGCGAAAAAAATAATTATGCTCTTTTATCTTTTCTACTTTGCGTCGACAGTCAGGGCAATTGCCTTCCTGTAAATCCTTTTCGGTCCAGAATCTTTCGCAGGGAGTGCAATACCAGCCTTCATAGCTGTCGCGATAAATTTCATCTTTTTCGTGTAGTGTTTGCAGAATGTCACATACTAGACTCTTATGACGTTCTTCTGTCGTACGGATGAAATCGCTATTAGAAATATTAAGCTTCACCCATAACTCTTTAAACCGTTGGTGAAGTTTGTCGACGTGCTGCTGCGGGGTTACATTTAGGTCTTTTGCGGCCTGTTGAACTTTTTGTCCATGCTCATCGGTTCCAGTCAGGAAGAAAACTTTATATCCTTCGAGTCTTTTAAAGCGTGCGGCTACATCTGCCGCGATGGTTGTGTATGCGTGCCCGATATGCGGAATATCGTTCACATAGTAAATAGGGGTGGTGATGTAAAATTTTTTCATGTTTCAGTATTTAGAGTTTCAGGGTTTCGGATTTTGCTGTTTCACTTTCAGTTCTTCTTTTGGGTAGGTATTAATGCTTTCGTCGTCGAGGCGAACCATAACTCTTTGGGCAAGAATTTCATTTTTTAAAACTTTTCCGGGGCCATCTGGAGTTTGTACCTGACTATTGACTCTTGGCATGCCTTTAACCATTTCTTTATAATTGTCATGTTCATATTGAAGGCAACACATCAGTCTGCCGCACACACCGGAAATCTTACTTGGGTTTAATGCCAGTCCCTGGTTCTTTGCCATTTTTATGGTGACAGGAGTGAATTCGGGTAGCCATGTAGAACAGCATAATGTTTCACCGCATATTCCAAACCCGCCTATGACCTTTGCCTCATCCCTTACTCCTACCTGTTTCATTTCGATGCGATGCCGCAGGTTAGATGCCAAGTCGCGAATGAGTTGGCGAAAGTCTACTCTTCCTTCTGCGGTGAAAAAGAAAATGGTTTTATTCATATGTGGCTGGTGGACAACTCGACTCAAACTCATAGGCAATTTCAGTTCCACTATCTTTTCGGAACATAAAGCTTTGGCTTTTTGTTCAACACTTTGCCTTCGATTCTCAGCTTGAAAGTCATTGTCGTTTGCAACGCGAAGAACTTTATAAAAGTTCTCGTTTTTATCCTTACGGAAATTAATGATTTTGTTGGAAGCTACAAGGCCCATCTTGAGTCCTTGATCCGAATTGATCATTACCGTCATTCCCACGCGCAGCTTTAATTCTTTTGGGTCGTAGAGTTGAGATTTGGCTTGGTTGTTGATGCGAATGCCAATTAAAAACTTCGGTGGTGTTGAAATGGCTTCGGTATTTTTAGTTTTTTCGGCTGTTGAATTCATAATGTTTAAGCTGCCTCGCAAAAATCTATAAGCATATTTTCAAAAAAAAGTTGAGCGTTGGCATTTCCGGATAAGGCTAATTGGGTTGTGTGTACCGTATTAAAGATTTCAAGCCAAGATTTCAAACTTCTTTTTGAAGCTAATGGTTTTAATCTGTTTGTAATGTCACGGTTGTGAATTTCTGATTCAGAACATCCTGCCCGGAAAAATGCAAGATCACGTACTAATTCCATTATCTCATTGAAAATAATTCCCCATTGATCGGTTTGCCGGGCCCATGACTTGGCATGTGAGAATACTATATCCATACGATCAAAAGATACCGTTTCGAGAAGACCCACAATCTCCTGGCGAATATTGGCAATGTCCGCCATATCCTCTGTCATAGCTTTCTTTACACTGCCTCGTGATCGAAGTGTGCGAAAGTTCAGGTCGTTCTCTTCTATGACTTCTTCGGTCATGGTTTCTTTTAAAATCTTTTTTATGTTTTCTGGAGTGAGCGGTTGAAATTTAATTGCCTGGCACCTTGATATCAGGGTGGGCAATAATTTAAATGGATGGGACGAAACCAGAATCAATACTGTTGCTGATGGGGGCTCTTCCAGTGTTTTTAAAAAAGAATTGGCCGCTTGAGGATTCATGAGATCAGCATCATTGATCACTGCGACTTTCACTTTTCCTTCGTAAGGGTGGAAAGCAAGTTTTCTTTGTAGCTCGCGAATGGGTTCAATCTTGATTGTTGCTTCCCGCGATGTTGGAGTGCTTTTTTCGGGTTCTATAAAAAAGAAATCGGGATGAGTTCTTTTTTCAATTTTCCGGCAGGATAAACACTTGTCACAAGCCTCACCTTCTACGGATTCCGAGCAATTCAAAGTTTTTGCCAATTCAATAGCAGTATGTTTTTTGCCAATGCTTTCCTGTCCATAAAACAGGTAGGCGTGTGCCACACTGTTGCTTTGGAGAGCATTTTTTAGGGTTTGTTTGGGTTGTGTTTGACCCAGAATTCGATCGAACGACATGATTTTATAGTATCTCCCTGAATTTTTATAAAAACAAGGATGTTTAGAAGATTGAAATTTCTTAAATCTAGCCAGGAAAGGGGAAAACCCTTTAAGGGGGTCGTGCTTACAGCATTTGGTACTATTTTAGTACAGGGTTGCTTGTAAAACAAGCATAAGGCCCTTTATTTTAATAACTAAGTGATTGAAGAGGCTGGTCCCACTTTATTTTTTGTAAATTGCACCACAATGATTGAAAATCGTTTTGGAATAAGGTTATAATCAGCACCAGTTTTTCAGGATAGATTAGAAGCTAACTTACAGGGGACACTTCTATGGCGACAGCAGAGAAAGCCAAAAGAAACGTACAGCGAAAAAGAAAGCCTAAGATACTTGCAGTTATCAATGATGCCTGCACGGGATGCGCAAGTTCACCAATTTGTATCACCGAATGTCCAGTCGATAACTGCATGTTCGAAGTGGAAAACCCAGATGCTCCCGCTTTCAATCGAGTTCTTGTTGATCCCCTTTTGTGCATTGGATGTAAGAAATGTATCACCAAAGGTCCTATGGACACTTTTTTGGAAGGTTGCCCTTGGGATGCAATTGATATGGTGCCGCTTGATAAATATGAAGCAGAATTTGGAACCCTCCCTTATTAGTTAGATAACAACTCGAAATTTAAAGCCAGCATTCAGGAATCAGGTTCTTAATGGATCAGGCAATGGGTTGTCTGGTTTAACGGAGTTGTAATTGAGGTTTTTATTTTTCAGTGCTTTATGGATATGGAAAAGCTATAAATTTTTTTTTTGGACAACATTGACACGTTGAGGTATGATATCCCCGGTTTTCTGGGTAATCCCCCCAAGCAACAAACTAATGAGTGAAAATAGCGGCTTCCGTCAAGGTATGCAGTTTGCGTTCAGGTTGGGAACTGAACTGACGGTAGCGACGATCATCGGCGGCTTACTAGGGTATGCGCTGGATAGTTTTTTCGGCACAAAGCCTTGGGGTATGGTGGTTGGGATTGTGCTTGGTTCTGCAGCCGGTTGTCTTGCTGTTTACCAGGTTGCGATGAGCTTGACTGTCGAAGAAGACGATACAAATAACGATTTGGAATAATAAAGCAAACTATGGAAAGTCCTTTACACCATTTTGAAGTCCACACGATTGTTCCAATCCACATTGGTGGGTTAGATCTTTCTATAAATAATGCAGTGGTTGCCATGTGGGTGGGGCTGGCTGTGATTTGCGGTATGTTTATTTTGCCTGCCAGAAAAGGATTGTCTCTCATTCCCGGCAGATTGCAGAGTGTTCTGGAAATTGCGTTGGATTTTATACGCAATCTGGTTTACGAATTTATTGGCGAGGAAGAGGGGCGTAAATATGTTCCTTTCATTGCTAGTTTGTTTTTGTTTATTCTTGCCTGCAACTTGATTGGTTTGGTGCCAGGATCTTATACGATCACCAGTCAGTTGGCGGTGACCGGGGTTTTTGCGACCGGAATTTTTATTTTGACGCTGGTGATTGGTTTTTCAAAACATGGTTTGCGCTTTCTTGGAATCCTTGTTCCACCGGGAATTCCCAAAGTGTTGATTCCTGTAATGATCCCGATCGAAATCATTAGCATGTTGGCTCGGCCGATATCCCTTGCGGTGCGTCTATTTGCCAATATGACAGCGGGGCATACTGTTTTGGCGGTTCTGTTTGGTCTGGCTATGACGGGGCCTTTATGGTTGGGCTGGTTGCCGTTTGGTTTTACGGTGGTCATTAACGGATTAGAAATTGCTATCGCTTTTATTCAAGCATATATATTCACAACGCTGACCTGTGTTTACATTGGCGATGTGATCAAGTTACATTAATTATTAGTTAACAATAGGAGGAAAGAATGGGTTCAGAAGCTGCTGCATTAATTGGAATGGGTTTGTGTGCCGCCGGTTTTTTTGGTGCTGCATTGGGTATCGCATATATTTTTGCGAAAACCATCGAAACCGTTGGTCGTCAGCCTAATTGTGAAGCGAAAGTTGCTAAATATTGCTGGATCGGTTTTGCACTGGTTGAAGCAATTGCTCTTTACGCCTTGGTTATTGCTTTTATCATTATGCCGTAGGAAGCACACGCCGGTTTTGTGTGTTGTGTGAAAATTTTATAAGGATCAATTATGCCTCAATTTGAACAAGTTTCTGTTTTTGGTTCGCTGATTTTCTGGTCAGTAATTTCTTTTGCGATTTTGTTTTTTATGCTGAAGAAGTTTGCTTTTCCGCCGATTCTTGCTGCTCTTGATGACCGTGAGAAAAAGATTCGCGGTGATATTGAAGCATCGGAAAAGCTGAAGCAGGATGTGGAAAAAATAAAAATAGATCTGGAAGAGAAGTTAGCAGCCGCGCACGGTAAAGCTGAAACGATTGTCCAGCTAGCGCAGGATGAAGCTAAAAAACTTCAAGAGAAAATCGTTCAAGAAACCGAAGCCAAGGTCAAGCAGGTGCAGCGCGAAGCGGAGCAGGAAATTCAAAGCTCTCGAAGCAAGCTTTTGCAGGAGATTCGAAGCTACACCGCAGCGTTGACCATTGCTTCTACGGAGAAATTTCTTAAGAAGGCATTGGATGATTCGGATAAAAAACGTCTGGTGGATGAGTCAATTGAGCAGGTGATTCAGGAACTGGAAAAAAATCAGCAGAATTAACGTCTTTTAAAGAAGAATAAATTGCGATGTTGGAAAATCAAGTAGGGAAAAGGTACGCCGAAGCGCTTTCTGGGAATATTGAAGATAATTCTCAATTAGGAAGCGCATTGCTAGGTTTGGAAGATTTTGGCGAAGCCATGAAAACGGAAAAACAATTATTGCGTTTTTTTAAGCATCCTTCTATTTCCACAGAAAAGAAAAAGATAGTCGTTGAGGAGATTTGCAGTCGTTTGCAGACTGGAGATAAGGTTGGCAATCTGCTTATTATGCTCAACGAGCGTGGAAAAATTATTTTTCTCGATAAAATTATTGAATATTTTGCGCGGGTCGTAGACCGTCGGTTGGGGCAAACAAGAGTTCATGTGACCTCGGCGTATTCTTTGTCGGATGCGAATACGGATCGTCTGAAAACAGCGTTGAATAAAATTTTAGGAAAAACCATATTGATCGATACTGAAGTGGATGAGTCGCTGATTGGCGGAGTAATGCTGCGCATTGGGGACCTGGTAGCGGATGATACTATTCGTAACCGCTTGGATATCTTGAAACGAACAATAGAGAAAGAGGAGGTAGCCTAAGTGAATTTACGAGCCGATGAAATCAGCTCCCTGATCCAAAAGCAAATCGAAGGATTTGAAGAAGGGATCGAGCTCAAGGAAACCGGTCGGGTGATTTCGGTGGGAGATGGAATCGCGCGTATTTACGGCCTTGGAAATGCTATGGCCGGTGAACTTTTGGAATTCCCTGGCGGATTAACTGGAATGGTGCTGAACCTCGAAGAAGATAATGTGGGTGCAGTGCTCCTCGGACGCGATGATAATATTAAAGAAGGCGATGAGGTCAAGCGCACAGGGCGAATTATGGAAGTGCCTATTGGACCTGAGATGGTAGGCCGAGTTGTGGATGGTCTGGGTGCGCCGATTGATGGCAAAGGCCCCATTAAAACAGATAAGTTTGGTCCTATTGAAAGAACTGCTCCAGGAGTAATTGACCGAAAATCGGTTCACGAGCCCATGCAAACGGGTATCAAGGCAATTGATGGAATGATCCCAGTAGGTCGTGGTCAGCGCGAGCTCATTATTGGTGACAGACAAACAGGTAAAACGGCAGTTGCGATTGATGCGATCATCAATCAAAAAGGCCAGAACATGTTTTGTATCTATGTTGCGGTTGGGCAAAAACGATCTACCGTTGCGCGAGTTGTGAAGACTCTCGAAGAACGCGGTGCGATGAAGTACACCATTGTTGTTTCTGCATCAGCCAGTGACCCTGCGCCTATGCAGTTTATTGCTCCTTATGCGGGTTGCGCAATGGGAGAATACTTCCGTGACAATGGTCAGCATTGTCTGATCGTTTATGATGATCTCAGTAAACAGGCTGCAGCTTATCGTCAACTTTCTCTTCTTCTTAGAAGACCACCGGGACGTGAAGCGTATCCGGGAGACGTTTTCTTTTTGCATTCTCGATTACTCGAACGTTCTGCGAAAGTTAGTGATGAGCTAGGAGCAGGTTCTATGACGGCTCTGCCTATCATCGAAACCCAGGCGGGTGATGTTTCCGCATATATTCCAACCAACGTGATATCCATTACGGATGGGCAGATATTTCTGGAAACAGATCTGTTTTATTCTGGAGTTCGTCCTGCGATCAACGTTGGGCTTTCTGTGTCTCGAGTTGGTGGCTCAGCACAAATTAAAGCAATGAAACAGGTGGCTGGTCAGCTTCGATTAGACTTGGCACAATATCGTGAAATGGCTGCTTTTGCCCAGTTCGGTAGTGATCTGGATGCAGCTACTCAAGCCCAGCTTCATCGTGGCGAACGATTGGTGGAATTGCTTAAACAAGGTCAGTATAAACCTTTGACTGTAGTTCAGCAGATCGTCTCCATCTTTTCAGGTGTGCGAGGTCTAGTGGATGATATCCCAGTTGCTAGTATCCAAAAATTTGAAGCCGGTTTGATCAACTTCATGGAAGACAAGCATCAGGCGTTGATGAATAAAATTGCGGAAGCCAAAAAACTGGATGGTGACAGCGAAAGCCAGTTGAAAGCAGCTATCGAAGAATTCAAAGGTCTTTTTAAGAATTAATCTATGCCTAACTTAAAAGATATAAAAAGGCGCATCCGAAGCGTAAAAAATACGCAACAAATCACCAAGGCCATGAAACTGGTTGCGGCATCGAAACTGCGAAAAGCTCAGCAAGCTATCCTTGATGCGAGGCCTTATGCGGTTAAGATGATGGATGTTCTCAACCATCTGGCAGCAAGGTGCAATAGCGATTTGCATCCCTTGTTAGATGTGCGGGATGGAAATAGGCATTTGTTCCTCATTATAACTGCTGACAAAGGTTTATGTGGAGGGTTCAACGGAAGTATTATTCGAAAAACAGCCGAATACCTGAAAAAGAATCCGCAAAATGAAAACTCGCTAATTATCGCTGGAAAAAAAGGAAATGATATTTTCCGAAATCGCCCGGTGAATATTATTGACGACCATATTGGCTGGACAAAAGATTTTAATTATCTGAAGGCGCAAACTATTGGTGAAAGTTTAGCCACTTTGTTTTCAGAGAAAAAAGTCGACAAGGTTTTCATGGTTTATAACGAGTTTAAATCGGTGATGGCTCAAGAGGTTATAGTTGAGCAATTGTTGCCGGTGGTGCCAGAAAAACTGGAACATAAAGAAGGTTCCTTTGCTGTGGATTATATCTACGAGCCCGATGAGGAAGCAATTCTGGATGGACTTCTTAAGCGCTACATGACTGTTGAAGTTTATCGGGCGTTTCTGGAGTCGAGTGCCAGTGAGCATGGTGCGCGCATGACGGCAATGGATAGTGCTACCCGCAATGCTGGTGAAATGATTGGTGCCTTGACATTGACTTATAATCAAGCCCGACAGGCTTATATCACTAAAGAATTAATAGAAATCGTAAATGGCGCTGAAGCCTTGAAAGGTTGATGGCGTGAAAGATACTGAAAATAGTGGAGGGGAATGAATGAATAAGGGAAAGATCATCCAGGTCATGGGACCCGTTGTAGATGTGAGCTTTGAAGACGGCGTGCTACCTGCTCTTTATAACGCGATCAACATTGAGCGAACAGGTGAAAGCGGGGAAAAAGAAACTCTCGTTTGCGAAGTGGCTCTGCATTTGGGAAATAACGTAGTACGAAGCGTTGCCATGCATTCGACTGATGGGCTGGTTCGAGGGATGGAAGTGCTCGATACTGGTGCTCCT
>JBLFWU010000089.1:0-8521 GCA_047610985.1 Nitrospinales bacterium | reverse complement strand
TAAAAATAAAGACAAAAATAAAGAACCATTCGCAAAGCAACCAACGCCTGCCAGTTTCTCTTATTTTCGATAAAAAAACAGAAAAAGAAACTCTCATCGACATCCCCGCTGGGCAAACCATCACTAAAGATTTTTCCGTTCCCTTGCGTAGTGGAGATACTATTCGAGGAAAAATTAAGGCGGGTGAAGACGCATTACTGACAGACGATATTCGCTATTTCTCTCACCAGCCAAACCGGAATATCAAAGTTCTTGTCGTCGATGGAGACCCAGGCACCATTTCTCATCAAAGCGAATCTTTTTATCTAGAACGAGCGCTCAATCCATTCTCGGTATCCGTATCACATATTGACCCCACCGTTTCAACCCTTGCCGAGCTGCCATTAAGAAACCTTGCAGATTTCTCTGTAGTCATTTTTGCAAATGTGCGCGAGCTTCCCGTTGGTTATGAATTGAAACTTGAAAACTTCGTTTTACGTGGAGGAGCGTTAATATTCGGCATGGGCGACCAGGTCGACGCAAAATATTATAATGAGAAGCTCGGCAACCTGTTACCCGTCACCCTCGAGGCGGTGCAAAAATTTAAAAAGACCCATCTGCTATTTGAAAACAACAAACATCCGGTGATGCGGGCATTTTCTGCCAAAACCATCAAAGAAATGAAAGAAATTCCATTCCATTCGATTTATACGATTCAGGCTCGAGACAAAAAAAGTTTTAAAGTTGCCAGTTGGTTCACAAACAAAAATCCGGCGATTTTGGAATCGGATTCCGGAAAAGGAAAAGTCATAATTTTCCTCAGTTCGCTGGATAGGGATTGGAATGACTTTCCTATTCAACCTACTTTTTTACCCTGGATACAAAGATGGACTCAGTACGCGACTCGTGGTCTTGAAAACTTTTCACAACAAAACCTTTTGATCGGCGAAACTTTTACACAGAAAATAGATAAACCCAATGGCCAATGGGTTGTTCAAACTCCGGGAGGAAACCTTCACTTAACATTGACCACTGACGGTGAAACTCACTTCAACAAAACCGATTTTCCCGGAGTTTACACTCTTTTTGAGTTGCCTGATGAAACGCTACCTAAAACAATAACTAAACTCCCTTTAGGTGCGCAACCCATCGGTAGCTTTACCGTAAATGTCGATACCAAAGAATCATCACCACAAAAATTGTCTAACATTAAGACTTACCTTCCCAACCTGAAAGTGGAGATAAAAAACCCGGAACTTGAGATATCTCAACTGCCTACATCCGAGGGAATGCGACTCGCAACCCCTCTTTTTCTTTTTGTTGTTGGAATTCTTCTTATGGAAGGTTGGATGATCCGCAAGGAATAACGGCGAACCTTTATGAACGAGCCATTGCTATTTACATCCTCATCCAGGGAGTGGCGAGGGGTCATTCTTCTTTTCTTCTGCGCCTCAATTCTTCGTTCAAATGATGGACTTGATCCGTCACAACCTCTCCAAGCATCTTCAAGGGTAGAATCGCATCAGCCACCTTCGAGTCTAACGCCGCCTGAGGCATAGAGGGTACTGCTGCAGCCTTGGGGTCTTCAACAAAAACCGCCCCACCCGAAGCTTTGATATTTCTTGCTCCTTGTGATCCGTCTCTACCTACCCCTGAAAGAATTACGGCCACGCAAAATTCACCGAATACCGTTGCCGCATTGCGAAATAAATAATCTGCAGAGGGGCGCAAATAATTTTCTTTAGGCTCCTGATTCAACTCCAAAGAAACAGGTTGAGGGGATAAAGTTAGGTGATGGTTACCTGGCGCAAGATAAATATTCCCCTGGGTCGGTTGCAAATCCTGATAGGCCACAGTGCAAGGAAACCCTGTCCCCTGTTTAATCTGTCGGGCCAGGAGATTCATCATCCAGTCCGGACCATGTTGGACAACAAAAAATGCAGCCGGGCAACTTTCATCAATCGATTGAAAAAACTGGTGAATATTAGACGGCCCACCTGTTCCCGCAGCAACCACCACACTTACAAACGGCGGAAGCCCATTAACTCGGACTGGAGTCACTATCTGGTCATCAGTTTCAGGGGGAGGTTGATTAAGGCGCGCAAGCCCATCCGACAAAACCCGGACTACATCGGTTGACCGGTATGGTTTTATCAAAAAATCATCTGCACCCGCCTCCAGCACCTGTTGCCGTGCATCGTCATCACTTATCGCAGTGATCATCAAGATCAAGGGAGCAGACTCAACCTCGGCACGCACGCGTTGAATCAAAGTTATCCCATCCATTTCTGGCATCATCCAGTCTGTCAAAAGCGCATCGAATTTCTCATCACGCAAACGCTGCAAGGCTTTTGCACCATCGGGAACCACTTCAACGGTGTGCTCGTTTTTCCTTAAAATATTTTCCAGAAGACGAGCATTATCCAGATCGTCCTCTGCGACAAGAATTCTCATCAAGAATTTCCGGTAAAATTTATCAAAAAACCAGCCTTGTTTCTTATATTCGAGCGTTGGAGACTTCTGATATAATAGAAGAAACCTTAAAAAAACAGAGACGGTACAAAATGATATTATCACGTTTCCGATTGATTACTGCTTATCTAATCTTATTTATATTCAGTATCCCAAGCTTTGCACAAGGCTCGAACACAACTGACAAAACCCTTATAGAGAAAGAGCTTGGCAACATTCCCGAACTTAAAAACTCCCAAATCGACCTTTTAGAAACACTGCTTTTAATCTCTAGGCATTGGGATCCATCCCTCAAAATTCAGCCTCTCCGTGATGAAATTTCTAATCTTGTTTTAGACGTAAAAAATAATTTACAAGGTTCCAGAGATGCCGAAGCAATAATCCGTTCGCTACGCCGGGCCATTCACAACAAAGCGGGATACCGCTATACCGAGCAGGTGGATGCCAGAGGAATTCCCATCAACAATGAAGAGCTGTTTCTACATGGGATGCTGAAAACCAAAAGAGGGTATTGCATGAACTTGTCATTGCTGTATCTGATTTTAGGACAAAAATTGGATCTTCCTCTTTTTGGAATTCCTCTGCCTAATCATTTTTTCGTTCGCTATGAAAGTGGTAAAGACCGAGCAAATATAGAAGCAACAGAAATGGGAGCATCATTTCCTGACAGTTTTTATCGCAAACGCTATCTCACCTCTTCTGGGAAAGAAAGTACCTACTTTCTGAAAAATTTGGACACCAAACAAACTCTCGGCGCCTATTTCTCCAACATAGGAATGGTGTATTACCAAAACCAGAAATTCGAGCGGGCCGTTTTCTATTTGCAATTGTCTACAAAAATTAACCCCGCTTCAATAGATGCGCAAAACAATCTGGCAAATATTTATTCCGAACTGAAAAAATACCAAAAAGCGATACAACATTATAAAATTGCTCTAAAAGCCTCACCCGGAAATATCTCAACACTTTTCAATCTGGGTCTGGTTCACCAACAAAGCGGCAACCTGAATGCGGCTATTGAAAGTTTCTTACAGGTAGTTCAAATCGATAGCAATTTTGCACAGGCTCACCAACGACTCGCGAACCTGTTTTTGAAAAGCAACCGAACTACCTCATCACTATTACACTTAAAAACACTGGCAAAATTACAACCCGCGAGCATTCAAAATAAAATTAATATTGCTAATGCCTTTGGACGACTAGGACAACATGCCCTATCCATTCAAACCTTAAAAGAAATTCAAAAGCAATCTCCTGGCAATAAAAAGGTGCACGCCGGGCTGGCAGAAGCCTTTTACCACTTGGGTGATTTTCCTCATGCGATAGAACAACACCGATATCTCATTGACCAAAACCCAAGCGACCTCAAAAACTATATCCAACTGGGCTGGACCTATTATCGCATTGAGGACCTTGCAATGGCCTCTGCCTGGACACTAAGAGGACTCAACAAAAATAAAAGTTCTGAAAATTTACAAACCTTGGCAATGATGAATCTGGGGTTTTATTCTTTGCTGCAAAAACAATATCCAAATGCAAAAGACTGGTACCGAAAAGTATTAACCGCTAACCCACCACAGATTGCGGAGAGTTTGATTGCAGACATTCAATCAGCCGCCTATCCACAACGAGCAGATTTAAAGTTTTTTTCTGGCTGGATATACTCCGAATCAAAACAGATTGAAAAAGCGCGTGATTTTTTACAGTCTTATCTCAATCTGGAAGCAAACGGAGAATTCGCGGACGAAGCAAGATCTTTATTGCAAACGTATGCAAAAAAAGATGCTGTATTTCTCAAAAGAACATCAAATAATTCCATACCATCTGAAATGGTCCATATTGCTTCCGGTTTTTTTAAAATGGGATTGAATAACAAACTGGAAGATGAAAGCCCAGAACATCGGGTTTTTCTAGACGGCTTTTACATCGACAAATATGAAGTATCGGCAAAAGAATTTTCCCTGTTCTTAAATACCAAAAAAAGTATTAAGAAATACTACTCTGACAATAAATTTGGGACATTGGTATATAACGGAAAATTCCAACCTCGCCCTGGACTCGAAAACTACCCCATCAACAACACTTCCTGGCAGGCGGCCAATGATTATTGTAAATGGAAGAGAAAACGTCTTCCCTCTGAAGCCGAATGGGAAAAAGCCGCTCGCGGTGAAAACTCTAATATTTTCCCTTGGGGCAATCAGCCACCTTCACCTGATTTGGCTCGTTACCATCAAACTTGGACCAAGGAGACGAAACATGAGGTTCTCGTCCCAGTCAATGCCCTTGAAGCGGGTAAAAGTGCATATGGGCTCTTTAATATGGCTGGAAACGTTAAAGAATGGGTGGACGATTGGTACGATCGCGAGTATTATAAGGAAACAGACGAATATGCGAACCCGAAAGGGCCGATAGGTGGGGAATTCAAGGTCGTACGCGGTGGATCATGGCGCGATCTTAAAGGTTTTATCTATTCTCCATTTCGCAACAGCGGCAATCCAACAAGTAAAATGGATGACTATGGATTCCGTTGCGCTAAAAGCGCGTCCCCAAATTCAGGGACTAAAAAATTGACCAGTCGGAGGGTTCCCTCAAATGCAGGTTGAACCAGACTCTCCGGCTATTTTTTTGTTAAACAGCAAATGGTGAAAAACCTCCGCTGAATAAATGGTGTAGATGGATCAATGATCGGTGCAATTGAAATACTTATTATCGCAGTAATTTTCGGGATCATCTACGGTCGCGATGCCATCGACAAAACCTTCAGGAAGTCGGCAAATGAAGGTGTTGTAGAAAGCATGGCCGGTGATTTGAAAGAGTACTACGACGAAGACCCACAGCGCGTAGTTAAGCTAGCTGTCTTCATAATATCCGCTATACTATTTGTAGGAACAGGAATTTACTGGGCCGTCACCCGCACCGACTTTTTGAAAATGATCGGACTCGATCAATAGTTGAATCCATTGTCCCGCACATGGATATAAGGGTCGCCGCCTTTTAACGTTTTACCGCCGACAATCTCTCCAACATACACTACATGGTCTCCCGTCTGCATGGAGTGAACTACTTCGCATTCCAGATAAGAAACCGCATCACTCAAAATACGAATGCCGTCCAAACCTTTTCGGGTTTTAACACCTTTAAAAATATCTTCAGGCGGACGACTGAAATGTTTGAGTAAAGTCTTATCATCTTGAGGCAAGACATTTACGATGAAGGAACCAGATCCCTCCACCAAAAGTCGCGCCTGACGCAGAGTACCCAAGGCAATCGTCACAGCCGGAGGGTCGAACGAACATTGATTGACCCAACTGGCTAACACCGCATCTTCTTTGTCTTCGCATTTTGCAGTCACCACATACAATCCACTGACAACCCTTCCCAAAGCCTGTCCTACCTGTTTCTTGTTTTTCACAAAATTCTCCTCTTTCTATTTTCTATAGAGATACATTATCAGACACGGGCAGAATCATATTCTCTCAACATCTGCACCAGTTGTTCGCGAGACAAAAGGCCCTTTGTCACCAGAATATTCCCAACCAATTCGCTGGTAGTAGTCTGAGATTCAACCAACTCTTCTACTTGATCTTGTTTTAGCAAACCCATCTCCAAGGCAATCTGCCCAAAATCATTGGCAGCCCGAACCCTCTTTCGTTGCTCCGTTAAAACTTTAAAAAGAGCTTTGGAGTCCATTAAACCTTTTTGCACGGCCATTTGCCCCATAGGCATTTTATTCTTCTGCTGTTCATCAAGGGCGCAGACCAAATCATCTTCCTCGACCAGCCCTTGCTCCAATAAAAATTCTCCAAACAACATAATATTCTCCTTACTTGGTTGTCATACCAAATACCCCATCCCAATCATCTGCAGGGGGCTGAGTTTGAAAATTAATACAACGCTCGAAATAAGTCAATGATGGACCATCATCTTCATTTCTGGCAAGCACTTTCTCAAAGCATTGGATGCCTTCTTCCCACCTTCGGTTTCGATAATGATCAAGACCTTCATTAAATATAGGAAGAATTTCCTGAAATTCTTCATTCAACTCGCCTTTTTTTGCTAACACTTCAAAAATTCTTACCGGTTCGTTTTTACCCACAACACGTATCAAATCCAACTCCCTAACCTCAACATCCTCTTTGACCTGCTCATAAGTAAACTGACTTATCATAGTATAAGTCCGGTATTGCTTATTAACACCTTCCAAGCGTGCGGCAAGGTTCACCGAGTCACCCATCATGGTGTAATCCATCCGGCTTTTGGAGCCCATATTTCCGACAACCATGGCCCCCGTGTTGATACCGATGCGCATGAATAATTCGTGCTTGCCTTCCTTTTTCCAATCTTCGCGAAGCTCGGCAAGGCGGTCTTGCATTTCCAACGCGACCATGCAGGTGCGGCGGGCATGGTCCGAGTGGGGAATGGGAGCACCAAAAAAGGCAATGATCGCATCCCCCTCAAACTTGTCCACAGTACCTTCATATTTCAGTATGATGTCCGTCATCTCAGTCAGATAATGGTTCAAAAGGTCAACCAGTTCCTCCGGTTCCAAGTCCTCAGATATGGTAGAGAACCCCGCGACATCAGAAAAAAATGCAGTCAATTCTTTTCGCTCACCACCCAGTTTCAGCAGTTTGGGATTATCCATTAACTGGTTTACCACCGCAGGTGCCAGATATTGACTGAACGCACCCTTGATAAACCTTTTCTCCCGTTCCTCAAATCCGAATTTAAAAACCGTGATGCCCGAATAAACAAAAATCTGTGTAAAAACCGGATAGACCGTATTCACCCACAATCCTTTTTGTGTGAGAAGATAATAATCTGCCCCCAGATAACTACCAACCCCAAACAAAAGTAACACTGCCATTGTATAGGCTTTAAAGTACACAGAAACTACGCCCAGCAAAATACCAGAAACAAGGATTGTCAAAAAATCCAGAATGCGTAACCACTCCGGACGCACAATAAAATCCTGCTGAATCAGGTTTTCGATGATGTTGGCATGCACCTCTACACCGGGGTAAAGCGGACCATAAGGTGAGGTCTTAAAATCATAAGTGCCTGCGGCCGTGGCCCCCACCAGAATGATTTTATTCTCCAACTCTTTTTTGCCTATTTTTCCATCCAGCACTTCCGATGCAGAGTAGTGTGTGAACGTGTAGGCGGGACCATAATAATTGATCAAAAAGTCTCCCTGCTCCGAAGTCGGGAAAACGCTATCCCCCAGTTTCAAACCGTCTATTCCGAACGAAGCAACACGAACCGCTAAAGGAAGCAGGGTTGCCTCGCGAAGCATCTGTAAACTAAACGGTGGAAAAAGATAATCGCCCAACTGCATGACCATAGGCACCCAACGCACCACCCCATCTACCTCAGCGACATAGGAAACATAGCCGGCACTGTTTGCTGCATCGACAAACTTCGGCAAACTGAGCCCTGCCGATTTCATCACCCTTAAAGGAACCTCGTCCTCCGGTTTATCAAAGCGTTGTGTGATCGGGTATTGAGAAAAATCCAGCAACTCCATTTGTTCTGCCGTTAATTTTTGATCTGTGTCACCCGACCGGTCATCTTTAGCATAAACAAAATAACCTAAAACTACTTTTTCCGATTTCAAAATCGATTCCGTGAACAAGCGGTCCGAATCGCCCACATCATGCATCCATTGCATTAAACTTTCAGAGTCGATATTCGAGAGGTCTTTTTTCTCCACCGCCTCCTGCACCGCTTGAAAAGGAACATATCTATCAGGTTCTGGAAACAGAATATCGAATCCGATCACCGCCGCACCTGCTCCACTGATTTTGTCAACCAGATTAGCCATATAGGTTCGAGGCCAGGGCCATCGACCTTTTTCTTTCAGACTTTTTTCATCGACAGCGACAATCACCACCTGACCCGAAGTGGGCCGCTCGCCACGGGCACGGATTTTAAAATCGTAACTTTTGAGTTCGAGAAGATGGAAAAAGGGAAGATTAAGCGTGTAGATATAGAGAGAAGCCAGGGTCAAACCAATGGCAATGGTGAATGAATTGATCCAGTTTTTTTTCATGCCGCAGAGATATTAATT
>JBLFWU010000088.1:0-8896 GCA_047610985.1 Nitrospinales bacterium | reverse complement strand
TGAGAAAGTTCTGAAGGAAGATGACACCTACCGCAATGCTTGGGAATTGAAAGAGTCCTGCCAAAAATCACCCTCTGCCGCCTGACTAGCCCTCATACGGCACAAATATCTTAGAGCTAGAATATAACCCCTTCCTCAAAGTAAAAATCCCTCAACACGCCATTACTGCTTTTTCTTGCATAAAAGATCAATTTTAAAATTGGACAACGGTATAAAAATTTAGAATACCAATTAATAATTAATTTATTAATGCATTTTTTGAACCGTTTAACTGGCGGAATTTCAAGGCAAAGCAATAGCTTAAAAATTAATCAATACCCATCGCCATTTAAAGCATGAAATTAAGAACAAAAATAATCGCATAATATAAGGTATTTCAATAATTTAAAAGCATACCTCAAATATTAGCTTGAAATTGCATGTAAATATAAATATTATACTTATATAGCTTGAGGAAAACTTAATCGCAGGTGGAGGCTAATGTCTACTCCTTTATTGCATGGTAAAGTTAGAGAACCCACTTTATTGGATACCAAATACTTACCCTTTTTAGTTGGAACAATGGCCCTGTTCATTGCCATTGGAGGGTACGGTGTATATTCTGTAAAACTGGAAATAAAAAGCAGTTTAGTCAATCAGTTGCAATTAACACTGGCGGCCAATGTCGAATCATTGCGGCTTTTTTTTGAAGATAAAAAGCTGGACGCTCAAGTGCTCGCTGACCAACCGGAAATCCGCAAAAATATCCTTTTCCTCATCCAACTAAACAAAAAAAAGGATTTGCCCGCAAAAGAGCTCCGACAATCTGCTTCGTTAAAATGGCTCCGCGAACACCTTGGCAAAGCCTGTAAAAAATACAATTTTATAGGATTTATAGTTTTTGATTTTACGGGGTTTCAAGTAGGGTCCCTGCTTGAAGAACCGTTAGGCAAACGAGGGTTGATCGAACGTTCGGTATTTTTTTACCAATCCTTGCAGGGAGATACCGTCGTCTCCAATCCCTTTATGGCGGGAGTAAAACTCCCTAATGAACAAGGAGAGTTTCTTGCCAACCAACCCACCCAATTTGTTTCTACTCCATTAAAAGATCAAGACGGCAATGTTTTAGGAGTTCTGGCTTTACGCATGCGGCCTCATAAGGAGTTCGATAAGATACTCACTATTAGCCGATTTGGAAAAACTGGAGAAACTTATGTTTTTAATGATAACGGACTACTCGTTTCCAAAAGCCGGTTTGACGAGCAACTGGTAAAGATAGGCTTGCTCCCCCATACCAAAGCATCCATATTTAATATTCAGATTCGTGATCCTGACCGGGATTTAAGAAAGAAGCCCCTTCTATCAGGTGAGTCTGTTGAAAACTGGCCCTTGACCTTAATGGCAGAAAATGCCGTGATGAAAAAAGCCGGTGTGAACGTTGAGGGATATAACGATTATCGCGGGATTCCGGTCATTGGAGCCTGGACCTGGATGGAGGACCAGATGTTGGGCATTGGCACAGAAGTCGATACAGATGAAGCGTTTGCCACTCTCAACACTTTGCTGTTCTGGTACCTGACCTTATTGGGGTTGCTTGTTATCTCTATGATCGTCGGCCTGTTTTTGCGATCCCGAATATTGAAATCCCGCAAGCAAAGTCTGGAAAACCAAAAAAGCTTGATTTCTCTGACGGGTATTATTTCTGATTCTGTTGTTGCGATTGATCAAAAGGGGATCGTCCAAAGCATCAACCCCGCAGTTGAAAAAGTATTTGGTTATAGCCCCAAAGAAGTGATCGGCAAGAATGTAAAAATACTGATGCCAGAACCTTATTTCAGTGAACACGATGGTTATCTCGATAATTATCTCAGAACCGGAGAAAAGAAAATCATCAACATGCTGAGAGAGATCATGGGTTTGCATAAGAATGGTTCCACCTTCCCCATGGAATTAAGCGTTTCTGAATCCATTGACAATGACAAAAAAATATTTGTAGGTGTTCTTCGCGATATTTCTGAACGCAAAGCCAACGAATTGGCGATGGCACTTGCTAACCGTGAACGCGACCTGATACTCAATTCAGCCGGTGAAGGAATTTATGGACTGGACCTAGAAGGCAAAACAACCTTCGTCAACCAGACCGCTTGCAAAATACTGGGGTATTCAGTGGAAGAACTTTTAAGAAAAGGGCTACACATAATGATCCATCATTCTTACGCTGATGGCACTCACTACCCCAAAGAAAAATGCCATATCTATGCTGCCTTTAAAGATGGGGAAGTCCATTATGAAAGTGAAGAAGTGTTTTGGAAAAAAGACGGTTCTAGTATTCCTGTTGAATACATAAGCAAACCCATTATTGACGGAGGGAAAGTTGTTGGGGCTGTTGTTACTTTTACCGACATCACCGCTCGAAAAAGCGCCGAAAAAGAATTGCTACAGGCCTACAATGAATTAGAAAAACGCATTCAAGAGAGAACTCATGAGTTGAATCAAGCAAAGGAATTGGCAGATCATCATAATCAAGCCAAGTCTGAGTTTCTTTCCCGCATGAGTCACGAGTTGCGCACTCCTATGAACGCTATATTGGGGTTTGCGCAAATTATGAATGAAAGCCGCAAAGACCCGCTATCCGATTCCCATAAATCACGCATCGGTCAAATTTTAAAAGCCGGCAATCATTTATTAGAATTAATAAACGAGGTTCTTGACCTGACACAAGTGGAAGCTGGGAAAACCACCGTATCCCTGGAACCGATCAATATTGCTGAGTTGGTAATGGATGTTTTGAACGTGATACGTCCTATGGCAGAGAAATTCAATATCGACTTGATCGATGAGGTTTCAACACAAGCTACCGTCCATATTTTTGCCGATAGAACGCGTCTAAAGCAGGTTTTATTCAATCTGCTTTCTAACGGCATCAAATACAATCGCAAAGAAGGAAGTGTGACTCTGAGCCTGGAAAAGCAGAACGACGGCATTCTTAATATATTGGTATCAGATACGGGTATGGGCATCTCACCCGAAAAACTGAAAAAAATATTTATTCCTTTCAACCGACTCGGTGCCGAAGGTGGCGAGATAGAAGGTACTGGAATTGGAATGACCATATCCAAAAAACTGATTGAGTTAATGAATGGAATTATCCGTGTTCATAGCACTATGGGAAAAGGCTCACAGTTTTCCATTTCTCTACCTGGTTGCGACCCTACAACTATTGAGAATAAAATGGATGACCCACATTTAGAGGCGCCAAACCCTACAAACCCAAAGCGGAAATACACAGTTTTACATATTGAAGACAACAAAGCCAATGTACTTCTGGTAAAGGATATCTTTTCCGATTACCCCAAAGTTGATATTCTAGCAGCGCCACAAGCAGCAATGGGGCTAGACCTGGCCCATGCTCATCAACCCGATCTCATTCTTCTGGATATCAACCTTCCAGGTATGGATGGCTATGAAGCGCTCATACGTTTACAACACATGGAAGAAACCCATGACATTCCGGTTATTGCACTCAGTGCCAACGCGATGCAAAAGGATATTGACCGGGCCATCGAAGCAGGTTTTAAAGATTACATAACCAAACCTATAGACATGGCGAAGTTTAAAAAAATGCTAGATGAATTTGTGAGCTGATCATTCATTATGAACATAACTTCAGAAAAAAAATACAAGCTGCTTTTAATTGATGACGACAAAATGGACCGAATGGTTTTCCAACGGCATATAAAAAAGTCCAAAATCAAATTTGATATTTTTGAATGTGCTGGAGGTCAATCCGGATTACACGAGTTCCAGAAAAATCAATTCGACTGTGTTTTTCTTGATTACGGACTCCCTGGTACAGATGGATTTCAGGTACTAGAAAAAGTCCTACTAACAGATCCTTCTGCATCAATCGTTATGCTAACAGGAATGGGGGATGAGTCTTTAGCTGTAAAATGCATCAAAGCGGGAGCAACAGACTATATCCCGAAAGATAGTTTATCCCCAGAAATTCTTTTGCGTTGCCTACAAGCTTTGGATCTCAAAAAAGCCAAAGAAACAGCTGAGAAAGATAGCCGCGCCAAATCTGAGTTTCTTTCTCGGATGAGTCATGAATTACGGACTCCTATGAATGCTATTCTTGGTTTTGCACAATTGATGAGTGGGAGCAAAAAGGAGCCGTTATCCCCTAGCCACAAAAAACGGGCTGAGCAAATTTTAATCGCGGGAGAGCATTTACTTACTTTACTTAACGACGTACTAGACCTCACTTGTATTGAATCAGGTAATATCCCCATTTCTATAGAGCCTGTTTGCGTTGCTGAAGTAGTAAATAACGTGCTAACCGAAGTTCAACCTTTGGCAGAAAAACAAAACATCCAGTTGATCAACGAAACCTCCGCGACAAGTGATCTTCTTGTTGATACCGACAGAACACGTATAAAGCAGGTTCTATTAAATATCATTTCAAATGGAATCAAATATAACCGTGAAAATGGGAAGGTCATCCTGAGCTATGAACGTGTTAACAACGACATTCTACAAATCAATATTAAGGACACTGGAATCGGAATTCCTGAAGACAAGCTTGATCGATTATTCGAACCTTTTGACAGACTGGGGTCAGAAAACAGTGAGATCGAGGGTGTAGGAATTGGACTGACCATTTCCAAAAAACTTGTCTCCTTAATGCACGGAACCCTTGGCGTGCAAAGCGTATTCAACGAAGGCAGTCATTTCTACATAAGACTTCCTCTCGCCTCCAAAAGTAAAATAGTTGTCAAAAAAAATACTACAAAAAATACAAACGAAAACTTTGAAGAAATCAATTCTAAGAAAAATTTTAGGATGCTATACGTTGAAGATAATTCCGCTAATCTTGAGCTGGTTAAAGATATATTTTCAGAGTACTCAAACTTTCAAGTTCTGTCCGCACCAAATGGAAGAAAAGGCGTGGAACTGGCGGAGACCGCTCAACCCGACTTGATTCTAATGGACATCAACATGCCAGAAATGAATGGATTAGAAGCCGTAGAACACTTAAAAAACTGCGAAAAAACTCAACACATTCCAGTTATCGCTCTAAGTGCCAACGCCATGCAAAAAGATATTGACCGAGCTATGGCAGCAGGGTTTAAAGATTACATCACCAAACCCATTAACATATCAAAATTAAAAAATACGATAGACACATTTTGTAACCCTTAAAACTACCAGTTAATAATTAGAAAAATATGATTAACAGTAAATTTCAAAAAAGGAATGAGAACCATGAATGTTAATTTCCTAAAAGCAAAAATTTTGATCGTAGATGACGAGCCAGCAAACGTCGCATTACTGGAAGACATCCTCGAAGAACAGGGCTACACCTACTTTCGCAGCACTACTGATTCACGCAAAGCAATAGATATGTATAAAGAAATACGCCCGGATCTGGTTTTGCTAGATTTAAATATGCCTCATCTTGACGGGTTTCAAGTTATGGCACAACTCCAGGAATTGGAGCAGGATTCCTACGCACCCATACTGGTTTTAACCGCACAATCGGATCGGAATACTAGAATAAAATCTCTTGAGGCTGGGGCACGCGACTTCTTAGGCAAACCTTTTGACCTCATTGAGGTAAAACAACGGATTGCCAACATGCTTGAAATCCGTTTATTTCACAATCAGACTCGCGACCAAAATCGTCTTCTTGAAGTCAAAGTAAAAGAAAGAACCTATGAGCTGGAAGAATCAAGGCGTGAAGCCATTTTGCGTTTAGGCCGCGCTGCCGAATATCGCGACAATGAAACAGGTATGCATGTCATTCGCATGAGCAGATTGTCTGCCCACCTGGCTAAAGAAATTGGATTGAACGAAAATGAATGCCAGCTCATTCTTCAGGCCAGCCCCATGCACGATGTTGGAAAGATTGGCATCCCCGATAACATTCTGCTCAAACCGGGGAAACTCGACGACAAAGAATGGAAAACCATGAAGATGCACCCCGAGATTGGCGCAAAAATTCTTTCCGGCAGTCGATCCGAACTCATGCAAATGGCAGAGGAAATTGCGCTTTCCCATCAGGAGCGATGGGATGGATCGGGTTACCCCTATGGTCTTAACGGGGAAGAGATCCCTCTTACGGGAAGGATTGTAGCTGTTGCCGATGTTTTCGATGCCTTAACAAGTAAAAGATATTACAAAAAGGCATTTTCTGTAGAAGAGTCCATGAAAATTATCGAAGACAGTAGCGGCAAGGACTTTGAACCACGTCTGGTTGAAGCATTTAAAAATGCCTTACCGCAAATGATTAAAATTGTGAACGAACTTACGGATAACGAACCCGCCCATATCCTTAAAGTTTACCGCGAATCTTCAGAGTAACGCCATCACTCAACTTTTAAACCTTTAAACCTAAATTTTTTAACCGATACTCGGAACAAACTTTCTTAAAACCCCAAAAACCGTTCTTGCGAGATCAAACAACTTGTTCTTCAACCAGGCTTTTCGGTCGAATAACCTTTCGTGAGTGTCAAACAGTAACTTTGGTATTTCCAGTTTCTCAGGACATCGTGGAAGGCAGTCACCACACTCGGTGCATTTGGACGCAAAGTTTCCTGGGAACCAATGACCCTCGTCTTCAAACATATTGTAACGAAACTCTCCGTAGTCTTTCATATCGTAAGCTTCAAGCAAATTTCGAAACCGCAGTACTTCTGGAATATTTATTTCTTCAGGGCAAGGAAGACAATCATGGCAAAGAGTACAAAGGTCTGCCACTTCATTTAACCGATCGTCCATCTCCAAGCGAATTCCTTGTTCTTTTTCCTTGGGCATTTTTGCTTCACTTACAATCGAAAGGTTTTGCGGAAAATGTTCTGGCGCATGCATTCCCAAACTCAATGTTGTGATTTCAGGATGTTCCAGGCAAAACTTGCCATTGAACTCAATCGCCGTCATCGGATCACAAGTCTCTTGAACAATATCTGAAGGCTTCCATAGCATCCCTCCTTTTTCATTTGGAGAAATAATGAATACACCGATGTCCTTTTCTCCTGCCAATTTAACTGCCTGAAAATTACGCTGAAAAAAGTAGTAATAATGCAGATTCACAAAACTGAATAAATCTGTATCGAGTGCTTGCAAAATAACATCCAGAGAACCGTGAGTAGAAAATCCGACATGACGAATCAATCCCTCCTCCTTAAGGCGATGTAAAGTTTCAACAGGTCCTCCCGGCTTGATAGCCGCTTGTAATCTTTCTTCATTATTGATTCCATGCCAGCCATAAAAATCTACAAAATCTAATTGCAGGTTTCCTAACTGCTCCTCAACCAACGCACGGGTTTCATCGCCCGTCATCGGTACCCCTTTCGTCATCATCTTGAACTGGTCACGCGGCGTAGCTAACTCCTTCAACGCGATGCCATAAAGGTGCTCACTCTTCATATACCCATGAGCTGTTTCTATATGGTTGATGCCAACATCAAGCGCCTGACTTGTGGTATCAATGCAGTTTTGAATAGACTCAGCGGGTAATTGACTGCGCGGTGGATTCCATCCGTGCTTGAATCGCATCCCCCCCAGAGTGATCACAGAAATTTTTTCATTGGTTTTTCCAAAACGACGGTATTCCATCTCGAAAGTATGAGCGAGCTACACAACGTAAGCAAGAAAATCATTGAGCTTATCGCCAAAAACCCATATACTGTTTAAGAACAATAACTTATATCCAAAAACCGAAGAAAAGCCATGGCAGAGTTTCGCTTTATTCATTGCTCCGACCTGCATATAGACAGTCCATTTAAAGGACTGACTTCTCAGGCTCCATCTCTTGCCAGCGCTTTACGTGAGTCTACCTTTAAGGCATTTCAAAATATTGCTCGTTTAGCTTTACAGGAAAAAGTAGACGCTGTTCTAATCGCAGGAGATGTCTTTGATGGTGCCGACCGTAGTTTGCAGGCGCAATTGAAGTTTCACCGTATCCTTAAAGAACTTTCGGATGAAAATATTCAATCGTTCATCGTTCATGGCAACCATGATCCTTTGAACAGTTGGGCACACACTCTGGAATGGCCTGAGCATGTAACCATTTTCCCAGGAAATAAAGTCCATCGCGTTCCGGTAAAAAAAGAAGGGAAAAACATAGCTTGGGTTTACGGCATCAGCTATCCGCAAAAAGAAGTTACAGAAAACCTGGCGCTAAAATTTAAAAATGAAAAGGAAGAAGGTTTTTCTATTGGACTTCTTCATAGCAATGTTGGGCAACAACCCGGACACGACAATTACGCCCCCTGCTCCATCAACGATCTAGTTTCAAGAAATTTTGATTATTGGGCATTGGGGCATATCCATGAATTTAAGGTGCTGCGAGAAAGTGATCCCGCGATCGTCTATTCCGGAAATACCCAAGCACGGCATTCAAGAGAAGCCGGACAAAAAGGTTGTTGCCTGGTTACCTTATCTACAGACCGTGCACCGGATATCCGGTTTATGTCTACAGATGTCGTTGCCTATCGTTCCGCCACCGTTGATTTACAGGCTGCTGAAAACATCAATGATGTTCTAAGAAGCATACAGGTTCAATGTGAAGAGCTGGCGAAAGAGTCGATACCTCGTGAAGGACTTGTTGCCCGCCTCACACTGACAGGCCGGACCTCCATACACAAAGAGTTACAAGCTTCGGGTGTTGTAAATGCCTTGACGGAGGAGATCCATATATTTTTTGAAGGCCACTCTCCCTGGGTCTCAGTTGAGCTACGCATACAAACCGCGGGAACGTATGACATCCAAAATTTGAAACAAGGAAAAGATTTCATCGCTGACTTGGTCAACCTTTGCGATGACGTAGACAAAGATACACTTAATAGTAAAATTCGCGATTCCATTAAACCTGTTTTTGAATCTTGGGCAGGAAGAAAGTATCTCGAAGAAATTT
>JBLFWU010000087.1:0-9296 GCA_047610985.1 Nitrospinales bacterium | reverse complement strand
CCATCTTCCGCTTCCGACAGCTCAGTAAACCCAAGCTCTTTTAGGTTTTTCTTAATAATTTGCCGCATTACCGCAGAATCATCCACCACCAGAACTTTTTTACCTTCGAACCCCATGTCGTTATTCCCTTTTCACAATAAAGTTGAAACAATGCCCGAACATCACGCTCAAGGCGGTTTAACCTAAATAAGACAAAATCAATAAATTGTGGTTTGTAACTCTACACTACATTAAATACACCACAAATGTAAAGAGTGAATCAAGATCCGGTTACCATTAAGTAACAATTGCAAATACCCCGCTATCGAGCCGCTTATCAGAAGCCTGAAGCCCCTTATACGCCTACCACCATAGGTTTCACTTTTTCATAAAGGGTATCACGCTCCACAGGGTTTCGACCCGCTTCAGTAATCATACTTATGATTTGATCTTGATGGAAAATCTGATCCGTTGCCGCTCCAGCAGCATGAATAATTTTTTCCTCAACAACCGTGCCATCCATATCATCAGCACCAAACGATTGCGCTAGTTGAGCAATTTTGGGCGTGATCATAATCCAGAAAGCTTTAATATGTGCAAAATTATCCAACATCAACCTCGATACCGCCAAAGCCCTTAGATCAAGCTGACCCGGCGTGGTCTTTAGAAACTCCAAAACCGTATTTTCGGGATGAAACGCCAGTGGGATAAAAGTAACAAATCCATTTGTCCTGTCCTGCAGCTCCCGCAACTGAACTAAATGGTCTGCCCTTTCTTCCAAAGTTTCCAAATGACCGTATAACATCGTTGCGTTACTTTTTAATCCCAAGCCATGAGCCGTTTCATGAACATTCAGCCAATCCTCAGCAATTAATTTTTCACCACAAATTTTCCTACGGACTCTTTTCGCAAAAATTTCAGCACCACCACCCGGGATAGACCCAAGGCCGGCATCTTTAAGTATTATCAAGGTTTCATCAAGGGGTAGATTTGCAAGTTCAGCCAGATAACCTAATTCAATAGCCGTGAATGCCTGAAGATGAACTTCGGGAAACCGTTCTTTCAATCCCTTTAGCATGTCAAGATAATATTCAAAAGGTAAATCGGGATGAAGGCCGCCAACAATATGGAATTCGCTAACTTCTCCGCCATTATACTTTTCTGCATCCGAGAAAATATCATCCAAAGATTTTTCATACGCATGCGGATGATCTTCCTTCACACCAAAAGCACAAAACTGGCAACTGTGAATACAAATATTAGTAGGGTTGATATGACGATTATGAATGAAGTAAGTTTTATCCCCATTCAACCGTTCACGAACCATGTTGGCCATATAACCGACACCCAGAAGGTCCGAAGTTTTCCAAAGCATCACGCCGTCATCGAAAGATAATCGTTCACGGGAACTTACTTTTTCAAAAATGGGACTTAATTTTTTATCTTCAAACTCAAAAAGCATAAAAAGTCACACCTGTTAAATTAATTAAAGAGAGTAAAAAATTATACTAGATTTTGCAGTAATGAGAACTGTTTTCGCTCAAAAAAACAACCACAGTTCATTATTAATTTAAACATCTTCTAGCTCAATAAGCTTATCGTGCTTTCAAATTAGCTATCAGTTAACTATCTCTGACCAACTGAGCAACGCTTGCTTTGATTTCGTACAAGTTGCAAGTGTTAATATTTAAAATGATTCCCGTCTAAAGACGGTATGTCAACAGAAATTTCAATATCATCCAAATTCAGTTGAGCTTTGGGAGTAAAACGCCTTTTAGTAGCCCACCCAAATCTGGCTGAATCGCAGGAAAGTATGCTATTTACCATCTGTCTTTATCCTTGTTTGCATTATTTCCTCAAAACCACGTGCAGTCCATAATGATAAAAACCATAAGGCCAATACTGACAATCCCATTTACATTGAAAAATGCCATATTGATTTTAGAGAGGTCATCTGGGCGTACCAACGAATGTTCATAAATTAATAATCCAGCAACAATCACTACCCCGATACCATATAAAATCCCCAACTCGCTAACCGGCTGTAAAAGCGCAAGCAGCAAAACTATCATT
Source organism: Nitrospinales bacterium (assembly GCA_047610985.1). Taxonomy (GTDB): domain Bacteria; phylum Nitrospinota; class Nitrospinia; order Nitrospinales; family VA-1; genus UBA8687. Next base: position 7,244 of record JBLFWU010000087.1, on the reverse strand, counting down.
AAGCCATGGGAAGCAGACGCAATGCGTAACGCATTTTTAATCCCAAATTTTTGCGGAATAGAATTTAAATTACTTTCGCGATCAAACGCCATATCCATACATGAGTAGAGAATATCGAATCCTACCAACCAGAAAATTACCGCCGCCCCCAACAGTAAAGAAACAAAAGAAATCTCTTCACGAATCGCTACCCAAGCTCCCACCGGCGCAATCGAAATGGCTAGTCCCAACCAGAAATGCGAATAAGCAGTGAACCGTTTGGTCAACGAATAGAAAAACACAATCACCAACGCAACGGGAGACAAGTAGAGCGCGAGACTATTCAACATCCCTGCAGCAAAGATAAAAAGCACAGAAGAGGCCATCAAAAACAACCAGTAGCTTTTCACATCAACACGACCGGAAGGTAACGCTCGCCCCTGTGTACGCGGATTCTTAATATCAAACCGAGCATCAACTATGCGGTTGAACGCCATAGCTGCACTCCTCGCTCCCACCATGCAAACAACCATCCACATCATCTTCGCAGCTTCAGGCATTCCCCCTGCGGCAATGAAAGCGCTCATAACTGCAAACGGCAATGCAAAAACCGTGTGTTGAAATTTAATATCCGCGAATATAGCTGAAAGTTTAGCCAGCAAAAAATATCCTCACTTATCCGATCTACAAAAAAAATATGCTACATTAAACAGCTTAACCAAAAACCCCACATCTTAAATGAAAAATTACAGACAACTCCTGATACTTCTCGTACCTTATAAGAAAGCACTGTACGTTGGGGCCTTCTGTCTCATCATTGCCTCATTGACGAACCTTGCAGTCCCTCTCTATATAAAAAAACTGGTCGACGTCGTCATGGTTGAAAAAAACATGGCGCTGATGAACAACCTAACGCTCAGCATCGCCGGACTCTTCCTTCTTCAACTGATTTTTTCCACCGCACATAATTATTTATTTGATCTGACCGAAAAACGCGCCATCAGCGATTTCCGCATCAAGCTGTTCAAACACCTTCATACGCTTTCACTCAGTTTTTTCGTCAAACGCCGCACAGGTGAAATCGTCTCGCGCATGACCAACGATATCACCACAATCGAAAACATTGTGACAGATCTTCCCGCAACACTGCTACAGCAATCCATTCGCCTGTTTGGTGGCATCATTATCATCACCTATATGAACTGGAAACTGACTTGTTTAATTCTCGTCCTTGCGCCGGTGCTTGTGTTGTTTGCCAGAACTTTCGGACGCAAACTAAAAAAACTGTCTACAGAAATTCAAGACAAGCTCGCCACCTCCACCACCATACTCGAAGAAAATATTTCCTGCATCCAGGTCGTCAAATCATTCGTACGTAGCAAACTGGAAAATGAACGCTTTGGCAGCGCCATTGAAGACAGCTTTCAATCCGCTAAAAAACGTGTGATCATCTCATCGTTTTTCGGTCCAAGCATCGGGTTCATAGCCTTCAGTACATCACTTATCCTATTGTGGTATGGAGGACGCGAAGTCATCCTCGGGGAAATCAGTCCAGGGGAACTCATCGCCTTCATCCTATACGCCACCATCATCGCAGGCCCGATGGGGAGTTTCGCACGCTTATATGCGCGCATGCAAGAAGGAGTCGGTGCAAGTAAACGGGTATTTGAAATCCTCGCAATGGAAGGTGAAGTTCGCGACCTACCCAACGCTAAACCCCTGTCCCGCATTGAAGGCAAAGTAGAACTCGATGACGTCCATTTCCATTACCGCGATGATCAAGAAGTTATTAAAGGCATCAGCTTCACCGTCGAACCAGGGCAAACAATAGCATTGGTAGGCCCGAGCGGAGCTGGCAAAAGCACGCTGGTTCAACTGTTGCACCGGTTTTATGATCCTATAAAAGGTGAGATACGCATAGACAATGTTCCATTGAAGTCTGTACAACAAGCCAGTTACTGGCAACAGATCGGAATCGTTCCTCAAGAAACGATTCTGTTTGGCGGAAGAATTTTAGAAAATATTGAATACGCCAAGCCCGGTGTGTCTAAAGAAGAAGTTATTGAAGCCGCAAAAGCCGCCAACGCGCATAACTTTATTATGGAAACACCCGAAGGATACGAAACCATCGTCGGCGAAAAAGGAATCCGCCTTTCAGCCGGGCAAAGACAACGCATCGCCATTGCCCGCGCTATCTTGAAAAATCCGCGCATCCTGATTCTCGATGAAGCTACATCGGCGTTGGATAACGAATCCGAACTCCTGATTCAGGAAGCACTCGAAAGGCTGATGCAAGGCCGTACCTCCTTCATCATTGCCCATCGTTTATCTACCATCCATAACGCTGAACGCATTATCGTATTAGATAAAGGAAAAATTATTGAAAATGGAAACCACGCTCAACTAATGAAAAAAGAAGGCCTTTATCACAAACTTTATACTCTCAAAAGTTTGCAAATGGTTGAAGAAACAGAAATATAAATAGACTAGTCGCTATCCAATAAAACAACCCACTTCACCTCCCCATAAACAACTAAAAAATAGAACTCACTAGCAAAGAATAAAAGGACCTTGACATCTTTTATTGATAACAGTAGATTTAGAGAGGTAAAAGGATAAACATATCTTTTTATCTAAAAATTAAGCTTTCAGGAGGTCTGTATGAACAGCATCCCAGCATTGAAACACGACATTCAATCCCCAACCGATATCCGTCTGCTGGTCGATTCTTTTTATGGCAAGGCGCGCCAAGATGAATTACTTGCCCCAATTTTTGATCACGCTATAACAGATTGGGAACACCACTTGCCGACCATGTACCAATTCTGGGAAAGACTGTTGCTCGGTTCCACCGACTACAACGGGAACCCTTTTAGCAAACACCTCAACTTATCTTTAGACTCAGAGCATTTCGTAAGGTGGCTGGAACTTTTCAACCAGACCCTTGATGAAAATTTTTCCGGGACGAAAACAGAAGAGACTAAAAGACTGGCAAGCAACATCGCCGGCAGTTTCCAATTACGAATGGGGATCACACCCACAAATAATAATTATGAAACCATAAATTATTCTCGCGTCTGACATTTTTAAATTATCATAGCCATACACTAGCTATTTTCCGGGCTTTACTATTAAATGCAATTAAATACTACAAAGAGATCTGCTTCGTCATGAACGACAATGTACAAAACGATTATTCGACGTTAAAAACTCATTACCGTTTCACGAAGGAAGATGAAGCTTTTCTAGTTGAGATGGGACCTCAGATAGAAACTTTCGCCGACGATTTTCTAGAAGGATTTTACGAGTTCATCTGGAACTTTGGCAAAACCGCTGACTTCCTAAAAGACGAAGCAGTGCTGAGTCGCCACAAGGGAATGATTCGCCAATGGTATATGGATTTATTCAAAGGAACTTATGACATCACCTATTTTCTGAAGCTCTATAAAATAGGTGAAACTCATGTCAAACTCGGGCTTCCCACCCATTATGTGAATGCGGCATTTAATTTTGTCCGGGTTTTTACTCTGGGCAAAATCCAAACCCATTGCAAAGATAGCGAAACCCTCACGGAAAGAATTCAGGCCTTTGAAAAAATTCTCGACATCAACCTTGATGTACTCACCAGTTCATATCGCCAGGAAGAAATGAGTCGTTATCTGGCCCTCTCTAAGACTGAGAAAACTTTATTGGGGTGGTTGAAAAAAACCAGTTCCTATTTCAATTATCTATTAGCAGGCGCCCTTGTCATAGTGGCATCTTTTGCGATTGGATTATTTGGCTACGATGTTTATCTGCTTTTTGCTGGACACAACGAGGTGGAAGAAGGCATCTTGACCATTCTCGGAAGTTTGCTGATCTTGTGGGCGGCCATAGAATTGATTCATCAGGAGATGGCACATCTACGTGGCGGAAGCTTTGCTCTCGAAGGATTCATCACCCTTGCTATCGCCGCACTCATTCGAAAGATACTCATATTCTCTTTGTCCCCGGCAAAATCTTTGGACGTGTTAATGTATGGCGCATTGGTTCTTTGTCTCGGCGTTTCTTATTGGCTTATAACGCATCGATCCAGTCCAATAAAAAAATAAAGGTTACTCAATTTCTCTTCACATTAAATATCTGGATACGGTGATTACCCCAATCCACGACATAGACTTGGCCTTGAGGCCCGACAGCGACATCAGTAGGCCCCTCGAATTGCCCGGCGCCCTGCCCTTTACCACCCCATTGGTTTAAGAACGATCCTTCTTTAGTGAATTTTTGCACGCGGTGATTATAAAAATCTGCGACATATAAATTCCCTTTCTTGTCGTTGGCTATGCCTGACGCCACACGAAAACTTCCGCCAAGAAAACCCAGTCCGCCAAACTGAGAAATGAAAACTCCATCTGACGAAAATTTCTGCACCCGATTGTTGTAAGCATCGGAAACATAGAGCGTGCTACCCAATCCAATAGTAATCCGGGTGGGATAATTAAAATTGCTCTCGGCACTAACAAAAAAATTCAAAAAGGATTTCACGATAGAAACCACCTGATACTCGCCCCACTCTTTAATAAAGTTTCCCTGCAAATCAAATTTCTGCACTCGGTGGTTATAGGTATCGGTGACATAAATATTCGAATCGATCGCTAATCCGGTGGGCGAATTGAATTGTCCGGCATTTTTGCCCGAGCTTCCCCATTGCATCAAGAACTTACCTTCCGAAGTGAACTTTTGTATCCGGTCGAGCTCGTAATCGGAAACAAAAATATTTCCGTCACGGTCAACGGCTAACCCCGACGGTCTTTCAAACTTCCCTGGCTCATCGCCCTGCCCGCCCCATTGCGTAAGGAACTTACCATCGTCAGAAAATTTTTGTATCCGATGATTGCGAGCGTCTGCCACATAAACTTTCCCAGATGCGTCTACCGCAATGGCAAAGGGCTCGTTGAACTTCCCAGGGCTTGAGCCCCGGCTCCCCCAACTAATTGAGGGAGCCGATTCCTTTAAAGAAACATGAGCACAAGCCGTGAACAGAGCCACTGCTATCAGAATTGAGAAGTAGTTTTTCATTTCTCTTTTCCAGTTAGCCATTTCACACCATCCAAATCGAACCCAGCATCTTCTACTGCGGTCAAAATTGCTTTTTCAGAAATTTTCATACCGGGTTTGAACTCAATCTCTGCGGTACCCTCTTTGATGTTGATCTGCACACTTTTGAATCCGTAAATCTTCTTAACCTGTTTTTCTAATCCATAAGAGCAGAACGGACAATAAAGTCCTTCAACCTTGATGATGGCTTTTTGCCCTGCATCTTCCGCCGAAACTTTAGCACCCGCAAACAAAACAAAGCATAAAAGCGCAACAATAAAATTCTTTTTCATGGTTTAAATCCTTTCATATATAGACCAAATGCTCGCCAAGACAGAACGAGACACTCGGCAAATAATTTCATTTAAGAGTTCAACAAGCCACGGGAGAGTAACGCCCGCTTGCGGTCAAAACTGAACACGTGCGCTTAACGCCAGTTTATAATTGGTTTCCAGTTGATTGCCGTTCAAGTCCTGCAAGATCGGCTGTTGAAAAGAAAACTCATAGACCACTCTTGGACTCACATATTGAACTCCCGGAGAGAGAAATAGAGAATGGCCCCCAGAGTTGACAACATCCACTCCTAGAGATTCGCTTTTCCCGGCAACGCTACCGTTTAATTCCAGTAACGCATTCCACTGACTGTAAACTCCCTTATCAGGAAGAGTGACAGGGAGAATCCGTTTTTGATAAGAGAAATTGTATATAAACACGTCGCCAAAATTGAATTGATTAGCTTCTCGGTTGATTTTATATCGAAGGTCGGCATCCAATTCAGAATCCAATGTCTGGAGCGTATAGGCTCCACCAGCTATAACATCCACCCCGCTGGACCCAAGCTGTAGAGGCGGCGGAAGAGTTCCTACCGAGTCGCGCTCATCATCTTCTCCTGTGGGCAACTCCAAACCGCCCACTAAGGACAACCGCGATGTCCCGCCTTTGAAATTATGTGTGTAGACGCGATACTTCCCTAAGACAGTGGTGTCTCCAAGCCCCGTATCTCCACGGTCCGGAGAATTAATGGCGCGCAGCTCCTTAGAGATAATGGGAACCTTAACCAGCATCGAAGCTTTCGAGGTAAAGCCATATACCGCGACTAAAGGGACAGAATAAATATCCTGCTCTCGGTCTTGAGAAGTGGGATCATCACCCTTGAAAGTATATCGAGTTTGCGCTCTTAATATAAGCTCTCCCTTGTGCGGGGTGAGACCCAAGTCACTATTTATAGGTAAAGAATAACTATCGCTCGCGACCAACAACACCGTGCAAGCAATAAGAGTAAAGACGCTTCGTATAGTAAGCATAAAAACCTTCCGTTTTAAGAGAGGAGTAAAACCAGTCCTCTGATGTTTAATTATAAATCGAGAATTAAAAAAGAATTAAACGGAAGTTTTTAAATACGAAGAATCGAGTTTGAGAGATAGAGAGGCAGGCTTCGCTGTTTCGCGCCCGCATCTTTTGCAGGAGCAAATTGAAAACCTTTTGGAGATTCTTTTTCGAGGGAGACAACAAGAGAAAAATTTATTAGTGGCGTATCATGCTCCACAACAACAGACAATGATTCGGAATTTTTATCCGTAATCAAGCAACTCTCATTATTGCATTGGGCCGAACCCGACTTATCTCCTGTATTGGTTGCAACATGAGGCAACGCCGCCATCATACTCTTGCAGTTTTTCTTGCAACAGAGTTTTGCTTTGGCGGAAGACACCGATGGAGAAATTGGAACCACCAAAGATAAAACCAGGACGGCAAAGACTGCTTTAAGGAATTTAGAAGTCATTATCTAAGAGTACTCCTCTACTTAAAACAATGTCAACTCCTCAGCACAAAACAACCTATAATTCACAAAAAAAACGCAGCTAAAGGAGGACAAACTTTATTTCCTCCGGAAAAACCCAAATATATAGCCCGCCTGACCACCCATACGAGAATCACTACCGAAAGAGAAAAGAAATTAATATATTGTTTTAAATGGGGTTAGGGGTAATATTTTCCCAATCACAAAAAAAGTGACTAATTGTTAAAAAAAATGAATGTTTATTAAATATAACTCTTGCATTTCAAAGGCTCACAGTCTAATATCACCGCAGTTGATGAATTTGCCTGACAATCTTTATCTGAAAGTTTTTTCCGGATAGATTAGGGAAAAGGTTTTCAAATAGAGATTTCTTGCCTTTTATTCAGAA
>JBLFWU010000086.1:0-9402 GCA_047610985.1 Nitrospinales bacterium | reverse complement strand
GCTTGGAATCAATTTGGTGATTTTGGGAAACGTATAGATGATAGCTAGGGTAGAACCTGTGAGAATCAATGTCTCCAGATTCAGGCTCATAAAAACTTCAGGCAAACCCTGAAAAATACCGATGATAGAGGAGGGCGAAGAATGCCCTAGAGTGGGGAAAAATTGGAATAATATAATAATCACTCCAATTCCGGTCATAAAACCGGATACCACCGGATAGGGGATATATTTAATATATGAGCCTACCTTTAAAAGACCAAAGCCCACTAGCATCGCTCCGGCAAGAAAGAAAACGGTAATGATGAGACCAAACCCTTTTTCCAGACTGCCAGTACTCTCGATCACGGTGAGAACCACGAGGCTCGACACTACCGTCATAGGGCCTGTAGGGCCGCTGATTTGAACACGAGTGCCGCCAAAGATCGCCGAAAAAATACCCAGACCAATCGCACCATAAAGACCGGCAATAGCACCCATCCCCGATTGTACCCCAAGGGCTAAAGCCAGGGGAAGTGCTACAACTCCAGCTGTGAGGCCTCCAAAAAGGTCACCTCTCAGATTCGACATGTCGTACGAAAACCATCTCATAAGCAATACTCATTATTGAAGAAAAAAAATATTATCAGGTTTGATAGTTTGTAGTAAGAACTCTCACAAAATATTTAGCCGCTATAACACAAGCTCATCTAATTACTTGTTCACAATCTCTATCAGCACAAAGAATCTTCTAATAGACACTTCACAGAAAATAAATTTAAAAAAAGTATACGCTAATATTACAAATGGAAAAAAGAAATGTAATCTTCACTTATAATAATCGTAATTTAATACTAACTTGGAACACTTCCACCTTATCTCGAATGATTTGGTCAGGGTCTAAAAGCTAGTTTTTCCAACTTACCGGAGTATTTTAACTCTCAACACGATATTGAAACCTTGGCTCTCCCCTACCCTTGAATTTAAGTTTACCTTAGGGTTATCCATTCATCGTGATTGAAAAACATACTTTCCCCTGAAATACCTTATTACAGATGAGCCAAAATGGTTGTAGAGTAAGGTGGTAGAATAAAAAATCAGCGTGATTAGTGTTGAATCCGCTGAATCAATACTCATAAAAATAGAAAATTTAAATAACGTGGCGAACCGAGAACATATTACTCTGCTCAAGAGTTCAATAGCGAGGTGGAATGTCTGGAGAGAAAGCTACCCAAAAACCGAGCCCGATCTAGACCGCGTCGACTTCAATGGCATTAACCTGAAGAATGCTAACCTTCGAAGAGCTAATTTCCATATGGCTTTACTCAATGGTACTAATTTTCAGGGTGCCGATCTCACTAAAGCCTTCTTCTCCGGTTCGGATTTGCGAGGCGCTAACCTTAACGAAAGCGATTGCTCCGCAGCGAAGTTCCAAGGTGCCGATTTATACGGATGTTCATTCAAGAAAGCAACATTGAGAAAAGTTGATTTTAGTAACATCGATCTTCGCGGCATCGACTTCAGCGAAACCGATCTAAGAAAAGCCGATCTGCGAAAATCTAATCTTGAAAAGGTAAATCTCTTCAGAGCCGATCTTCGTAAGACCTTATTCACTGAAGCCAATCTCACAGAAGCCTACCTGTCTTCGGCGTGGCTACAAGATACCGACTTTCAATGGGCTAATCTCAGCAAGGCTATCTTGCGTTATTCCGTCAATCTGACTCCCGCCCAAATACATTCGGCGAAGATCGACCGCGAAACCAAAGTTCCTAATTATCTGAAGATCCGCTGGACTTCAGAAACTGATTTCCGTTGCGAAGAAACGACTGAGTAGACACGCTAACACCCAGTTTACAGTTTGATGTCACTAAGGGGAATGTACTTCATTGTTATGCGGCGGATATGACAAAAGTTGAGAGAGCTTTCAGGTATTTTTCCCAGGTGTGTAGCGACCAACACATAAAGTTCCAAGAAATTTTTTAGCCACTTCGTCTTTAAATACCATTTCATCGGGGACATCCCACACACCCGAGGCATCGACTCGAACAGTCATCACTGCGTACTCTTCACAAATGCTGGACTCTGGATTGGTCTTAAAACGAACCTCCAAGTCAGTGGTTGCCAATGGCCCGACATGACGAGTCGCAATTTCAGACAAGAGAGAATCTACATCGTCCGAATCGATCAAATTTTTAATAGGCTTCCCCATCAGTTCCGCAACATCGTACCCAAGAATTTCAAAAGCTGTATTGGCAAAGGTAATATTTTGATTCGAATCCAACTGAAAAACCAGATCGGATATCTTTTCCACAATGGTGCGATATTTTTCTTCGCTGGTGGCAAGTTTTATCTCAGCATCCTTCGCTCTAACTTCTAATTCGTGGAACCTAATCGCATTGTCAATACTGCGGTTCAACCGGTTTGCGGACAAAATATCTTTCGGAATATAATCTGCCGCCCCGCTCCTAATTGCTTCGACAGCTAACAACTCATCACCTTGTCCTGTAAGGACTAAAACTGGAGGATATTTAACATCACTCAGCATAAGTTTTTGTAGGAACTCAATACCATCGCCATCCGGAAGCTGGTAGTCAAGAAGAATACAATCGAAATTGTGTTTTGCCAACTCAGAAAGCCCTCCTGCACAATCATGGGATTCCACAATTTCAATATCTGGTGTTTCACTTTCCAAATATCTACGCATAGCTTTTCGGTCGAGCTCATCATCTTCAATTACTAAAATGGATTTAATGTTTGTCATATCATTTTTCACCGATTTGGGTATTGGCACAAAGTCCAATATGCCTCTAGAGTTCTTATTGTATCCATGAATTGACCCGACTCGATGGGCTTTAAAATATAGCCTGCTATATTAAAATTATACGCCGCTATCTTATCTCTTTCCTCATCAGAAGTAGTCAGGACAAATATGGATAATGATTTAAATCGGGAATCCTTCCTTACCTCTTGAAGAAATTCCAGCCCCCCCATCTTAGGCATATTCAAATCCAGCAGAACTACTTGTGGCGGAGGAGTAATTGGGGCATTGCCATTTCCTCTCAACAGTACCAAGGCTTTTTCACCATTACCGGCAATAAAGAGAGGGTTGTTGATGTTGTTCTTTTTAAATGCGCGCTGCACATTTTTAACATCCACCTCATCATCTTCGACAAGCAGGAAATTTATTGCTGGATTCATAACCATAATTATTCCCTATTGATTTAAATAGTTTTCAAGGCTTCTTAAGCAAACTTATTGGGTTTTATTTGGCCAAATTATTCTAAAAGTTGTACCGATAGCATCCAAGTCCTGTATTTCAATTTTGCCACCTTGCTTCTCGATAATCTTTTTCACAATGGACAACCCCACGCCGGTATTTTCTGTTTTATCTCGAGCTTCCAAGGTTTGAAAAACCTGAAAAACCTTTTCACGGTATTGCATGGGTATTCCCGGTCCATTATCCGCCACAAAAATTTCAACCCAGTTTTTATTCACCTCATATTCCCGCGCTGTGATTCTGATTTTCCCCTGCGGATTATTATTATGCTTTATAGCATTACTGATTAAGTTCGTAAATATTTGAATAATTTGCGTTTGATCTATATAAATACCGATAATATCTAAGTCAATTTGGATTGAAAAATCTTCTGGGACTACTATTGAGTCCATAATCCCATCAATAACATCCTTAATATTGCAAAACACAATCGTCGGGTCACTACTCCCGGCTCTGGAGTATTGCAGAACCCCTTGAATAAGGTTTTCCATCCTTTGCACCCGACTTCTAAGAAGCGCAAGGTTTCCTGCTGTCTCTTCGGTCAAATCATCTCCCAAATCTTCTTCAATCCATTGAGAAAGATTGCTGATCGCGCGAAGAGGTGCTTTTAAATCATGTGAAGTGACATATGCAAATTGCTGGAGTTCATCTATCATTTCTTTATGTTCTGTGATATTCCGAACCACCCCGGTAAAGCTACGCTGTTCATCACCCAAAACTTCACTGACAGATAACTCCATGGGGAAAACAGAGCCGTCTTTCCTCTCACCTTCAAGCTCTCTGACCATACCAATGATCTGCGCTTTACCCGTTCTCATATAATTAGCAAGATAACCATCGTGCTCTTCCTTATAAGGAGAAGGCATCAACATTTTTATGTTTTGACCCACCATCTCTGCAGATGAATAACCAAACTCTTGTTCAGCAGCCGGATTACACAATAGGACAATACCCTTCTCATCAATCGAAATGACCGGGTCTATCGCCGTTTCCAAAATTCGACGGAATTTATTTTCACTTTTTGATATCAATGCTTGAGCTTGCTTCAACTGGCTAATGTCGCGAACGATACCCGTAAAGCTACGCTCCCCATCACTCAACACTTCACTGACAGATAACTCCATGGGGAAAACAGAGCCGTCTTTCCTCTCGCCTTCAAGCTCTCTGACCATACCAATGATCTGAGCTTTACCCGTCCTCATATAATTGGCAAGATAGCCATCGTGCTCTTCCTTATAAGGAGAAGGCATCAACATTTTTATGTTTTGACCCACCATCTCTGCAGATGAATAACCAAACTTTTGTTCCGCAGCAGGATTACACAATAAAACAGTACCCTTCTCATCAATCGAAAGAGTTATAGTCAAATGTGGTGTATCGGAACATGATCAAGCGGCGTTCCTTTGTCGTTCGAAAGTTTCCTCATCTATACCATCAATGAACTTCACGCCATTGATGACATCAGCTAATCGCCTGAATCCACGTAGTTTTCGCCAGACTTTTTCTGCACTCAATCCAAGTTTATAAACCATGGTCAGTATGGTTGTTCTACTGACGCAGGCACGGGTCTTTTTAGTTCTCAACCGAATCGTAGAAAAAGTTGATTCGATTGGGTTGGTGGTTCTGATGTGTGGCCAATGGTCAGCAGGAAAATCATAAAAGGCCAAGAGTTCTTCTCGATCTTTCTCAATGCACTGGGTGGCTTTTGGATACTTGAGTTCATAGGTTTTAATGAATAGATCAAACGCTTGCTCTGCATTTTCTCTGGTTTCTGCCATCCAGATGTCATGGATATATTGTTTTGCTTTGGCCTGGCTGTGCTTGGGAAGCTTGTTCAGTATGTTTGCCGTCTTGTGAACCCAGCAACGTTGGCTACGGGTTTGAGAAAAAACTTTTCTGATCGCTTTCCAGAAACCTAAAGCTCCATCACCCACAGCCAGCTTGGGTGATCTAAACCCTCGGTCTTTAAGGCTGAGTAACACCTCTGCCCAACTCTGCTCTGATTCTCGATAGCCATCTTCAATAGCAAGGAACTCCTTATCACCTCGACTGGTTACGCCAATGATGACCAGAATACATTGCTTGGCATCATCACTCCTGATGTTGAAATAAATGCCATCTGCCCAAATGTAAACATAGCTCTCTTTCGAGAGGTCTCTTGTTCGCCAATCATCATACTCATTAACCCAACATTGTTTGAGGCGACTGATTGTTCCTGCCGAGAGACCTTTTGGATCCCTCCCCAATAACGCCGCCAAGGCTTCTGAAAAATCGCCTGTAGAGATTCCTTTGAGGTAAAGCCAGGGCAGAACCGTTTCTACGCTCTTGGTGCGTTTGATATATGGTGGTAGTAGCTCTGATCGAAAGTGAATGCCTTGCCCGCCCCGGTCTCGGGTTTTAGGAACCTTGATATCTACTGGGCCTATGCCCGTCATGAGCTCTCTTTCAGGTAAGTAACCGTTGCGCACTACCAACGGTCTTCCTTCAGAATCTGTCATATCCTCATACTGAGAAAGAAACTCTGCCAGTTCACTCTGGACGGCCTTCTTAATCAACTCTCGGGCTCCTGATCTCAGCAGACTCGTCAATACATCTGCATTCCCCTCTGGATTCTCAAGAGAAATAACATTATCCTTACTCATGGTGGTGCCTCCTTTGTTTGAATTGCTTTTGTCGTAGAAAACAATTTTACAACAAAGGGGACGCCGCCTCCTCATTCCTCATACACCAGATATCACCATAACTCCAATCGAAATGACCGGGTCTATCGCCGTTTCCAAAATTCGACGGAATTTACTTTCACTATTCGATATCAATGCTTGAGCTTGCTTCAACTGGCTAATGTCTCGAACGATTCCCGTAAAACTACGCTCCCCGTCGCTCAAAACTTCACTGACAGATAACTCCATAGGAAAAACAGAGCCATCTTTCCTCTCGCCTTCAAGCTCTCTGACCATACCAATGATCTGAGCTTTACCCGTTCTCATATAATTAGCAAGATAACCATCGTGCTCTTCTTTATATGGAGAAGGCATCAACATTTTTATATTTTGACCCACCATCTCGGCGATTGAATAGCCAAACTTTTGTTCCGCAGCCGGATTACACAGCAAAATGGTACCCTTCTCATCAATTGAAATGACCGGGTCTATCGCCGTCTCGAAGATACGACGGAATTTATTTTCACTTTTCGACATTGATGATTTCGTTGGGTTGCATTCCCCGTGTGACGGGCGAATCGAAAGATAATTTTTGATTGCCGAAGTCGTATCCAAGCAGATTCAGAATTAAAGGGGATATAGAAATTACCACTACAATCCAAAAAATAAAGCTGGGAAGCTTGAACTCTTTTCCTCAAGCTAAATCTGTAGAAATCATTTTTATTATGCTCTTTACTACTAGGCACTGCTGCCTGATAAATTCTGGAAAAACCTCCAGATTTCTCATTCTATTTAGGAGGAAATGGGAGTTTTACGCCAGATGATTAAATAATTTTCCCACCCATAAACTATGGTTCTTGATATTTATTTTAATTGCAAACAAAATTTAAGGAAAACCTATACAAAAAGTTATAACCCATGGAGGGCTTCTAGTGATGAATGGGAGGGAGGAAAGATGAAAGACATTAAACCAATTAAAAACAATGATTTTCACGCAGAACTCCTTAAAAGCTCTTCCCTTTCCAGCGATGAACATCTCGCATGAACTTCCTTTTATCCATATCTTTGTCCCACGGAAAAATATCCATCAAAGGTTCTAAAGCATAGTTCGATTTATCCTTGGGGGGAAGCTCAAATCCACCTTCGGTGATACGGTATATATTGTTAAACGTCCGGTAGTTGCCGCATAAGGTTACATAATCCCATGAAGTGTTCCCTTCTATCAGAGCGCATAATTCTGATGAAGAAATACCTTCATAAATATTTATCTTGCCGATATCGCCTTTATTAAGTTCTGGTTTTCCAGGTTTTGCAAAATCGATCACCCATATTTGCGAGCCTTCCTGACCAAACACTTCCAATTGATATACGATTTGCCAATGTTGCCAACCGCCCAGCAGTTCGCTTTTCAAAACCCTCTCCATGAAGCCATTTGCAATAAAGTCTTCAACTACCTGCATTTCTTTTTCATATTGAATGGGATCAGTTGTTTGTGTCTTTATTGTGGGCACTTCAAAACCAGGCTTGAATAATATTTTATGACTATCATCTTCAAGGACGCGCACAAAATCAGAATCCTGCTTTTTTATATTTATTTCATCCTTGGATATATGCGCCACATCTCCTGAAAAATAGGGTGCACTGGGCACTTCTGGGCAAAATGCTTTCAGATCGCGCAAGAACTGCTCCTGCGTCGTCGGAAAAGAATACTGATTTAAGAAATTCAATTCATCTCTATAACGAAATGCCGCAGAACCAGGGACAACCATTCGTGGCCCAAGAGCCTTCACTACATTAAGATAAGTGCAGTATTCATCAAAAGGTAGAGCGAGATGCTTGTTATAAGAAAAGTGCCCCTCTATCAACGGAACAAATCGGGAGTGAAAAAAATCAATATGTCCGTACAATTCAATAATTCGTTGGATGATATCCGGATTGAC
Organism: Nitrospinales bacterium; assembly: GCA_047610985.1. Lineage (GTDB taxonomy): Bacteria > Nitrospinota > Nitrospinia > Nitrospinales > VA-1 > UBA8687. Next base: position 1,549 of record JBLFWU010000086.1, on the reverse strand, counting down.
CTGAGAGTCCACCTGATTCCAGATCGTTACTTCCCCATCGTTCACCAGCAAGCCATGTTCAGGGAATTCATCTTCCGCCGTGCTGATCTGGTTGCGCGAAGGGGTCGGAGTCAACGTCACATCTTTAACTTTAATGACCTCGAAATCTGTAACGACTCTTACATTTTTGAATTCGAGTTCACCGAGAATACTTAGAAGAAGGTCATCCTTCGGCGCAAGGACGATTGTATCCGGCGTGATAATCCGCTCATTTTGCTTCAGGTACGCCAAAGTACGCACGTCGAAATGATCCTGATGCCGGTGTGATATATTGAGAACATCCACCGGTGGTATTATGTCCTTTTCCAGAACGATACTGGGACAAAGAACATTAATTTCTTCCCAAAGATAATCGAACCAAACTGGATCGGTGAGTATATTGGTTTTCTCGGATTGAATGTACAGGCAGGCATGCCCGATCAAAGTGGTTCGGATCATAATTTTAGGCCCTGATTTTATTGAGAATATGAAGACTAACCGAACAGGACAAGTAATTCAAGCCGCAGTTTTAAAAGGCTTTTGACCTTGCGTATAAGGCTGAAAAAAATCCTGAAATCCAAGCTTTTCAATATAATATAACCTGGATATTGCAGGTTAAACTTATCATTACTTTTTCATCAGGACGAATTAAACGTTGGATTTTTCTGCTCACAACTTAGAGTTCACGCCCAATAGAATTTTTTGCATTGGCAAAAACTATGGCGAACACATTAAGGAGTTGGGGGATACCCAGGTACCCGAAGAACCCGTGGTATTTATGAAACCGGTCTGCAATATCGTAGCTCCCGGAAAAACTCTACATCGCCCCTCTTACGGCAACGAATTGCACCACGAGGTAGAAGTGGTTTTGTTGATCGGTAAGGAAGGTAAAAACATTCTTAAATCCGATGCCCTGTCTTATATTTCGGCAATTACATTGGGTTTGGATTTAACTCTACGTGATGTTCAAAAAAAATTAAAGAAGGCAGGACTGCCTTGGGAGCTTTCGAAATCATTTGAACAAAGCGCTCCGTTAGGTATTTTTAAAGATTATTCTCCAAACAAAATCGACTTGAAAAACCTCCCCTTCTCATGCTCTGTCAACGGTAGCCTGCGACAAAAAGGAAATACCCAGGAGATGATATTCCCCATCGCTAACCAGATTCAAACTCTCAGCAGTTGGTGGACGTTAAAACCGGGCGATATTATTTTCACAGGAACTCCCGCAGGCGTGGCATCTCTCCAATCCGGTGACAAGATTGAAATTGAGAGTCCTTCGATCGGATTATTCTCCTGGAGTCTAGCTTAAGCATAGCAGCCCCCTAGCCTCACAAATAAACCCAGACAAACTCCGATCTGAAAAGCCTCCCCAAACCCATAACGTATAAGACTATACCTAGCACCACTTCACACGTATTCTGATATAAAAATTTATGGGTTTTATGTAGAATCTTCGAATTAAAAATTTTAAAACCTAGCCACGAAAACAAACCCATGCACGCGATCAAATCAGATAGTTCTCCAGAAAAAA
>JBLFWU010000085.1:0-9904 GCA_047610985.1 Nitrospinales bacterium | reverse complement strand
TATACTAATGGTAATCATTCAAAGCTCATTGGTCATCAAAAGAAATTCCATCTATCGATCTAATATTGACCTCTGGGAAGATACTCTGAAAAAATCCCCATCCGACTTGAAAGTCTTGCACAACCTTAGCCATTTTTATCTAGAAAAAAGGGATAACGAAAAAGCATTAGTCACCCTGATAAAACTTTCAAGATCGAACGCATCCGCGTTTTATAAATCTTTCGCGCATAGCAATCTTGGCAGCATTCACGCGCAAAATAAAAACTTTGACCTTGCAGAAAAGGAGTTTAAAAAAGCGATTCAGGAAGACCCCACTATTCCATTGGGATTCCTTAACCTTGGGATTTATTACGCCTCCCGAGGCTTGCACAAAAAAGCAAAAAACATGTTAGAGATGGCACAGGACCGTTACGATAAATATCGCTGGGGTTATGCTATGCCGACGAGTTTGAATTTCAGCCTGGCACGTGTGAATTTTGAGCTAAGATTTTTTTCGGAGGCGGTAAAGAATTTAAAACAATATCTTACTGAAGCACCTGAATCACCCAACGGTTTATTACTTCTGGGGAAAGTTTACCAACAAATGGGGGAAACCGACTCTGCAATATTCTCTTATCAAAAAATTAAAGGGAACCCCGAAATAGAAGCAAAAGCTTCCAACAACCTTGGGCTTATTTACTTGAGCCTCAATCAACCCCAAAATGCGTTATTGGAATTCGAAAGCTCGTTGAGAATAAATCCAAACCTCCCAGACACCCATTATAATCTCGGAAAACTGATCATCGATTCAAATGGCGATATCAAGTCGGCGCGCGAGCATCTAAACACAGCTTTCTCGCTAACCGAAAGCCCTGCCTTGAAAGCACAGATAAAAAACTTGCTACTACAAATCTCCCGTTTATAGCTATTTTTTTCCATGATAGTATGGTCGCCAAAAATTTTGGCTCATTTTATTTATAACAACAGAAGTATCTACCGTCCGTTCTTCCTGTGTTGTTTTACGCAAGGACCATACTCTGGGAAATTCTTTCAAGGCATGCCATTTAGCTCTAAAAACTGGAACGGCTTTTCCTTTCAACGCAAACCAAATCAATGCAGCCAGATTAAAAACGATATGCTGCGGCAGATAATACCAAAACCTCGGCATATTTCGAATATAGGACCAGACCAAGTTCCTTTGCCCATGATATACAGCAAAGTCACTATAACGACTGGTAGTGGCTGATCCGACATGCTCTACCACTGCATCCGGGACATACCGGCAAGCATACCCCTTTAACTGCAAACGGAATCCCAGATCCACATCTTCAAAATAGGCGAAAAAGTTTTCATCGAAACCACCTGCCGCAGAAAACACATCACGACGAATAAAAGATGCTGCTGCACAGGGAGAAAATATTTCCTGCATTTCTCTTTCTACTTTCGAAGATAAGGCACCATGGTCGCGCCTCCAGGCAGAGCCACAAATATGGTAAACATCTCCAGTACCATCCACCCGATCACTTCCATACCGAAGCATATGACTGCCAAACGATGCGCATTCGGGAAACTCTCCTGCAGCATTGGATAATTTTTCTAACCAGTCGGGACTGGCAAAAGCATCCGGATTCAAAAATGCTATCCAATCACAATTATCCGCATTTTTGACAGCAAGATTATTGGCAAAGGCAAAACCTGTATTTTCTTCCAGTTTTATTATTTCAAAGCACTCAAACTCTTTTCCCAATCCAACAACAGAATCATCTGTACTCGCGTTATCCACGACTATCACTCGAGTGGGTTTCAGCGTTTGAGCTTTCAAACTTTGAAGGCATTTTTTGAGGTAGTCGCCAGCGTTCCAGTTAACAACTACCACTGCTATGGATAATAAAGATGGCATTTTTATTTGAGATTAAGAAGGTGGTTTCTGTCGCTATTCTGGTAAAACAAGGAAGGGGCATTATCTTGAAAATACAGGTTCAAACGCTTATACTCCCAACAAGATATTCTCAGCATTCCCTGCTGCTCATGTTTTAACACCGAATTTTATAGAAATGAAAATATTTTTTATTACAGGCGGCGCCGGATTTATCGGTGGAAACTTTATACTCAACCTGATGAAATCCGAACAGGTAAAAGTTATCAACTATGACAAACTCACCTATGCAGGGAATCTGGACACTTTGTCATCCATAGAGAACAACCCCAATTATACATTTGTTCAGGGCGATATTTGCGATGGAGATAAACTGGGGAAACTGTTTGCAGAACACAAAATTGACCGTGTCATCCATTTCGCCGCAGAATCTCACGTTGACCGATCTATCGAGTCTCCTGGAGATTTTATTCAGACCAATGTTGTAGGAACCTATGAGTTATTGGAAGCAACGCGCAATTATTTAGGAAAAGGTTCTCGCCCCGAAGATTTTCGCTTCCTCCATGTTTCAACAGATGAGGTTTATGGATCGCTGGGAGACACTGGACTCTTCACCGAAAAAACTCCTTACGCACCTAATTCACCTTACGCAGCTTCCAAAGCTTCATCCGATCATTTGGTTCGTTCCTATTTTAAAACCTTCGGCTTGCCGGTGGTGACCACAAATTGCTCTAACAACTATGGTCCTTTTCAGTTTCCCGAAAAACTATTGCCGCTGATGATTCAAAAAGCACTTACAGGTAAACCTCTACCTATTTACGGAGATGGAAAACAGATACGCGACTGGTTATTTGTTGAAGACCATTGCAAAGCCATCCTCCAAGTCCTGGAAAAAGGTGAAGCGGGGCAAGTTTATAATATTGGTGGGCACAACGAGAAAGCCAATTTGGAAGTCGTGCACTCTCTTTGTAAAATATTAGATGAAATGGTTCCAGACTCTCCTTATCACCCACATAAAGATCTCATAGAGTTTGTAGCTGACCGACCGGGACATGACCGGCGCTATGCTATTGACGCAAGTAAAATTCAAAATCACCTGGGATGGGAACCCGAAGAATCGTTTGAAACCGGTCTTCGTAAAACGGTACGTTGGTATCTAGATAATAACGACTGGGTCAGCCGGGTCATGTCTGGTGCTTATAGAGGGGAACGACTAGGTCTTGAATAATTTAAGGAATTTTCAAAATGATCAATAAAGGAATCATACTAGCGGGAGGCTCAGGAACCCGTCTCTATCCTCTAACTCAAGTCGTCAGCAAACAGTTGATGCCGCTTTATGATAAGCCGATGATTTATTATCCGCTAAGCACCCTTTTGTCGGCTGGCATTCGCGATATATTTGTCATCACGACACCGCAGGATCAACCTCTCTTCCAGGAACTACTCAAAGACGGCAGTCAATGGGGTATCAATATTACTTATGGAGCCCAACCCCGTCCCGAGGGTTTGGCACAAGCTTTTCTCATCGCCAAAGATTTCATAGGTAATGATGGTTGCAGCCTCATTCTCGGTGACAATGTTTTTTACGGAACCGAATTGCCCGACATGATGCAAACAGCTCAGAAACGTCAGGAAGGGGCAACTGTATTTGGATATTGGGTCAAAGACCCACAACACTATGGTGTCGCTGAATTTGATAACAACGATAAAGTTATCAGCGTTGAAGAAAAACCGGAACAACCTAAATCGCATTACGCTATTACCGGATTATATTTTTATGACAATCAAGTAGTTGATATTGCAGGTTCCATCAAGCCTTCCCACCGGGGCGAATTAGAGATTACCGATGTCAACCGGGTATACCTTGAGAAATCGCAGTTATCCGTCGAGAGAATGAGCCGCGGTTTTGCCTGGCTGGATACAGGATCACACGATTCCCTGCTAGATGCTGCCAACTTTATAGAAACCATTCAAAAACGTCAGGGACTCATGGTTTGCTGTCCCGAAGAGATCGCTTTCACAAAGGGATGGATTTCCACCACTGATGTTGAAAAGCTTGCCCACACGCTGAAAAAAAACGAATACGGTAAATATTTAACACGCATGATCGCCAATGCATAAACAAAATTTTTTAGTATTCTGCTTGTCAAAGACCCCTTGTATAATTCTCTCCCTATGAAAATTCTTTTAACAGGAAAAACCGGGCAGGTTGGAGGAGAATTAAATAATACCCTTAGAGATATGGGAGAATTGGTTTCTGTTGAAAGAGAACAACTGGATCTTTCAAAAATAGATTCTATAGAACCCGCAGTTCTTGCTATACAACCGGACATTATTATCAATGCCGCCGCTTACACAGCAGTAGACAAAGCAGAAAAAGAACCCGACTTGGCAATGACCGTAAATGGGGTTGCGCCCGGGGTTTTGGCAAAATCCGCAAAAAAAATAGGAGCAAGCCTGATTCATTATTCCACCGATTATGTTTTTGATGGCCGCTCAGAGACTCCTTATCGTGAAGAAGATGCCACCTGTCCGCTAAGTATTTATGGAGAATCTAAACTGGCAGGAGAAAAAGCCATCGCTGAAGCTGGGATTCCATATCTGATTTTTAGAACCAGTTGGGTATACAGCCTTCAAGGAAATAGTTTTTTGCGAACGATTAAAAAGCTAGCAACTGAAAAGGACACGCTTCGAATTGTTGACGATCAAATCGGTGCCCCGACATGGGCTGGCTCTATTGCTCTGGCGACACACAAAATTATTGAACAATGTTTGAGAAACAGAGCAAAACTTTCGCTATCAGGAGTTTTTCATTTGACCTGCCAGGGACAATCTAGCTGGCATGATTTTGCGAAAGAAATTCTGAATTTATCCGACGCATCTCAAAACACTCAGTTACTTCCCATTCCAACCTCTGACTACCCGACCCCGGCAACCCGCCCCCTTTATTCACTGTTATCCAACGATAAATCAGAAAAAGCATTCTCTTTTAAGATGCCGCATTGGAATGATGCATTGAAAGATTGCATTAGTTCCACTCCTACAATTTAACTTTTAATTTTGATTCGGCTTAGAAAAAATGAACCAAGGCAAACGACATTTAATGTTTTTAAAAAAGGAAGATTCTGGAATAGTGGTTGAGGCAATCGATGCTTCTAATTGGGAAGACTTGAAACAAGAAGCTGAGTCTAAGGGGATGACCTGCCAACCTCTGAGCATCGAAAATTTTTATCCCGATTATCGTGGATACCGTTATTTCGACTTACGAAATTCCATGACCCAAGAATCTTTTAGTATCGACTACGTTTTGCACACTTGGGAAACAGACAAAAAACATCAAGAGGGTCACGAGGGCACTGACGAATGGTTTATCCATTGAAGAACAACACGGCTCTTAGAAGAATAAAATAACCTAACCTTACTCACCCCTCCCTCATTGGAACCATGATTGAAAAATATTTAATCATTCTCAAATTAAAACCGAACGCATCGCTTGCTGAAATCAAAAAAGCTTATAAAGCTCAAGTCAAGATATGGCACCCTGACCGATTCCCTATTGAATCTGAGCGTTTGCAAAAAAAAGCGCATGATATGTTCCAGCAAATCACTGACGCCTACAAGAAGTTGACCGAAGTCCATATGAAGCGTCGATATGCTGAAGCTTCAGGATGGAAGGGAAAATCCACAACTTATACCAAAGCGCGCCAAGAGCGAAAAAGAACTCAATCCACACAAAGCACTTCTACCGAATCAGAACAAGTCCCCGGATTTACAACTCATATTTGGCCCAATGGAGATAAATACGAAGGACAAATGTTTCAAGAGCAGATGCATGGACGAGGCATTTTTACTTGCACCCAAGGATACATTTATACGGGGGAATTCAAATACGGAAAACCTAACGGCTTTGGAAAATTGGTTTATGACAATGGCGATAAATATGAAGGAGGATTTCTAAACGATACACTACATGGTCGAGGCAAGTATTCCTATTCCAATGGAGATTGTTACCGAGGCGCGTTTATGAACGACTTACCGCATGGACATGGGGTCTATGTTCTCGCAAATGGAAATGTTTTTTCAGGAGAATGGGAAAATGGCAGCCTTGCTACCTAATAGCGTCAAGACTTCGATTCGGTTTCGCAGATTTTACACTTGAGCCAGGTTCCGAGATGCTCTTGCCTACCCACCTTACTGTTTACCCAAGGCCTGGAAATTAGAGGTGGATTGTGCCTGACATGTTGCTTGTGTCCGCACTCCAAGTTGGCCACCCAATAAGAATCTTCATCCTGACAAAATCCTGAGATTTTCCTATCCATTTCAGATTCGCAAATTGCACAAATTGAGTGGTGTTTGATTTAGTTGGATCGAAAAATGATTTCCGCTGCCAGCAAACCAATTTTAGTTGTGTCAATGACTATGTCCATCTCTTCCTGACTAATACCTAAATTATCCAGATAGCCTTCTTCGGGAGGATCTTCAAAAGCCGTCATGACAGGATGTGTGATTCCATGGTGGTTTGCTATTCGGTTAGCGGTACAAACCAATTGATCCAAATTAACTGTTTTACCCTGGGTGAGGCCGGGCTTATGATGCATCAAAGAAGCACTATTCACCTTGTCGGAAATTGCCCACCATTTCCCCATAAACATTGCTCCGGCTTCAGAATGGTCAATTTTAAAATGGTCCTTTTCCAATTCTTCAAGAGGCTGATCGGTAGAGCTTAAATCTTTAAGAGTGAGAAATTTATAATATTCCTCAGGAATTATATTGTCGAGCACCAAAATTCCGACATCGTGCATTAATCCTGCAAGAAAACTTGCCTCCCAGTCATCCGGGTCGGACAAAACTTTTTTCGCCAAAGACCGCGAAATAAATGCCACCGCTAATGAATGTTTCCAAAACTCCACCTGATCGAAAGCTTTACTTTTTCTAAATGTCCTTGGCAATTCCAAGGCATATACGAGATCCATGACCTGTTGCATCCCCAATCGAACTACGGCATCTTCTAGGTTTCGAGTTGTATCCTTCCCCGAACCGAACAAGGCACTATTAGCTAAAGTAATAATACGTCCAGATAATACCGGATCTGTTTTTAGTAAACGGTAGACATCTTCTACCTCGCAATCAGGATCGTTCATCAATTTCTGCAATCCCAATAAAACTTCAGATAGCGGAGGAAGATCTGGCCTGCCTTCAATCAACTCTATAATTTTCTTACGCACCGAATACCTCAAAGAGTAAATGGGATTAAACCACGCATATTACCAAACGGATACCTACTTTAGAAGCAGAATCTTACAAGCCATTTGCTGTCATGGTATTATTTTTTTTGAAGGAAATTGAAACTTGATTCCTGTACGATTTGAAAATATGATCCATTTGCAAACAGTAACCTTCTAGTGCGACTCTCATAATGAAAATATGCGATTTCCTAATTATCGGCGGTGGTATCATTGGTATCAGCATCGCCCGAGAACTTAAAAAAAGGCACCCCCACGCATCTCTACTGCTCATAGAGAAGGAAAATGGATATGGGCTCCATGCAAGCGGCCGTAACAGCGGGGTATTGCATGCCGGCTTTTATTATACTGCCGACAGCTTCAAGGCCAAGTTCACGCAAGCAGGGAATCAACGAATGACAGAGTATTGCGAATCTCGAAATATTCCAGTCAACAAATGCGGCAAGCTCGTCGTTGCCCAAAATAAGTCTGAGTTATCTCAACTAGACGAGTTGATGGTTCGAGCAAAAAATAATAACGTACCTCTTGACTCTATCACGGAAGAAGAAGCCAAAGCCATTGAGCCTCGAGTCAAAACATTTGAGCGCGCACTCTTCTCTCCGACCACATCTTCAGTAAACCCTTCCCAAGTTGTGCAAGCAATGCGAGATGATGCTAACCAGGAAGGATTGAAACTGCACAGCGGGGTTCGTTATTTAAGAAGAACGGGAAAAGACACTGTGAAAACTTCCCAGGGTAATATTGAGTTTGGATATATGGTGAATGCTGCCGGACTATATGCAGATAAAATAGCTCAGGATTTTGGTTTCTCCGGAGATTACCGAATCCTTCCCTTTAAAGGGTTATATCTATATTCAAATGAACCCGTTGGAGCATTTCAGACAAATATCTATCCAGTGCCTGACTTGCGAAATCCTTTTCTTGGAGTACATTTCACGGTCACTGCCGAAGGAAAGGTTAAAATTGGCCCTACAGCCATCCCTGCCTTTTGGCGTGAAAATTACAAAGGGCTGACTAATTTCAACTTTAACGAACTTATGGAAATTATATTTCGCCAGGCCGGACTATTTTGGTCATCTAATTTTGACTTTAAAACTCTGGCCTTTGAGGAATTACAAAAATATTCACAAGCGAAACTGGTTTCTCTCGCATCTTCACTTGCTGAAGGAGTTGAAACAAAATCATTCAAAAAGTGGGGAGAGCCAGGAATCCGTGCGCAGCTATTAAATATTCGCGAAAAAAAACTGGAGATGGATTTCGTGACTGAAGGAGACGGCAAATCATTACACATATTGAATGCTGTTTCTCCAGCGTTTACCTGCGCCCTACCCTTTGCTGATTTTGCCTGCGACAAGATTGCTGACCTGTCAAATTGCTAGCACCATTTCGGGAATGTTCAAGGTTGCTTACCTTACCCTTCGTTTTTTAATATTGTTCACTTTTTTATTTTGACATATAATTTCATACTAAGAATGGGTTCGATCACTTCTCTGAAAACCGCTCTTGAATTTTTAAATTATCCCAACCCTGACAAACAAGAGAGACAACACAAATATTATGTACGGTGTTATTTTAGCGGGTGGAAGCGGCACCCGGTTTTGGCCGGTTAGCCGCGAACAAAGCCCAAAACAACTGCACAACTTCGTTGGTCCTGGAACCATGATCCAGAATACAGTTCAACGTCTGCTGCCTCTGATTCCTGTTGAAAAGTTATACGTGGGCACCCACCACCAGCAGGCACTTGAAACCCTTCGTCAATTGGATTCGTTTGATTTTCCCCCAGACCATCTATTAGCAGAACCGTTTAGCAGAAATACCGCTGCGGCAATTGGACTGATGGCTAAGATGATCGCAGATAAAGATTCCGATGCGGTTATGGCCGTTTTTCCCGCAGACCATGTTATCGCTGATTCAGAAAATTTCATCAAAGTTCTGCAAAAAGCAGAAGCTCTGGCACAAAAGGATTTCCTGGTTACCCTGGGCATCCCCCCTACACGACCCGAAACCGGTTTCGGCTACTTAAAACAGGGCAGCGAAATAAACGGTTTTCAAGAGACTTACCATGTAGAACAGTTTGTAGAAAAACCAGATGCTTCTACTGCAAAAAAATATCTAGAACGGGGCACTTACTTTTGGAATTGCGGTGTCTTTGTCTGGAAGGCCACCACCCTACTGGAAGAATTGCAGAAGTATGCGGCAAATATTCATTCACAACTTGAAACCCTAACAGGTAGCCTGCAGAGTTCAAATGGAAAACTTGCGCACCTTGAGATGAATGAAAAAGGCTGCGATATTTTTTCTTCCCTACCCAGCCTTTCCATTGATTATGCGATCATGGAAAAATCCTCAAAAGTCGCCCTGATTCGTGCCGATATCGGCTGGAACGATGTCGGTGCCTGGAATGCCCTAGACGATGTATGCGAAAAAGATTCTTCAGGAAATATTCTTACCGGAAATATTCTGGCTCGTGATTGCAACAACTCGATAGTCTACGGACAAAATAGGCTCGTCGCCATATTGGGATTAAATGACACAGTAGTGGTAGATACTAAGGATGCCTTATTGGTTTGCTCTAAAGATAAATCACAGGATGTGAAAAAGTTAGTAGAGTCTCTCAATGAAAAGGGGCATTCCGAAGGAAAGTTACACGCCACCGTTAAAAAGCCCTGGGGGTCTTACACCGTTTTGGATTCGGGGCCTGATTTTTTATTAAAACGTATCGAAGTGTTGGCTGGGGAAGCACTCAGCTTGCAATCTCACCAACATCGCAGTGAACATTGGACCGTGGCTTCGGGCTCTGCTCAGG
>JBLFWU010000084.1:0-10207 GCA_047610985.1 Nitrospinales bacterium | reverse complement strand
ATTTTTCTTTTGGTATTTTCATGTCAGACTCCAAAGTCTGTTGAGTCTACTGCAATAGAAGTTGACGAAAGGCCAAACATCCTTTTCATTTTTGCTGATGATTGGGGCTGGGGAGATTTAAGTTGTCATGACCATCCTTACGTCAAAACTCCTAATATAGACCGTCTTGCTACTGAAGGAACGGATTTTCAGAGATTTACAGTGGCTAGCGGTGTTTGCTCGCCAAGTAGAACAGCAATTATGACGGGGCAATTTCCAGCCAGACATAATATAGATGGTCATTTTGCTTGGGTTCCAGACAATGCAAGAAGAAATATGCCTGATTGGTTAGATTATGAAACCACACTCTTGCCGAGAATATTACAGCAAAGTGGCTATGCAACGGCTCATTTTGGAAAATGGCATCTGTCAAATAATATGATTCCAGATTCTCCTTTGCCCAGTAAGTATGGTTATGATACCTACGGTGCTTTTAACTGTGCTGGAGAGCAAATTCCGGTACATGAAGATGCTAATAGTGCTATTTCGTTTATCGAGAAAAGCAACAAAGAAAAAAAACCTTTCTTTATTAACTTATGGATTCATGAGCCTCACACGCCCCATCATGTAATTCCTAAATACCAATGGCGATTTCCAATTCTTGAAGAACCTGATAACATTTATGCTTCCATTTTGTCTCACGCGGATGATAGAATTGGACAGGTATTGGATGAATTGGATCGCCTGAATTTAACCGAAAATACACTAGTAATTTTTAGTTCGGATAATGGTCCTGCCAGATCAAGCAGCGATCGGAAAGAATTGAGCCTCTCATTTGATTCAGCAACTGGTGCGGGTTTTGGTATTGAGGCTTCTAAAGGCATTACCGGAGGAAGGAAAGGATATAAAGCGGCGCTTTTTGAAGGAGGAATAGGTGTTCCGTTTATTGCTCGTTGGCCTAGGAAAATTAAAGCGGGAGGTATTGACAATTCATCGTTGATGTCAGCCGTGGATTTACTTCCTACTTTTTGCGAAATCGCTAGTGCCAAGCTACCTGATACATATAATCCAGATGGGATTAGTCAAGTTTCTACACTTCAGGGAAAAACATATCCACTAAGGACCAAACCCCTGTTCTGGAAAATGGGAGCCAACTGGCCTGCGCCAAAAAACAGGCCAGATCATTGGGTATCGTATGCTGTTCTTGATCAAAATTGGAAACTAGTCGCTAGCGAAGATTTGAGCTATTATGAACTATATGATATCACTAATGATGTTTATGAAAAAGTTGATCTAAAGGAGAAAAACCAAGATGTAGTAGAAGACCTGTTAAATAAAATAGAGGTATGGAAAAGTGGTCTACCAGAAAAACCGGACGAAAAGCTATTTTCTAACTTGAGATAATACTTGGCATATTTTATTTTTTGATCATAATGGATGAATGGAAATCAGGAGTACCTGAGTTGGGATGAGCCAGAAATTCTGTTATTAAGGGAAAATAGAAATTAACAAATTAATTATGAATGAATATAAATTAATAGGCCTATTACTTTTGGTTGTTTTTATGATTTCTTGCAAGACTAAGCTTCAGGAAAAAACTTATCAAACTCCTAACATCATTCTTGTGATGACCGACGATCAGGGGTATGGAGATATATCTGCCCATAATAGCCCTGATGTTTTAACACCCAACATGGATAAGTTAAAATCACAAGCCATAAGTCTTGATGATTTTCAGGCAAGCCCTACATGTACCCCAACTAGATCGGCTATTATGACTGCCAGAGCTCCATTCAAAAATGGAATAACCCATACTATTTTGGAAAGAGAGCGGATGACGTTAAATGCGATTACGCTACCACAAGTGCTCAAAAAAGTTGAATACACTTCTGGCATATTTGGAAAATGGCATTTAGGAGACGAAACCGAATATCAACCGGAGAACCGTGGATTTGATGAGGTTTTCATACATGGCGCAGGTGGTATTGGTCAGGCATACCCGGGATCTTGTGCCGATGTTCCTGGTAATAGTTATTTCAATCCAACGATTAAACACAACGGCGTATTTGTAAAAACAGAAGGTTTTTGCACCGATGTTTTTTTTACACAAGCCATGTCCTGGATTCAAGAAAAATCAAAACAAGACAAGCCATTCTTTGCCTATATAACTACCAATGCTCCACATGGTCCTTTCCTTGCCCCCGAAAAGTACAAAAAGAAATTTAAGAAAAAAGACTATTCAGAAAATGCACAAGGTTTCTACGGAATGGTGGAGAATATTGATGAAAACTTGGGGTATTTAATGCAAAAAATTGAAGAGTTAGGAATAGCAAATAACACTGTCTTAATTTTTATGTCAGACAATGGTAAAACTGGAGCAGGGTCTCGCACCAATGGAAAGGCCTACAATGCAGGTATGAAAGGGTTTAAAGGAAGTTTGAATGAAGGAGGAAGCCGAGTGCCATTTTTCATCAGATGGCCCGAAAAATTCAAAGCTGGAAGAGTGGTTGACGCCATGCAAAATCATTACGATATATTCCCAACCCTTGCAGATATCGCCAAAATTGATATTTCAGATATACCTGCTATAGATGGGGTAAGTTTCCTTCCAATTTTAGAGGATGAGTCTTTTAAGGGAGAAGACAGGTACCGTTTTTTCCATCTTGGAAGATGGCCCTTAAATCCTGACAATGTTGGCGAAGTTGAGATTGAAGAACATTGGGTTGGTACGCCAGAAAGTTCAAATCCGGATAACTATAAATATAAAAATTATGCCATTAGAAATGAACAATATCGGTTTGTAAACAATAGCGAATTGTATGATTTATATAATGACCCTGGGGAATCAAAAAATGTAGCGGAAAAACATCCTGAAATAGTTGAGCAAATGAAAAATGCTTACGATCGATGGTGGAGTGAAGTCAGGCCTCTTATGGTGAACGAAACAGTGCCATTATTAGAAGAAAGGCCTTTTTGGATTGATTTCGAAAAACAAAAAACATCAACGGGTATTCAACTTTTATCAGCTACTGAGAAAGTAAAATAATTAGCTAATCCTATAAATTAAATCAAAATGAGCCGGCAGGGAAGCTATACAATAATATTGAGCATCATTCTTTTAATTCTGGTCAGTTTTTCCTGCAAAACGAACAAACCGGCATTGCTAGTTAGCGATGGGAGTATTTTTGAACCAAAGGAATATTTCCCGAATTTCAGCTGGAGTACCACACCGATGTATTATATGTTTGGTGATATAGAACGTGTATTAAGCACGGAGGAGGTGAAATTTATTGCAGAACGAACAGATTTTTTATGTATTGAAAAATCACATGGATTAAAAGAATTGGGGGCTGCTGAGCTTGGAGCCAAACATGAGGCATCTGCATTTAAAAAGATAAAACCGGATATAAAGGTCCTGTTTTATTTCAATTCGGCTTATGCCTGGCCATATACTTCTTATAATCAGAATTTTACTCCTGAAAAAATAAATGATGATCCTGAACTTAAAAAATTCTTGATTATTGATTCTGAGTCAGGAGAACTTGCTTACAGAGATCATTACATACAGCTCGTGTACTTTTTTAATGTTTTAAACCCTGAATTCCGCAAGTGGTGGGTTGAAACAGTTGCTAAAGGAGTTGAAGAATCCGGTTGTGATGGAGCTTTTATAGATCAAATGCATGGCTTTTTCTTTCTTCGTGATGATAAGAAAGAAGAAGTGCTTAAAGCCCAGGCCGAATTAATTTCAGAACTCAAAAAGAAACTGGGCCCAGATAAAATCGTCCTTGGAAACAATGCCAACGATGATATTGCAAAATTTGTTTATCCGCATATAGATGCCACCATGTTTGAGCACTACAACAGCAAACTTACCACCAAAGAAAACCTGTTGAAAGAATGGGATGACCTATTGAAAAATGCAAGACAGGGTAATATTTCAATCTTTCGTTTTGGTTTCAAACATGAAATAGACAAACCAGATCGAACGGATAAGAAAACATATTCTATAGAAATGGAAAAGCTTGCCAAAGAAAATCTGGAGTTTTATTTGGCAAGTTATCTGATAGGAGCACAGCCTTATTCTTATTTCCAGTATGGCTGGGGTTGGAATTTATCTGATGGGTCACTGGTGGTTCATCCCGATCTGCTAAAACTCTTGGGTGCTCCCAAAGACGCTTACAAAAGGACAGATCCTGAAGGCTGGGAATTTACACGGGAATTCGAGCATGCCAATGTTTGGATCAATACCGATAGAAGGGAAAGCAAAATTACATGGAGATAAAACTTTTATTGAGATGAATGCATTCGGCAAGTTTTAAACTAGATAGTAATTATGAACAGGTATATATTAATGTGCTTTGGGCTACTATTATTAGCTTCTAATTTATTGATAGCCCAAGATACAGGGAGTAAAGCTTCCACATATGATTTATTGGAGCTAAGCAATCCTGATAATCTTTCTCCACCTCTCACTGAGGCACCAGGATTCCCATCACGAGCAGCTGATTTAGATGTATTGCCTGGTTTTCAAAATCCTCCTCATGGATATGGAGAGGTTCCCTTTTGGTGGTGGACTGGAGACCCTTTGGATAAAGATCGTCTGCTATGGCAAATAGAGGAACTGCATAAGAAGGGAGTGAATGGCATGCAGGTTAATTATTCGCACACCAAAGAAGAAGGTTATCCAACAGACAAGGATGATCCAAAGTTGTTTTCGGTAGAATGGTGGGACGTATGGAAATTTGTTTCTGACGAATGCGGCAAACGAAATATGGGTATCGGGCTTAGTGGCTACACCCTCGATTGGCCTTATTCAGCTGCTTACGGAAAAGCAACAAACCTGTTTAGCCGTATCATATATTCTATAACTGAGATAAATGGGCGCACAATAGAAGTAGATACTACATTGATGGCTAAAGCAGGAGATGAAATAAATCTCCCTGTTTCAAGCGAAAGTATTGGTGTTTGGGCTTATCCTAAAGTAAACGGAAAAATAAGTAAAGGAGGTATCGACTTACAACAGTTTGTTAAAAACGCCAAGCTTAGCTGGACTCCCCAAATGGGTAACTGGGAGTTATATGTTTTCAGTACTAAAAGACATCCCGGAACCTTAAATCCCATTCACCCACTTGCAGGAAAAACGGTGATCGATAAATTCTTTCAGCGATTCCAAAACAATACAGTTGATCAAACATCCAAAGGTTTAAATTACTTTTTTCAGGATGAATTGTCGTTTGGTGTGGGGGATCGCATTTGGTCTGATGACTTTAATAATAAGTTTAAAGAGCTTAAAGGTTATGATGTATTTGAGATACTTCCTGCCTTGTACACAGATATGGGGCAGATAACTGCCAAAGCGCGTCTCGATTTTATGGATGTGAAAATACAGCTTTCGGAAGAACGGTATTTTAAGCCCATTTTTGATTGGCACTGGTCGCGTGGTATGATTTATGGTTGCGATAATCACGGTCGTGGTTTGGATCCTCATGCCTATGGTGACTATTTTCGTGCTGCACGTTGGTACACAGCTCCGGGGCACGATACTCCGCGAGGTAATGCCGGTCTAATAAAAGGCAAAGTATCCAGCTCAATTGCCAATCTTTATAAACGTCCTCGTGTTTGGCTCGAAGGTTACCATAGTTTAGGTTGGGGAGCAACGCCCGAAAGACTGATGTTTGCCACCAGCGAAAATTACCTCTACGGATGCAATCTTCTAAATCTGCATGGTTTATACTATACCACCCATGGAAGTTTTTGGGAATGGGCTCCTCCAAGTTATCATTTCAGAATGCCCTACTGGGATCATTTGACTGTTTTCCTAAAATACTTCGAACGACTTTCGTTTTTATTAAGTCAGGGAGTTATGCAATCTGATATTGCAATTATGTATCCCGTTAGCCCTATCCAGGCTGAAATGATTTCTCGGCAAGAACCTGGCTGGAATAAGCCGAAAGGTGTGTTAGGTGTTAACTATCAAGAGTATACTAAAGCAGCTTTTGAATCAGGAACCGAACTGTTTAACAATGGTTACGACTTTGTTTTCATGGATCATCAGTCGCTGGCCCGTGCGGAAATAAATGAAAATCAATTTGCTGTTTCAGATGCATCTTATAAATTACTTGTATTACCGGCAATGAAATCAGTGCGTTGGTCAACCCTTGAGCAAGCCTTAAAATTTTATCGAAATGGAGGTATCGTTATTGCTGTGGAATCGCTTCCCCAAGCAAGTGATCGCATTGGAAATGACGATCCAAAACTTGATGCTGCAATGAAAGAGATTTTTGGTGCGTCGAGTTTTGAAATGAAAGCTGGAACAAGACCTGAAAAACAGAGTAATAAAGCAGGTGGCATTGGCCTGTTTGTAGAAGACGCTGGCCAGCTAAAAAACGCAATTAACACGCTTCTAAGCAAACATGTAAGTTCCAATATATCCGTTAGAGCCATGCATCGGAAAATAGGAAAACGTGATGTGTATATGGTAATGGGAAGTGGCAAAGATGTAAGTTGTGACTTTCTCTCAAAAGGAAAAGTTGAAAAATGGGATCCTTGGACAGGAAAAGTAACTCCCATCTATCAAACATCTGAAACAGACTTAGGAACCAGTATCACATTGTCATTCCAAGACAATCAGGCTCAAATTATTGTTTTTTCACCTGGTGAGATTCCGGTAAAAGTCGTCTCTACGCAATTGGATGAAATCACGAATATTGAGATAAAGGAAGGTAATACATCGGTTACTGGATATACCAGTGTTCCTGGCTTAAGTGAAACAACCCTTAATATCAATGGTGAATTAATCAAGGTCTCAACTGATGCATCTCCTGCACCAGCTCCACTTACACTCGATGGAAATTGGGAATTTGAATTAAAACCAACAATGGACAATCGATGGGGTGATTTCCGCCTTCCGGTTACTGAAAAAATGATTGGTGCTGAAGCCCGAATTTTTAGTTATGCAAAGGAGACATCCGAACCCATCGGTTGGGAATTGCCAAATATTGATGATTCAAAATGGGAAAGAGTAACTTATGGATTTGGTCAGAAGTTTTGGAAACTTGGCCCTCTTCCTACCAAAGTTGATTTGTCGCAATTGGAAAAAAAATTATCTGAAACAAAACAGATTGACCCAGGAGAACCTGTTTTTGTAAATGGAAAAATGTATTCATGGAAAGCCTACGATTACTCTTGGCGAATGGGTATTGAAGGTGATCCTGGAGATCAAAAAGGATATCATGGATTGAAAGAGCGTGTAACAAACGACTTTATAAACTTTGAAAAACCGAAAGAAGGAGATAATGCTGGGATAAATTATTTGTGGACTTCTGCTTATGTACAGCAAAAAGCAAAAGTTCAATCTTTTATAGGTGAATTAAAACCCTCGGTCATTTATCTGAATAGCAAAAAAGTATCTGCCCTCTCCTCAGAATTATCGCTTACCGCTGGTAGCAATCCTTTACTGTTAAGATATGACACTCCGGGACGAACTCACTTTGTACTCGAAAAAATGGGTACTAAAGAGATTGAGGAAAGAACTCCATTGTCGATGAAATGGTGCGATATGGAAGGAAGAATTGATTTTGATGTAAGACCTGAATCAAATAAAGATTACGGTTGGTATCGTTTTACGGCACCTCCGGGATTACAGTCAATGACCATTAGAGCAATGGGGAGGATAGAAGTATGGGTCGACGGCAAGTCTCAAAGCGTAAAAACTGTAAAAAAAGATTATTCAGCAAAATATGACGTAGTACTTTCTAAATCAATTTCAAGAAAATCAAAAGTTGCTATCCGTATCGAGCAGGCCAGAGGATTTACAAGTGGTTCTGTTTTGCCGGAACCTATTCTTCTCAACTGTGCGGCAGGTATCAGCCAGGTAGGCGATTGGTCACAAGGTTCGGTACTCGAACATTATTCAGGAGGTGCCTGGTATCGCAAGAACATCCTATTATCAGACAAGCAGGCAGTGAGTAGAGTAATTATTGATTTAGGTGAGGAAGTCGTAGCTACAGCAGAAGTGATAGTCAATGGTGTGTCTGCGGGTATTTTAGTGGCAGCACCCTGGAAATTGGACATCTCCAAATTTGTGAAACAAGGAGATAATAGAATTGAGATACTGGTTTATAACACACTAACCAATCACTTCAAAACGATTCCTACTGAATACAATAAAAACAAAGCTCAAAAATCAGGATTATTGGGGCCGGTGCAATTAGAGTTTTCATCAAAAGCCGTACTTAAATAAATTTTAAAGATGATACAAATAATAAAAAAGCCAGCACTTGTGATATTTCTTGTCAATTTGCTTATTTCAAATCCTAATATTAGATCAAATGAAAAGAATAAAATTTAATTATAATCTACTAGTTATTGTTTTTATGGCGTTCGCTGTGGGGAACTGCAAAACTAAAGAATCTGCAGAGGATCCCGGGAAAGAAGAGCCGTCATTCCATAAGCCTAACATAGTTTTAATTCTTTCAGATGACCAGGCATGGAATGACTATGGTTTCATGGGGCATGATGTGATTGAGACACCTAACCTTGACCGATTGGCTTCACAAAGCGTGGTTTTTAAAAGAGGATATGTACCCTCTCCGATATGTCGGCCATCTTTGATGACGCTGGCTACAGGTCTTTATCCTCATCAGCACAAGATAACGGGGAATGACCCAAGGAGAAGGGATGGTAAATCCGATTTCCCCCGTGAAGATTTATTGGCGAATGTCGATCGGCTTCCTACGCTTCCGAAATTGCTTGCCAAGCAAGGGTATCTCTCACATCAGTCTGGGAAATGGTGGGAAGGTAACTACAAGCGAGGCGGGTTTACCCACGGCATGACCGAGGGCTCAAGACATGGAGACAAAGGTCTGACCATAGGTCGTAAGGGTATGGATCCTATTTACAATTTTATTGAGCATGCGAACAGTGAAAAGAAACCCTTCTTTGTTTGGTATGCACCGTTTTTACCACATAACCCACACAACCCACCTGATAGCCTGTTTCAAAAATATGCTACTAAAACAGAATCTGATCATATAGCGCGCTATTATGCGATGGTGGAATGGTTTGATATTACTTGCGGCCAATTAGTGGACTATTTGGATGATAATGGCTTAAGGGAAAATACTTTGATCTATTACGTTTGTGACAATGGTTGGATTCAGCAAGCTGATAGCCCGAGAGTTGATAAGGGCAGCAAACAGACTCCAATGGATGGAGGGGTAAGAACACCGATCATGTTTTCCTGGCCTGGAAAGTTGAAACCTGCTATAAGAACGGAATTGGTGCAGAGTATTGATTTGCTCCCTACCGTATTGAGTGCAGCAAATATCGAGTTCCCACAAAAATTACCAGGCTTGGATTTATGGGATGAATTGATACAAGAAAAACCTATTGACCGCAGTATTATATATGGAGAATCCTATGGCCATGATATTATCGATAAAGACAACCCTGAAGTATCGCTTGCTTATTTGTGGTGTATCCAAGATGACTGGAAATTGATATTGTCGTATGATGGGACTATCGAAGGTGGAAATGGAGGTTATAACTACATTCATGACCAGATGAGGGCAGAGCCAATTCGCCTTTACAAGATCATTGAAGACCCATTTGAAAAGAACAATCTGGCAGGGGAAAATCCAGAAAAAGTAGAAGAATTGAAACAGAAAATCGAATTCTGGTATCCATTGAAAGAAAGGAAAGTTTTGGCATCAAATATTGAATAGGTTACAAACAAGTTACGAGAAATAAACAAGCTTTTTCTTGTGACTAGTAGAAATGAAAACACTTCACAAAAGTGAAAAACGAGAAATCAGAGCTGTCTGTAGAACTTGATCTGAATGAGCCTGATAAAATGAAAAACACGGTTAATTGAAATGAAAAATTGACGCTCAAACACAAACTTAAAAAATATGAAATATAGATTATTAAGTGGGATATTTATACTAAGCTCCCTATTTGGACAGGCTCAAACCCCCTCAATTCCAGGTATGGATAAACTGGAATGGGAAAAGATAATGCCTGGGGTATGGAAAGCTAGTTTTGGTGAAACTCAATTAAATGCCTTGGATTATGCCAATCCTCCTAAGCAGGAGGCTATAACAGCATTAGGTGATACTCCTTTTCCTTTCAATAAAGATGCAACTCAATTTCTACTCAATCCATCACGGGCAAGTATAAGACTGCCTTTGGATGAGACTGAAAGTATTTACGGATTGGGATTGGAATT
>JBLFWU010000083.1:0-10414 GCA_047610985.1 Nitrospinales bacterium | reverse complement strand
CTGGTCTTAAAAAAGCAGGTGAAGAGCCGGTAGATTTAATCGTGTCAGATTGGAATATGCCGAATATGACGGGTTTGGAATTTCTTAAAGCTGTTAGGGCAGATGCTAAAATAAAGGGAACTGCTTTTATCATGGTTACTTCTGAAGCAGACAAAGAAAAAATTATGGAAGCGGTTCAAGCAGGGGTGAATCAGTATATCGTAAAACCCTTTAATGCTATGCAGTTGGAAGAAAAAATTAAAGCTATTAAATTTTAATGAATAATTAATAGTACCGCTGTTTTTCTTGCGGATTGTGAATTTTATCTATTAGTGATTGAAAAATAAGGCTTTACTCTGTTGTTTAAATTGACGATTTTAATGTTGCAACTTATAATAATTAATGAAAATTTAAGTTTAAACTACTTTTAAACAATAGGTTAACTTTAATTATGAGTGTTACAGGAATCGAGTTTGTTTTTTACGGTCACTCAAAAGTTTGGAAAGGTTGCCTGAAACGGGGTTGCCCGAAAAAAAGGATTTACCATGCCTATAGTTGATTTCAGTGAAGGAAAAATTCCGCAGGTTTTAACCGATGTGACTCGGGATTCTATATTTTCTATTTTTAATACGATTTTTGGATCTGTGCCCAAGTACAGCGGAGACGGGGATAACAAAAAGATGGGTGACGGGGTTGTCGGTATTATTTCTTTTATGGGAGATATTAGTTGGATCGTTATGCTAGAGCTTCCAAAAGAATCTGCTAAGGCGATGGCTTCTAAGTTTTGTGGTTTCGATATTGATTATGACAGTGCGGATATGGGAGATGTTGTAGGCGAGCTTGCAAATGTTCTTGCGGGAGATATTGTTGCCCGTATGGCCAAAGAAGATTTGAAGGCAGCCATGTCTCTACCTACGATTATGCGTGGGCAAAATGTTGAACCAATGTTGCCTAGTGGACTTCCTTTGGAAAAGTTGCATTTCGATATGCCAGAAGGGGAGTTTTTGCTGAAAATCGCAGGAGCTAAATCTGGTGATTCTGTGGGTAGAAAGCCAGGCACCTGAGTTATTCGAAATAGAATAAGCTTTGTAATATTGTAGCCCCTTTAGGGGGCTAATAAAATTAATAGGCAGAGTGTTGATGAACTTTTTTTAGATTTTATCAACACGTTGTTAATGTCACGAGTTTGTCTAAGTGGGGGGGCATGTGATGAGCAATGAACCGGTAGCACCAGATTTAAATTCTGATGAGGGAGGCGAAGATGATGGAATGGGAGAAATCATCAACGAATTCTTGGTGGAAAGTTATGAGAACCTCGATCAACTAGATCAAAACCTTATAGACCTAGAACAAAACCCCGGTGATACAGATATCCTCTCCAGTATTTTCCGGACCATACACACTATCAAAGGTACTTGTGGATTTATAGGTTTTACCAAGCTCGAATCGGTGGCACATGTTGGAGAAAGCCTGCTGAGTAAATTAAGGGATGGGGTGTTGGACTTGGACCCTCCTCGAACTAGTGCCTTACTTGCCATGGTCGATGCTATTCGACAGATGCTTTCCTGTATCGAAGGAGACAGGAATGAAGGTTCTGTAGATTACTCAGAGTTAGTGGAAACTCTCACTCGTTTGCAATCAGAAGACTCTTCAGCCGAACAGACTACGCCTGTTAAAGTTGAAGAATCTGCATCTGCTGCTGAAGAAATGCCAACGGTTGAAGAAACGTCAAAGCAAGAAGAGCAACCAGCCGCAAACCCAGAATCTATAAAACCTTCTGCAGAAATTGATGAAGACATGGAACCCATCGTCGATGAGTTTCTTGTCGAAAGTTATGAAAACCTGGACAAGCTGGACAAAGACTTAATCGAGTTGGAACAGGATCCCGGTGATAAAGATATTCTCGGTAGCATTTTTCGAACCATCCATACTATTAAAGGCACTTGCGGTTTCATTGGTCTCAATAAACTTGAAAAGGTTGCTCATGTAGGAGAAAACCTGCTGGGTAAATTGAGAGATGGTGTTTTGGCTTTGAACCCATCGCGCACCAGCGCTTTGCTGGCCATGGTTGACGCTATTAGGCAAATGCTTTCATGTATCGAGAGCGACCGTAATGAAGGCGATGTTGATTATTCGCAACTGGTGGTAACACTCGATAAATTATTGACTGATGATGGTGCTCAAGAAGTTGCTGCACAGCCTGAACCTGCAACCGCGCCAGTGGCTGAGAAGAAAGAAGAGCCAAAGGCTGCAGAAGCACCGTTTGTTGCGGAAAAGAAAGACCGACGGCA
This sequence comes from Nitrospinales bacterium, assembly GCA_047610985.1. Lineage (GTDB taxonomy): Bacteria > Nitrospinota > Nitrospinia > Nitrospinales > VA-1 > UBA8687. The sequence continues at coordinate 8,144 of JBLFWU010000083.1, read as the reverse complement.
ATCGACCCCTGCCGATCAGGATAAACATGTTGCCAAAGCTGGAGATAAAAGGGCAACAACTGATCGAAGAAATGAAACTAGAAGCGTCGCAGATTCGAGCATTCGTGTTGACGTGGATATTCTCGATAGATTGATGAATCTGGTTGGGGAGTTGGTATTAGCGCGGAATCAGATTCTTCAGTTTGTTCCTACTGGAGCTGACTCGAGTTTTATTGCTACCAGTCAACATTTAAATTTGGTTACCTCGGAACTTCAGGAAGGGGTTATGAAAACCCGGATGCAGCCCATCGGTAATATCTGGAGTAAGTTTCCCCGAGTGGTGAGAGATCTTTCCATGGCTGTGGGTAAAAAAATTCGACTTGAAATGGAAGGAAAAGAAACTGAGTTGGATAAAACTTTGATCGAGGCGATCAAAGATCCTCTAACACATATTGTGAGGAATTCTTGCGATCATGGAATTGAATCTCCAGAAAAGCGTGCAGAAGCAGGGAAAGATGAAGAAGGTCTCCTCCTGTTGAGGGCTTTTCATGAAGGTGGGCAGGTTAATATCGAAATCGTTGATGATGGCGGTGGAATTGACCCAGATAGAATTAAGGCCAAAGCACTAGAAAAAGAAGTCATCACTCAAGAGCAAGCCGATCGTATGGGTGATAGAGAATTGGTTAACTTGATTTTTGCGGCAGGTTTTTCGACCGCAGAAAAGGTAACCAATGTTTCAGGGCGTGGTGTGGGTATGGATGTTGTTCGTACTAATATCGAAAAAATTGGTGGGACGGTAGACATCCAAAGCCAAAAGGGCAAAGGAACCACACTTCGTGTAAAGATTCCATTAACTTTGGCTATTATTCCAGCTTTAATTATAACCTCCGGAGGAGGTCGCTACGCAATTCCTCAGGTCAACCTCTTGGAATTGGTTCGTCTTGATGGTGAGCAAGCTAAAAAGTCTGTAGAACAGGTTCAAGGCGCTCCGGTTTATCGACTGCGTGGGAACCTGTTACCGCTGATTTATTTGCATGAGGCGTTAGAACTGGAGAAAGTATCAGAAGATGATGCCATTAATATTGTTATTCTGCACGCAGATGACCGACAGTTCGGTTTGGTTGTAGAGGGAATTAGTGATACCGAAGAGATTGTTGTTAAACCCTTAGGGGAACAATTGAAAGGGCTTGCTGCTTTCTCAGGTGCTACAATTATGGGTGATGGTAAGCTGGCATTAATTTTGGATGTTATGGGATTGGCCCAAAAAGCCCGCGTTATTGCCGAGCATTCAGAGAAAACAATGGCAGTTGAACACTCTACCCAAGCTTTAGCGGGAGATCGACAGACATTACTGATATTTGGTTTGGAAGACGACGATCGCATGGCTATTCCACTCTCAGAAGTTGCAAGACTGGAAGAGTTCAAAAGGTCTGATGTTGAGCAATCGGGAGATCAGGATGTGGTTCAATACCGTGGTGAAATCATGCCTTTGATTTATCTGAGGAAATATCTAAATGTAGGGGGAGGAGTAAGTGAAGAATTAGATCCCAATGAGTCAATGCAAGCGGTGGTGTTCACCCGCAACGAAAGAAGTGTTGGCTTGGTGGTGAGGCGTATCATAGATATTGTTGATGAGAGTATCACGGTAAAGCGAGGAGCTAATAGAGCAGGGGTTCTTGGAACCATTGTAGTGCAGGACCGGGTGACAGACTTGCTTGATATCGAAAACATTGTTAGAGATGCCGACCCAAGTTTTCTAGTCGAAACAACCGGTTTAGCATTGGCAGAGGAGGTTAGCTGATGTCAGAAGAAAAACAGTTTTGTACATTTTACCTGGACAACCATTTTTTTGGAGTAGCTGTTGAAACAGTGCAAGAGGTTTTTCGCTATCAGGAGATGACACATATACCTTTAGCACCACCAGAAATCCGTGGTTTGATCAATTTGCGAGGTCAGATCATCACTGCGATTGACCTCAGGCAGCGGTTAAGTATAGGTAAATTACCAGAAGGCAAGCTTCCTATGAATGTTGTGGTTCGAACTGGCGAAAGTGTTGTAAGCCTTCTTGTTGATGCGATTGGTGATGTTTTAGAAGTTTCGGAAGAAGCTTACGAGCGTCCTCCTGAAACTATCCCAGAAGAGGTTAGAAAACTAGTCCGTGGGATTTATAAGTTGGAAGGTAAATTACTATTGATTTTGGATGCCGAGAAGGCAGTAAATCTCAGCACCAGCGTAGTTGAAGCCAGCTAGGAGGAGGGGTTCGCTAGCGGTTTTTTTTTACAATTGAGATGATTTTTGGTCCAATTTGGTTTAGTGGCAAAATCTCATCGGCCAGTCCTTCCCGGGCAACAAACCCAGGCATTCCCCAAACCACACTTGTTTTCTCGTCTTGAACAATAACATAGCCACTTTTATCCTTAATTTGCTCACAGCCTTTCATCCCATCTTGCCCCATTCCAGTTAATACGACAGCAAGTACATTCGGGCCATATATGTCAGAGACCGAACGAAATAGAGGGTCTACGGCAGGTCTACAGGAATTTTCTTGCGGATCCTGATTTGTTTTGAGATAAACGCCATCGGCTTTTTTTTCCAGAACCATATGGTAATCCCCCGGCGCGATCCATGCTTTCCCAGGTTGTAGTTTTTCGCCAGATTTCCCCTCCTGAATATCTACAGGTGACTTACTCGATAACCTTTCAGCCAAAAGTTTTGTGAAAAAAGGTGGCATATGTTGCACCAAAACTATTGGCACGGGAAGATCCCCAGGAAGGGTAGGGAATAATTCTGCTAAAGCATTGGGACCTCCTGTTGAGACACCAATTGCAACTATTTCTATTTTTTGGTTAGCGGGACGGGGGCGGAACTGCTTTTTAATAACAGGTGCCGCAGTTTTCTCAACCGGTTTAGGGATTGCTGCAACAGGAGTTTTTGTGCCAGCCTTTCCCGCACAAAACATTTTTATTTTTGGGATCAACTCATCGCGAATCCGCTGCTTGGCGATAGAAACACTACCAACATTAGCGGGCTTAGTAACGTAATCGGTGGCTCCCAATGACAAGGCCTCTAAAGTTTTAGATCCGCCTCTTTCTGTCAGAGTGCTGAACATGATGATCGGTAGATCTTTATAAAGCTTTCGAGCTTCAGTCAGGGTTTCAATGCCATCCATCTCTGGCATTTCAATGTCAAGAGTCAAGATGTCGGGATTGAGTTGCTGAATTTTTTGCAGAGCAATTTTCCCGTTTGCGGCTGTAGCAATAACTTCGATCTCGGGATCAGAACCCAAGGTGTCGGTAACAATTTTCCGAACGACTACAGCGTCATCTACTACCAGTACTTTAATTTTTCGCATAAATAAAACCCAAAAATCAGATAAAATCAAATAACTCAATACTATAAGTCATATACTTTACCGTAAAAGAAAATATAATGCCATTTAAAAACATTCCATGCTAAGGGATAAAAAACATAAACCTTGTTGTTTGATTTGCGGTAATGTTTATTTTCCGTTACGAATTCGTTAAGTGTTGTAAATTAGTGTTGAGCAAATTATTAATAAATTAAAAAATTAAACACATGTCTCAATTATTTAATAAGAATGGATTGCCAGTAAAAAATAATCCCAAAGCGATTCAGGATGAGCTTGTTCGTGGAACGGGGTTTGTTATTGCTGAAAAGGTTTCAGCTTTCATACAAAACGCAAGTCTGCATGAAAAGCATGTTGTGATTTCTATAGATAACGGGATGGATGCTCCCACGGAGAAAAAGTTTATTATCGGAAGGATAAAAGAAGCTCTTGAATTGTTTCAGCGCGGATTGAGCGAATCTAAGAGCTAATGTGGGTTATTGCCCCACTCCGAGTGTGAGAACCGGGCTGTTGTCTTTTATCTTTCCGGCTTGCAGGGAAAAAATTTGTGATAATAGGGAAAAAGTTGATTTAGATTTAAGGTCCGAATCGTCAATGTAAAACCATGTGCCTCGATAAAAAACCATCAAGGTTGCATTTTCAGGCCGACTGGGTTTGGATCTGATCCTAAGAAGTTCCCCCGTAAGCTCTCTCCAGTCAAATACTTCTCCAGACGATTTAAGTGTGCGTGTGACCTTGCCGTCTCTAATGTCTTGCTCAGGTGCTTCTACAGCCTGAGAAAGGTAAAACAGAATTCCTAAAAGAGATCGAGTGACAACCCTGATTTGATCAGGTTCGTTTTGTTTCGGAGAAAATGTAATGACATACTTTTCTCTTCCTGGTTCTACATTGAGAGCTTTTGCGAAGTTGTTTGCAGGTTCCAGATTCCTTCCTTCTTCAGCAATTTGTAAGATAATTTGAGGGATTCCGTCTTGTTTATGAAAGAAAAGATTTAAAGTATCTTGGGATTGAAGTTCTCTTAAGTGTTTTGTAGTCTCAATAAATTCTTTAAATTGAGGTGCTTTTATTGGTGTCGGACCGGATGCGCCCGGAGCATTTTTTACATTGTTCATTCGTTGAAAACATAATCGAAAAATTCTTTCCACGCTCCAACCCGAATGATACAAAAGTGTAATGGTTTCCAAAGGCAAAGGGGAGAGAACGCGTTGAATAAACTGATCTCCCTGTAAAGGAGAATAAGTGACGGTGGGTTTTTCAGTCATCCCGACAGATCCTCCAAGGCCAAAAAGTCCTTTCACTCCCTCCTGAAGAGACGCGCTGGCATTGGCGGAAGTGGAAAGCGTGAACTGAGAGGCAACACTACTGACTTCCATAAAAAATGGCGTGTCACGATACTTTAGGCGCGCCAGATTGAGCAGTAACTGTTCATCGTTTGTCCTTTGTACGGCGAGATTGTAATTGCTACGCTCGCTCTTCAATGTGTTGGGGCCAAGGTTGACACAGCCGCTTACTAAAATGAAGGAAATAGTAATCAAAATTGGTGGAACATGTAATAATTTAGATTTCATTTTAAAGCCAGTTCAGAATTATTTTTTATTAGAATCCGGGTTTTTAAAAAGTTCTTCATCGGCAAGGTGAAGGGTAGATGTCGGGAATGCAAACTCGGCTCCATTCTCCTCAACGATCTTAATAACTTTTAAAAGAACGTCCTGCTTAATAGTGTGATATTTTTCCCAACTGGTTCCAGGTTTTGTGAAAGTATAAATAAAGAAGTCAAGTGACGAGGAAGCAAAACTGTTGAAATTGACCATCATGGTAGTATTAGCGTCTAGCTCAGGATGACTTTTAAGCATTACTTCAACTTGAACCGTGATCGTTTCCATTTTAGAAGCATCATCATAACGAATGCCAATGGTTTCTTTTATTCGCCGGTTGGACATTCTGGAGGGATTTTCAACTGCAATTTGCGAAAATACAGAGTTTGGAATATAGAGGGGGCGTTTGTCGAAAGTTCGGATTCGAGTTACTCTCCATCCGATATTTTCTACGACTCCTTCTATTTCTCGGTCGGGAGATCGGATCCAGTCTCCCGCTGCAAATGGACGGTCCAAATAAATGAACAGTCCACCAAAAAAATTTGATAATAGATCTTTTGCAGCAAAACCTATTGCGATACCCCCCACACCTCCAAAAGCCAGAACCCCTGAAATGCTTAGCCCTAAAGTTTGCAAAATCATCAAGGCCGCAGTGATTCCGGCTGCTACTCTTGCCAATTTTGAAATCGCAAATACAGTGGTTGGATCGTACTCGTCCTCGCTTTTAAGGTAATTTTTTTCGGTTCTTTTAATCGAAAGAATTAAAAACCAAGCTAGGGAAGCAATGACTATTGCATTGCGTAATGGCTGGAAAGCTTCAAAAATAACAGCTCCAGTTTCTTTTTGAAAAATTTCAGCAGAAAAGGCAATGCTGGAAACCCAGATAATTATACTTAAGGGGCGCGGTATGGAATAAAGGATTGCATCATCCCATTTCTTATTGGTTTTTTCGGCTTTTTTAGATAACTCCCTAAAAGCTTTCTTTTGAATTAAATCTGCAATGAGGGCTAGAAAAATTACTAAAAACGCTTGGAGTATATAAGTGTTTTCTTTGGAGATGAAACTTTGAATTTCCGACATGTGGTTTATTATCTTAGAGAAAAAAGAAATGGATCAAATGAAAATTATCATCTTTCGACCCAAGCAAGAGTGTCAATATTCCAAAAAAAACGCCCCACTAAAAAAGTGGGGCGCTATAGAAGTACAGGAGCTTCCGTTAACTTGACGTTAACAAATTACTCCGGAAGCTCCTTTAATACTGTTAGATAGCATCGGATCACCTCCTTATCAGGGCATCCATAAACCCCCCATGTGTTTCCCTGTTAAACCCATCGGGCAACGCAATCTTAAGAATGACTCAAATTAATGCGAATGTCAAAATAAGTATTGGCATTATTTCTTATAATTAAATGGAGATTTGAATGCTATTTATTTTGTATGATTGGTATGAATGTAGGCGACATCTAAGTCTGATTTTGTCGCTATGCTTTTGCAGGTTTTTACAGGTCCCTGACAACGCATATAACAGCCACTCCAGTAGTCGCATTCAACAAACACCCAGTGGACGGATTGATCTTTCATGTCATATCCCTTTACCTCTACGGTGCCTCCATCATTAACTTTGAAAATTTCGGCAGAGCCTGGAAAAGCTTTTGGAACTACAGTCCCATTTGACGCGCACGAAGTTAAAAAGAAAAGTGCAAGTATAGCTCCTAGTAAAACCGTTCCTTTGTTCATTGATTCTCCCCTTCTTCAACTTAAAATTTTGACATAAAAGACTTATCGCTGGTAGTTCTGATGGTTCTTTGAAGTAAAGTATAGCATCCTACTCAAAAAAAAATAATAGAAAAAACTGGTACTGAGAGGTATGAAGTATAGCGTCAGGGGCTTTCCCCAGGGGGAAGAATCGATATTTCAAATGGAATCAGTGCTACAATATAAAGCCATAAAATTCAGGATATTTTTTTAATTTGGTTTTCCACGTATTTAAAACGATGGTAGATATAATCGAATTAAGTGCGTACTGTTATGCGGCTTGTAAAAATACCTGACTGGTTGCGTTGTAGAGTTGTTCCACTTCGGCTTTAATTGTCTTAATATTTGTACCCTCAGGCAACTGAAGCTTTTCCCATAATTCAAGGTCAAGGGGAGGGGGAGATAAAATTTCGCCGCTATCTCCCAACTTTAAGTCATTGGCTATATGGTCGGCGACATTAAGAATCCCTGATTCCAGATCAATAGACGACCCCGATTGGTGGTGGTTCCCTACAACATTCTGATGGAAGGCTGGAAGTTTCCAGTTTTTCAGGAGTAGTTGGCCTACATCTGTATGGCTGAATCCTAAAATATTTTTCTCAGCATCATATAATGAAATTTCTTCCGCCTTGCAACGCATAAAAACTGAAAGAATGCTGAAAGGTGCAGACATGGCTAAAACCAGACGCCCTACATCGTGTAGCATTCCTGCTACAAAAAACCTTTCTGAGTTTACTTCTTTTCTGAGGGAAGCAATGGTTCTTGCTGCCAATCCACAGGCGATGCTGTGTTTCCAGAATGATTCCATGTTGATAACGCTGTCGGGTATGTTTTTAAAACGGTCCATGACTACGGTTGAAAGAACAAGGTTATTTAACTGCTCCAAACCAACCACACTAATGGCATGTGAGATCGTTTCTATTTGGGAGGGAAAAGCGTAAAAAGCACTGTTAACAATTTTTAAAAGGCGTATCGAAAGACCGGTATCTATAGAAATGATTTCAGAGATCTCATCAAACGATCCATCCGGATCTTCCATTGCCTCTTTAAAGTCGTAATAAACTTCAGGTAGGGTAGGGATTTCAACGTCACCCTCAAACAGCTCTTGAATTTCCACTATAAAGCCTTTCTGCAAATATAATCAGAGGTACCACGATAACGCTAATACTAATCAGAAGGTATCCCGCAAATGTGGGATTAATAGCGAGATCCTAAACGGTAGATAGTTAGGTTCGCTTCAGAACGATCTTTGTAGGGCTATTCTTGGTTTGTAGATATAGGATGGAAAATAAAGCGGATGACGGCAATGGCTCATAACATGTTCTCCCCAGAAAAGTTATATATTTACATAAGGGCATCTCTAAAAATAGGATAAAAAGTTGATGAGTAGATTAGAATAGGAGCGGTAGGATAATGATACGATTTTTCATCTGATGAAAAGGAGAGTT
>JBLFWU010000082.1:0-10610 GCA_047610985.1 Nitrospinales bacterium | reverse complement strand
ACTTCACACGTATTCTGATATAAAAATTTATGGGTTTTATGTAGAATCTTCGAATTAAAAATTTTAAAACCTAGCCACGAAAACAAACCCATGCACGCGATCAAATCAGATAGTTCTCCAGAAAAAAGTGAAAAATCCGTTATCGAGTACGACTCTGAATATTTGAGGGTTGTATATTGGTCCACGCTGCTGAATTCCAGCGGGATCTATTCAAATGAAGCATGGAACAAACAAAAAACTATACTTTTAAATAACGACCAGCATAACCCCTGCTCGTTACAAGGCATCACAAACACGCCTATCTCCCTGCAAAATAATTACAACTATCCCGTTTTCAATTTATATATATATTCAAGTACGACTGAGAAAATTATTTTTGAGCTTCCAGATCTTCCAGAAAAAAAATCTATAAAGTTGGAGTTTAATAAAGATGGCATATATGAGTTATATTTCTCCACTGCGGGGTCATCATCCATCTCCAAGACTAGCTTTAGCATTTCTCAAACCAAAAATTCTTACGCGAAGAATTTTCATTGGAATTCGGAATCGCTTTGGTGATTTAGGGAGAATGAAAACTACTGACAATATCTGAATTTTCCTGCAAACTATTTTTTCAAAGTAGCTTTAATGCCAGTTCTAATGCTCGCTTTTTAATTTTCGCATTGGGACCAAACCAAGCTTGCCTTAGTCGGGAATCTGGAGTTTTCCCTAGGCGGTCTGCCGTGTATGTTACTGCTGTCAGGAGTCCCCATGCTGTCATTTGCGCCGATTCCAGGTTCTGACCCGGTGCGTTTCCAAATGCATCCAGAGCAGATAGCGCGTTAGCATTGGCCTTTTGTTTTGCTTCTTCGCTATCCTCGGAATCTTGTTTAAAGACTTCAGTCATATAGTTTTCAGCAATTTGTTCAGTCACTTTTTTTTCTGCAAGAAGTTGAGCCTCCTTGGCATGAGCAGATAGAGCTGTTCGGCCCATTTCAATAGTTTTTTTTGTCCTTTCGATCATATCTTCATCAAATTGCAGCGAAGACTCAGACAAAAAAGGTAGGGTGGATTTAAATGAACGCCGGAAAGAGTTTTTCACCGTGGGTCTTGCCTTAGAGGATATCTTCAGCATACTGTTGCTGGCTGACCGCAGAGTCAAAAAATGAATTTCAATTTTTTCCCTATCCTCATGGCGGGATGCAAGCAGAATATATCCTTTCAGCTCATCCCTCCCCGGCAACACAAAATCTTCATTTAATCTGGCGAGTGACCAGATTATGCGGGCACCGTCAAGACTGCCAACTGTTTCGATTTCAGCATTCCCACAGTCGAAATAGGCTTTGTAAAAACGCAATGTTTCTTGATTGGCGTGGGACTTCGGTCTTTGCGAAGGAATTTTAGAAACTTCCCAATCGAGCTTGGCTTTATAAAGCATTTCACGGCTGGACAAATTGCTGTTGACTTCTACACCAATTCCCGCCCAGAGTTTTTCGTTTTCCAAATTCATTTATTTTATCTATACGTAAAATATATATACAAGGTCACTAGTAAAAATGTTTCGATATATTATAGCTTCTATTTACTTGTACGGGTTTAATTCTGTATTTCTTCAAGAATTACCGCAAGAAAATCGTTTGCGTAACGTTTGAGTTTGGCCTCGCCCACTCCGTGCAGCATGGAAAACTCTTCTATAGTGTGCGGTTTATTTTGTACCATATCCGACAAGGCACTATCGTGAAAAATAACGTATGGGGGAACGCCCTGTTCTTTTGCTAAACCCATTCGGCAGTCACGCAAGGCTTGAAACAAGGCATCATCGGAGGGGTTATTGAAAGTAGACTTAACAAGTTGCTTTTCAGCTTTCCTTTTTTTCTGTTTACTCAATGTTGTTCGTCCTGCATCTCGCCTGAATTGTATTGAACGCTCGCCAACCAAAACAGGCCTATGATTGGGACCTAGCCGCAACCCACCATGGCCTTCGATATCCACAGTTAGAAGTCCCATCGCCACCAGTTGGCGGAAAATCGAACGCCACTCTTCTTTTGAGAATTCTTTCCCAATTCCATAGGTACTCAGATTGTGGTGATTAAAACTCTGGATGCGCTCGGTTTTAGCTCCAAGTAGTACATCTATGATGTACATAGTACCAAACCGCTCTCCTGTACGGTAAGCACATGAAAGAGCTTTTTGCGCCGCCACGGTTCCATCAAAGCTTTCCACCGGTTCCAAACACGTGTCACAGTTATTGCAAGGTTGCTCCATAGTTTCACCGAAATATTCCAGTAATACCTGACGCCTGCATAGAGTGGTTTCACAATAGCCCAGCAGTTTTTCCAATTTTTGCCGCTCCACCCTTTTTTGCTCCTCGGGTGCATCGGAGATATCTATAAAATTTATGATTTTGCCGACATCACCTACGCCATAGGCCAGCCACGCCGTCGATTTTTCTCCATCGCGTCCGGCACGCCCCGTTTCCTGGTAATAGGACTCCATACTCTTGGGTAGATCCATATGAGCTACGAATCGCACATCGGGTTTATCGATACCCATCCCGAAGGCAATGGTCGCAACCATGATCACTCCCTCTTCCTTAAAAAACTGGTCTTGGTTTTTTTCTCGAAGCTTTTTACTCATACCCGCATGATAAGGCAAAGCAGAATAGCCTTGGTCGACCAACCACTGCGCAGTGTCTTCCACTTTTGCGCGTGATAAATGATAGATGATTCCCGATTCACCGGAATGCTCGTTCTCTAAAAAATGAAGGAGCTTTTTACGCGGATTATCCTTAGGCACCACACGGTAAAAAATATTTGGGCGGTTGAATCCGGCCACGAACAAACGACCCGATTGGAGACTCAATCTCTCCAAAATATCGCGTCGGGTGGGGCCATCAGCAGTTGCGGTCAAAGCTAGACGCGGGACCTGAGGGAAGCGTTCATACAAGGTGGACAACTTGAGATATTCCGGACGAAAATCATGTCCCCACTGTGAAACACAATGTGCTTCATCGATGGCGAACAACGCCACATCGCAACGGCTAAGGAGATCAAGAAATGTTTTAGTGAGAAGACGTTCGGGAGAGACATAAACCAAATCTAGCTGGCCTGACACCATACTCTGTTCAACCTGGCTGGTTTCAGTCACAGTCAGAGTGGAATTTAATCCGGCGGCGCGAACCCCTAATTGCTTGAGAGACTCGACTTGATCTCGCATCAAGGCAATGAGAGGCGAGACTACAACAGTGATGCCATTCAGGCAGAGCGCGGGAATCTGATAACAAAGTGATTTACCACCCCCAGTTTGCATCAGTACCAGTGCATCTCCTCCATCGAGGACATGCTCTATAATTTCTTCTTGCAAACCACGAAAGGAATCGAAACCAAAAACTTCTTTCAGAACTTCTTTGGGTAACCGCATGGATAATCGCTAATTCTAAAACTTCCCGCTTTCAACAATAGAAAACGGTACTGAGTTCAAGGAAGTTCAGCGCATTATCCCTGTTTTTGAATCGAATCGCAATTACGGGGACAAATACCATTGATCATTGCTATTTAAATTTAAAAAGTCCTTATCGATTGCACCCGTTTTTTATCCGTCTAAATTATCGTTTTAAAAGTTCCAAAACAGTATCGTGATGAATTTTTGAAACTTCGGAATCTGACAATTCTAGAACCAGAGCTATTTCCTGAATCGTCAAGTTTTCATAATAGAACAGAGAAATAATCACTCGTTCCGTTGTCGGTAAATCATCAATTCCTTCTGCAAGGCAATCTAACCAATTTTCTTTTTCCATGTTTCCTGGCGAAATACTCAGTTCTTCCAAATCAGCTGTTGTTCCATTCATAAGAGTTCCTCACGATTAGATAAGTTCAAAAAATTTAATTGAGACTCTTCACTTTTGGGTCTAGTTTTCGCCTTCTAATTGATGGAAACCATTTCCTGCCTTTGCGGTAAATATTCCATCCACTTTTTTCTGCAGTATCACGAAACATTTGAGTTAGGAACTCATCTACGGTTAAATTCTTCATAAATCCTCCACGGTTGATTTTTGACGCATTTCGCTGTCACTCTAATATCTAGCAAAGCTCATGCCAAATCATGTTTTTCCGTTTTTTTGGTTAAATCATTGATTATTTTGATATTAAAAACCAATATTTTGATCTCAATAACCTCATTCAGCACTTTTTTCAGGTCGAATGGGAAGTTTTTTCCGGGTTTTGTGTTCCGTTTCTATAGATAAGAAAGGCTAGATGCTTTGCAGTCTCAGCGTGGCACTTTTGGAGGGTTTTTAGATGTATTTAGGTCTTTAAAGAAAATCGGGGTTATCTAATGGCTTATCAAGGGGGGATTAATTATAAGAGCATTTTAATTACGGGCTTTTTTCCTAGGATATTTCCCCAAACTTTCAGATCTTTTATACCACTTCTCGGCTTCATCAAGGTCTTCTTCCACTCCGGCACCGTTAATATACATCCAGCCTAGACTCGCCTGCGCTTTGGAATGATCTTGCTCGGCGGCCAAAAGATACCACTTTGCTGCTCTTTCAAGGTTTTTATCGATGCCATCTCCTGCTTCATATAGTCGTCCGAGATTAAATTGAGCATTGGCATCTCCCCTTTTTGCTGCCCGTCGAAACCATCTAAAAGCTTTTACATAATCTTTTTGCGATCCTTGGGTATATATCATTCCCAGACGAGATTGCGCTTCGCGTTTGCCATTTTTTGCTGCGGCTTCGTACCATTTGACAGCATATTCAAAATTCTTTTCAACCCGATCGCCTTTGTCGTAGATTCTTGCTAATTTTAACTGTGCTTCAACCCTGCTTTGTTTTGCGCTCAGCTTGTACCACTTGACGGCTTTCTGAATATCTTGCTTCACATCCTTTCCTTGGTCATAAACCTTAGCCAGTTTTAATTGAGCATCTGCGTTCCCCAGATTTCCCGCTTTTAAAAACCACCTGAGAGCTCTATCAAAATCACGAGGAACTCTTTCACCCTTGTCATACATCAAACCAAGATTGAATTGCGCGCCCGCATGCCCATGTTTTGCGGCAAGCCGATACCACTTTATCGCCCTTTTATAATTCGGGGTCACTCCCTCGCCTTTATCAAACATCCATCCCAGGTTAAACTGGGCACCTATGTTTCCCTGTCTCGCCGCATATAAATACCATTTAACGGCTCTTTCATAGTCCCTGGCAACCCCTTCACCATTGTAATACATCAACCCCAAATTAAATTGCGCACTGACATTTCCTTGCTTGGCGGACAATCGGTACCACTTGACAGCTTTGGGAAAATTTTGCCTGACGCCATCCCCCTTGTCATACATCAATCCCAGATTAAACTGGGCGGTGCTGTTGCCTTTTTCGGCGAGAGGTTTCCATATTTCGTAAGCAGTCTTGTAGTCACCACGATTTAATGCCTTCAAACCATTCTGCACCTCATCGGCATAAGCGACTGGAGCCAACAAAATAAAGATTAAAAGAAATTTTGAAATATTTTTCATGCGCCAATAATAATAGAAGTTATGCTACTTTAAATATTGTAAACCAAAAGAGCGGGATCAAAACGAAACAAATTATTGAATTTTGAGAGGTTTAATATTTTCTCATTCGTCAGCTAAAACAGGTTATTTTAATGACAGTTACCCATATTTACTGTTAACTATTATTACGGCCTTAAAGGAAAATAAATGAAGGAAAAAGAACCCGAAATAAAACCTCGGGTAAAGCGAAAGGAAAATATCATTTTTACAGTCTGGGTGCACACAGGCTATGCAGTACTCGTCTTGTCCATGATCGGCTGGATGGTGTATATGGAATTTTATATGGACTAAAATAATGGCGCGAATCTTAAATTTATAGGAAAACAAACATGCCAATTGAAGAACACTTAGATAAAATCAAACAAGGGGTCGACGCCTGGAACCAATGGCGGGAAGAAAACCCGGAAACTGTTCCTGACCTTTCCCAAGCAGATATACGCGGATGTCAGCTCCAAAAAATCAATTTAAGCAATACCGACTTGAAGGAAGCCAAACTCCAATATTCAAATCTAACTGGGGCCATCCTCGAAAAGGCAGATTTGAGTAAGGCTAAACTTTTGGAAACCAACTTGCAAAGTGCAAACTTGAAAAACACAAACCTTTCCGGAGCTGGCTTATTGGAATCAAACCTCCAGTTTGCAGACTTGGAAAATGCTAATTTAGAAGGAGCTCATCTAAATGAGGGAACGATTTTCAATCAGACTAATTTAAAAGGGGCTAAACTCAAGGACGCAACAGGTTTAACCACAGATCAAGTAAAACTATGTCAAACTGATTCGAGCACAGAGCTTCCTGATTATCTTGAAGAAGAATTGGATGATGATTTTCTATTACAATTTTAAGACAGGGTTTGCGCGACGGACTCGATTTATTCTTGCATCACTGCGTTTTCACAGCTTTGGATCGAGTCCACCACAGAACTGAAAGCTCTGGAGGATAAATATTTTTGCTGGTCGTAGCCCAACACAATTTCCCATGCATCTTTCCCATACTTCTCGACGAGAGGAAGTGCAACATCATCCAGCATCCATTGACCATGCCGGATATCTTCCTTTATATGTATGTCCCAATAACTGATGGCTTCCGGGCTTAACCCCAATCTCTCTCCTGCCAACTTGTTATTTATGAAAGATCCGGGAACAGAAACCTCTATATACAGAAGACCCCCAACATATCGCAAATATTTTCGTTTTTGTTCTGAAACCATAAAGGAATGATTGATATTGGCCAAAACTTCCCAAGGCACCAGATCAAAATAAGCTTCGGGTCGAGAATCCAACCCCAGTCCATCCATCATTGCGGCAAAAAAAGTAGAATGTTTTCGCTCCAACTTGCCACTGCCATACTCTTCCCAAAGAATGCGCGTTAACATAAGCTGCACCTCTGAGCTGGCACCCCCCAACACCCGCGAAAGCTGACTCGCTTCGACCAGACCATCCAAAGAAGCAATAGCCAACAACCTGCGGTAACCTGCATCGGAAACATGATCGCGAATATAACGTCCATCTTCAGACAATTCCGGGTTCAGATCTTCCTGCACCCGATCACGCAAAGCCGAATCCACATCTGTCGGACGATCAATGACAATCTGTTTTTCTTCCCAAGCCGACCATTGATTTTCGATATCAGATCGAAGATTGAAAAGAAAACGTGAGTTTTCATTCGAGTAATTCCTCAGATCATCATCCCAGAAAAGTTTAAGCCTATTAATTTTATACAAACACCTTTGCACAAAAAGATGAGCAGACTCGTCATCGTCAGCCAAAGATTTCTTTAATGCACCACGAATTTTTTCATTAAAATTATCGGCGACATGAGGATCGGCCAAAAGCTTTCCATCCAGATCATCACAACTTATAAGTGCGATGAATTCTCTCTCTGCTTTTTCATATTCTAGAGACATATTTAGATTGTCTAATTTAATAAGTGTAACCATTGGTTTTCACTTTCCGAATAGAGAGAAGGAGCTAAACTAGCCTACATACTAGTATTAAGGCCGTATAGTCCAAGCTGGACAAAAAGGTTAAAGAATTATATACAAGTAATATAGCAAGCTGAATTTGTCAGGTCAAATGCAGACCTGACATTTTTAATTTTTCTCGATTTTTTTATTGAAAAAATATCATATGAACAATGCAATCTCTGCCCCAGAAACAAAACTATTTGCCGATGCGGTTCTAAAGGGACTCTCCCTTGAAAAAAAGAAACTACCATCCTGGTTGATTTATGACACGCGAGGAAGTGAGATTTTCAAGCAAATTACAGAACTTGAAAACTATCATCCCTCTCGATGTGAACGGGAAATTATCAACACGCATAAAGCAACTCTTTCCAAAATATTTGCTGATTCCTCCAGTCACCTAGTCGAGTTAGGCTCTGGAGATGGCGATAAAACAATGATTCTCATCGAACAGTTGCTTACGGATGGAATCGAACTTCAATACACTCCCATCGATATTTCCAATGGGGCCATCAACAACCTCATTAATACGCTAAACAAAAAGTTCCCAACCCCCAAATTAAATGCAACCGGGTTGGTTGCAGATTATTTTGAAGGGCTGGCCACCTTCTCAAACGAGAAAGCACAGAAAATGGTGCTTTTTTTAGGGGTCACTCTGAACAATATGGACATTCCCGATGCCAAAGCTTTTCTGAAAAAACTACGCGGAACCCTTCAGAGTGATGATTACCTATTGATCGGCTTCGATCTTATGAAAAATCCCAAATTACTTCATCAGTCGTATAACGATGAATTGTTTGAAAAATTCAATTTACATATCCTCGACAGAATCAATGACACCCTAGGAGCAAATTTTGATAAAAAATTATTTGTTCAGCAAGGACATTACAATCCACACACACATGCAGTAGAGAGTTATTTATACAGCACCTGCAAACAAACTATTCACATTGAGGCTTTGGGTAGGAGTTTTGATTTTGCCGAATGGGAAACAATGCAAACCGAGCAGTCTTATAAATATTCGATAGAAGACATAAAATCCCTGGCTTTGGAAAGTGGATTTAAAATATCCGAAAATTTTTACGATTGTAAAAATTACTTCGTCGATTCGCTTTGGCAGGCAGGTAAATAGGGTTTTACGCTAAAACAGAAAGAGGGTAACTTGATCGAAGATCAAATCATTTCTGCTTTTAAAACATCTAGAAGCAAACAAGTCCGCGGATCATTTTCACTGGAGTAACATATCTTGTATTCTCCCGCTCTTGAAAATGACATTTCGAAAGACTGCCCCGATTGAAAATCGGCGATGGATAATACTCTTTTCTCCGATGGAAACTCAATAACAGTGAGATCGTACAATGCTGAATTGAAGGTATTGCTAATTTTGACATAAGCATTTTGATAAACCCTCAACTCACTTGGCTTTTGCTGAGTGGGGTTGAGAATTATCGCGCCTGAGTCCGCTTCAGATATTGCAGTAAAAACAAGTAGAACGACTACGGCAAAAACGGAAAATTTTCTTTTAGCAGAATGGATCAATGTATCCCCTGAACATTAAAGGTCACACATCTGAAACATTGATTTTATAAACATAAAATGGGCCTGAATATAAGCATAAGGACGTTTATTTAGTAGTCTAAATACCATATATGACTAAGCCTTTGTCCTACCAATCGCGGAAATGAAAAGATATCCCTGCTTAAAACAGTTGATTTTATCGCTTCTCCTGACCCTATCGTGCTCCGGGGTTTCGCCTGCTCTTGAGCAAGAGGAAAAATCCATTAGGAAGATATGGGTCTCCCCTTCTACAAAAATGTAATTCCTTAAAATTCCGGCGGGATGTTTTTTAATGGGCTCTGATAATGGATTTGATTTTGAGGCACCCGTTCACAAAGTCTGCGTCGATTCATTTTATTTGGGAACCTATGAGGTCACGCAAAAACAGTGGTCCACTTATAAAAACCAGAATCTCTCAAAATTTATAGGTCCGAACCATCCTGTTCAAAGAGTTTCCTGGAATGATGCTCAAGATTATTTACAACGATTGAACACTGCGGAAAAAACAGACCGCTATCGATTACCCAGCGAAGCAGAATGGGAATATGCCGCACGCGGAGGAACCTCTACACAATTTTACTGGGGGGATGAAATCAATAATCATTTTGTTTGGTATTTTGGGACGTCGAACTATAAAAGCCATCCCGTAGGTCAAAAAAAGCCGAACCCCTTCGGCCTTTACGATACTCTTGGAAATGTTTGGGAATGGGTTGAGGATTGGTTTTCGAATGCTTATTTTAAAACAAGCCCGATGCAAAACCCCAAAGGCCCCACATCAGGGCGCTTCAAGGTTAAGCGCGGAGGTTCGCAAGCCAATTTAATCAGCCACACTAAATCGCATACCCGTTATCGGGCCCCAGCAGATAAGCGGCACTACATCAATGGATTTAGAATTGCCTTTTCAGCAACAAAGGAAGATTTACTTCATTGAGTGATGATATCTAACGGCCTTGAATTAATATTTTTCCCTGCATATTAGGGTGGAGCGTACAAATGTAGAAGGTTGTCTTTCCAATAAACTGAACAAATGAGTCTCCAGGCTTCAAAGTGTGAGACCGCCACCCACCTTCTGAAATGGACATAAGTTGATGCCGCCTGTTATCTCTATTCACCCATTTTACGACATCACCTGAATGCACAGTCAAGCTCGCGGGACTAAACCGTAATGCAGAAATTTCTACAATATATTCTTGAGACTGCAATGCGAGAGAGTTCGGAACTCTCACAGACATAAAAGACAAAAAGAATATCAGTAAAACAATTCTAAAAACCACTTTAAAAGCCTTCGCAACATGGGGTTTAGACAACTTATGGATTCTCCTGGTAAAATTAACTATTCTTTTTAAACTGTCCTCATTTTTCAAATTTTACCATAGACGCCTTCCTTTTTTCACATACCTGATTAATGTTTGATCCCTTCCCAATATAGAGCTTATAAAAAAATGGGGAAATAGGATATTGAAACTCTTTAACCGCAATGTCAGAATACAATAATCATGCGCTTATAAGGCACCTCTTTATCGGACTTACAACGAGGATTGTTATGAACTTCTTATCGACCGCC